>JBBQDT010000010.1:0-44020 GCA_038319955.1 Gemmatimonadales bacterium | reverse complement strand
GCGTTCAGCGAGCTCTATGTCAACATGGTGGCCGCCGGTGAGGCGGGTGGTATTCTCGACACCATCCTGATGCGTCTCGCGACGTTCATGGAAAAGAACGACGCCCTCGTCCGCAAGGTGAAGGGCGCCATGATCTACCCTGGCGTCATCTCGAGCGTCGCGTTCATCGCCATCAGCGTGCTGCTCATCTTCGTCATTCCCGTGTTCGAGAAGATGTTCGCGAGCGTGGGACTTCCGCTGCCGCTGCCGACGCGCGTCGTCATCGAAATGTCGAAGTTCCTGCGCGGCATCGGCGGGTTGGTCACCGTGGCGGCGGTCGTGGCCGGCGTATTCTTTCTCAAGAAGTACTACGCCACCAGCGACGGCAAGCTGATGATCGACAAGCTGATGCTCAAGGCGCCCGTGCTCGGCGACGTGCTCCGCAAGTCAGCTGTGTCGCGGTTCACTCGCACGCTCGGTACGCTGATTGGATCGGGCGTGTCGATTCTCGATGGACTGGAGATCACGGCGAAGACGGCGGGCAACCGAGTGATCTCGGATGCCATCATGGAGTCGCGCACGTCGATCGCTGGTGGTGAGACGATCTCGGCGCCGCTGCAGAAGTCGAATGTGTTCCCGCCGATGGTCATCTCGATGATCGCGGTCGGTGAGCAGACAGGCGGACTCGATGAGATGTTGTCGAAGATCGCCGACTTCTACGATGAGGAAGTGGATGCGGCGGTGTCGAACCTGCTGTCGTTGATGGAGCCGGTGATGATCGTGTTCCTCGGCGTGGTGGTTGGTGGCATGGTGGTCGCCATGTACCTGCCGATCTTCGACATGATCAACGCGGTGCAGTAGCCGATCGGTGCATCGCGCCAAATCATAGCTGTCGGAAGAGGGTCAGCGGGAAGAGGGTCAGCGGATCAGGGGAAGGTCTGACCGCTGACCCTCTGACCCGCTGACTTGCTTGTTTCGCGACTAACCGAGCAGCATGAGCAACTCCTTCGCGGCCGCGGCCGACGACGCCGGATTCTGCCCCGTCACGAGCATGCCATCGCGCACCACGTAGCTCCCCCAGTCGGCGCCCTTCTCGTACTTTCCGCCGTTCTGCTTCAGCATGTCCTCCAGGAGGAACGGCACGACGTCGGTGAGCCCAACACCCAACTCCTCGGTGTTGGTGAATCCCGTCACGCGCTTGCCCGCCACCAGCTTCTTTCCATCGGGGCCGTCGGTGTGACGGAACACGGCCGGCGCATGGCAGACCGCGCCGATGGGCTGCCCCTTCTTCGCGAACGCCTCGATCAACCGGCGGCTGTCGGCGTCCTCGGCGAGATCCCACATCGGTCCGTGACCGCCGGGATAGAAGACCGCGTCGAAGCCATCGGCCTTTACCTCCGATAGCTTGACGGTCGTCGCGAGCACGCGCTGCGCCGAATTATCGGCCTTGAACCGGCGAGTGTCGTCGGTCTGCGCGTCGGCGTCGTCGCTCTTCGGGTCCAGCGGCGGCTGACCACCCTTCGGCGACGCAAGTGTGACGTCCGCGCCCGCATCCTTGAACACGTAATAGGGCGCAGCGAACTCCTCGAGCCAGAAGCCGGTCTTCTTTCCCGTGTCGCCAAGCTGGTCGTGCGAGGTGAGCACCATCAGGATCTTCTTCGTCATTTTACGTCACTGTCTCCCACGCGAATCACGCGCTTGCCGAAGTTGTCGCCGCGCAGCATTCCGACGAATGCCTCGGGCGCGTTCTCGAGTCCGTCCACGGCGTCCTCGCGATAGATGATCTTTCCGTCCGCGATCCAGCCCTGCATGGCCGCGGCGAACTCGGGGTATCTCGGGCCGAAGTCGTCGAAGACGATGAAGCCCTGCACGGTGATGCGCTTGCGCAGGATCTGCCCCATGAGCCAGCCAGTGCGATCCGGGCCGTCGGGCAGGTGCGTGTCGTTGTATTGCGACACGAGTCCGCAGAGCGGAATGCGCGCCCGTGAATTCAGCAGTGGGAGCACGGCGTCGAACACGGCACCGCCGACATTCTCGAAGTAGACGTCGATGCCATTGGGGGCGGCTGCAGCGAGCCGGCCACGCAGGTCGGGCGCTCGATGGTCCAGGCACGCATCGAATCCGAGGGTGTCTACCGCGAAAGCGCATTTCTCCGCGCCACCCGCGACACCAACGACCCGGCAGCCGAGGAGCTTGCCGATCTGTCCGACCGTGGCGCCGACGGGCCCGGTCGCAGCGGCCACGGCGATGGTCTCGCCCGACTTGGGCCGTCCGATGAGGGTGAGGCCGGCCCACGCCGTGAACCCCGGCATGCCGAGGACGCCAAGGGCCCATGATGGGTGCGCGGGTGACTTGCCGAGGTTCGTGACGCCACGGCCGTCGGACACCGCGTAGTCCTGCCAGCCGTTGTACGACAGCACCCAGTCGCCCGTCGCGAAAGCGGGGATGTGCGACTCCACGACGCGCGACACCGTGCCCCCCACCATCACGTCGCCAATCGCAACAGGCGCGGCGTACGACGGGGCGTCGCTCATGCGCCCGCGCATGTATGGGTCAAGTGAAAGGAACACCGTGCGCAACAGCAACTGTCCATCCCCTGCTGCCGTCACGGGTGTCTCGGCGAGGCGCAATGTCTCGCTCGTCGGCTCTCCCGTCGGTCGTTCGGCGAGGAGCCACTGGCGGTTGATGTGGGAGCGCTGAGTCATGGCCGTGTCCACAGCACGCATCGCGCCGCGCGCATTCCCGTCCCGTGCACGTTCGCCGGAGACCGATGCCAACGCCTACGACGGCTACGGCGACGCACTCTCGATCGCAGGCCGCCGGCACTCACACGCGTCGCACTGATCGCGACACAATGACGGCGCGTAAGTTCCTCGCATGAGCCTTTCGAACTTCGAACTCGTGTACCCGGCCGAGTCTCACTTGCCAAGCTACGCCGCTGCGCTGGAGCAGGGGTGGTCGCCGGACAACCTGCGTCCCGAAGCAGGGCGTGAAGAACTGGAAGCGATTCGCCGGGATCCCGCGAAGTTCATCGCGGAGCAGGTCGACCGCGAGGCGAACGGTCCGCCAATCGACCTGCCCGATGGCCGGCAGGTTGCGCGCTTGCCCGGTTATCACAAGTGGATGTGGGATGGCGACTTCTGCGGAACCATCGGCTTCCGCTGGCAGCCCGGGACCACCGACCTGCCACCCACCTGCCTTGGCCACATCGGCTATTCGGTGGTTCCGTGGAAGCGCGGGCAGGGCTTTGCGACGAAGGCACTCACGCTCCTGCTGCCCGACGCTCGACTCGAGGGACTGCCTTGGGTCGAGCTCACGACCGACGAGTCGAATGCCGCATCGCGTCGCGTGATCGAGGCGAACGGAGGCGTCGTCGTCGAACATTTTCTCAAGCCGCCGGGGTATGGCGGCGCGCCGAGCGTGAAGTATCGTATCGCTCTCTGAATGTGCCGGTGGACGCGTCCTGACATGGGTATCTCCACTCCGATCCCGCCGTTCACGCTTTGCTCACGCCCAAACCCGCTGAGGCATGCGTTACCTACTCAAGCAAAAGCTTTTCTCCTGGGGCGACGACTTCTACATCAAGGACGAGAACGAGCGCGACCTGTACTTCGTCGACGGCAAGGGGTTCAGCATCGGCGACCAGCTCTCGTTCCAGGACCTCGAGCGGAACGAGCTCGCGTTCATCAAGCAGCGCCTCCTCGCATGGGGCAAGACGTACGAGATCCACCGCGACGGCGAGCTCGCGGCGGTGGTGAAGAAGGAACTGTTCGCGCTGTTTCACCACCGGTTCACCGTCGATGTGCCCGGCCCGAACGCTCTGGAGGCCGAGGGCGACTTCATGGATCACGAGTATGCGTTCACCCGTAGCGGCCGGACGGTGGCAACGGTGTCGAAACGCTGGTTCGCATGGACAGATACCTATGGCATCGAGATCGCCGATGGCGAGGACGCGGTGCTGCTCCTCGCCAGCGCGGTGGTCGTGGACCAGGCGTGTCATCCAGACGACGGCAAGCGACATTAGCGTTGCGATCGGCTCGACGAGGAATCGACACGAACCGGATTGACACGCGAAAATCACGCACTAGATTGGCCTACTATATCGGCACGCGATATATCAACACGCGACTGAGTGTCGACATCACACGAGGCGACAATGCCAAGGCCCGCTGGGGGTCCTCGCTCCCCGGAATCGTACCTCCCGCTCACGCCCGCAACCTTCCAGATCCTCATGGCGCTGGTCGACGGCGAGCGCCATGGCTACGCGATCATGACGGAAGTGACGGAGCGCAGCGAGCACACCCTGCGTCTCGGAGCGGGCACGCTGTACGGATCGCTGAAGCGTCTGTTGGAAGAGGGGCTCGTCGACGAGGGCGCCGAGCGAACGGACCCCGAGATGGGCGACGAGCGACGACGCTACTACCGCATCACGAAGTTCGGCCTGTCCGTGGCGAAAGCCGAAGCGCGTCGCCTCGAGGCTGTCGTTCGCGTCGCGCGACAGAAGAAGCTGATCGGGGTGAGGCCGGCATGAGCGCGGCGGAGCGGGTCTTCGCAGTCCTTCTGCGCGCCTATCCCGCCGATTTCCGGATGGCCTACGGTCGCGAGATGATGCTGGTCTTCCGGGACCAGCGTCGATCTGGATTGCGTGGCCTGCGCTTCTGGGTCGAGTGCAGTTGGGACGTCGCGCGCAGTGCGCCGCCACTGCGAGTGCAATCGTGGAGATCGCAGTGGCAACGAGACAGTCAATTCACGGAGGGCATCGCAATGCGAGTGACCATGGCAATCCTGTCCATTCTCATTGGTACGTTTGAAACAGTGAACGCGCTGGCCGAGGGCCGCGCGGCGGCGGCGGCTGGATTCGACGGTGCTGCGTTATTCGCAGTGGCGGTGGGGGTGGTCGCCGGAGTGCTGCTCCTCGCCGCCGGCGTCGCGCAAGCTGTACGGTCGGCGAGAGCGCCGGCATTGGCGCTTGGTGCGGCGATCACCTGTCTCACAGTGTTCGTGCTGATCGGTGTGCTCCTCCCACGGATGTCGATCTTCTCGACGATACTGGGAATCGGTTTCCCGATCATTCTCCTGCTCTTTCTCCGCTTTGGGCGCGGCCAGGCAGCACGCATGGTCGCGTGAAGTCCCGAGCGCGGCGACCGGCCCTTGGGAGGCAATGGGTGCCATGATCTTGGTCTGCACGAAAAGATGCCGACGCTACGCCAGGAACTTCACGAGTTCCTTGTTCACCTCATCCGCATGCGTCCACAGCATGCCATGTGGCGCTCCCTTCACGACGACGTAGTGGGCGTTCTTTATCAGCCGCGCCGTCCGTGCGCCGGTCGAGGCAATGGGCAGGATGCGGTCGGCGTCGCCATGCATGACGAGGGTCGGTACATCGATCTTCGCGACATCACTCCGGAAGTCGGAGTACCACGTTGCCACACAGGCGAGGGAGGCCGTGGCCGAGCTGCTCACAGCGACGTTCCAGCTGGCCTTGACGACCTCGTCGCTGATGCGCTTCCCCAGTAGAACGTCGGTGTTGTAGAAGTTGCCGAAGAATCCCGTGAAGAACGCGTACCGATCTGCGACGATCGCGCTCTCGATGCCGTTGAACACGTCGATGGGAACGCCTTCCGCATTGCCGGGCTCCTCGAGCAGATAGGGCGGAACCCCGGAGAGGATTACCGCCTTGCGCACACCTTTCGATCCATACCTGCCGAAGTATCGCGCGACTTCGCCGCCGCCCATCGAGAAGCCGGCGAGCGCGTAGTCGTCCAGCTCGAGCTCCTCCACGAGCTTGCGGAGGTCAGCGGCAAAAGTGTCGTAATCGTAACCCGTCGTCGGCTGGCTGGACTTTCCGAATCCGCGCCGATCGTAGGTGATGACGCGATGCCCCGCAGCGAGCAACGCGGACGTCTGTCTCTCCCAGGATGCCCCGTTCAACGGATAGCCGTGAATCAGGACGACGGGCTTCCCTGTGCCGTGATCCTCGTAGTACAGCTCGATGTCCGCAGAGTTTTCGCGACCGACGGTGACGGTGCCCATGGTTACCTCCCTCGTGGTGATCGATGCCTGAAACTGGCCGACGTGAAGCAACGCGGAAGGGACACGGATCGTTCGCGCAACGAACTGTAACATGACGCATGTGAAAGGTACTTGTGTACATGCATATGTCGCGTTAACATGAAGGCATGTCAAAATCACCACGTCGCTCCGGCCTCGTGCGCGAGCCGGTGCAAGTGTATCTCGCACCCGATGACAGCGCGCTGCTGAACCGGCTCGCCGAGGAGTCCGGACTGTCAAAGGCGGAAATCTTGCGGCGGGGGGTCAAGTGCTATGCGCGCGAGCAGCGCGGCGCGGTGGCGCCGATGCTTCGCTTTCTCTCCGACAGCAACGCTGGACCGTGGCCTGCCGCGGTCGCGGTCGACCATGACGCCGTGCTCGCGGAGAGCTATCGCGCGCCGATGAAGAAGGCGCGGTGAAGCCGGCGTTCCTCGACACGTCCGGCTGGTTCGCCGCGCTGAGTCCCAGGGAAGCCAAGCACGCGGCGTCGCGGGCTGCGTATTCCGAGTGGATCGAAGGCGGACGTCAGCTCTTCACGACGAATCTGGTCGTCGCGGAGATGCAGATCCTGTTGAGCCGGTATCGTGGCGCGGGCGAAGGGCTTCGCTTTCTCGACAGCTTGTATCAGGACGCGTCGCATCACGTCGTCTTCGTGAATCGGGACCTCGAGCGCGGTGCGGTGGACCGCTGGCTGCGCCGCTTCAGCGATCAGCAGTTGAGTCTCGCAGACGCCGTGAGCTTCGAGGTGATGCGCGAGCGCGGAATACGGCAGGCATTGGCGCTCGACGACCACTTTGCACAGGCGGGCTTCGATATGGTTCCTGCATGACGCCCCGCCATCGTGCGTCGGGCGAAGGCTGAGCCCTCAGATACTCCAGCTCAACGCGTACAGGTCTTCGATGGAGAGGTCGCGCCAGTCGCTCGGAAAGTTTCGGACACGGCGGATGCACGCGTCCGATTCGAAGACGAGGTGCGGCGTGCGATGTCTGTCCGACGCCCTGGCAGGCCGCTCACCGACGATCCACATCTCGTCGTCGTGATAGAACGTGCGCTTCCCCGTCTCTGGGGATTCCTCGAACGCACGACTTGCTCGACCAGCCACTGCGGACCTCTAGCTCCACGATTGGAGCGCGAAATCAAAGGGTGGCCGGTATCCATCCGATTCCATGCCGGCGCCAACTACCATGACGGTTTGGTACTTAAGTGACCGCGAACGCAAAAGCAACTTGGGCCCAAGCGGGCCCGGCTAGCGGCCGTTCATAACCAGAACGGCCGGCTTCAGATCGCGCCGCGCTTGATGCCGAGCGAAATGATGGTCTCGATGAGCTTTCTGTAGCTCATTCCTGCCTTGAGCGCCGACTGGGCGAATTCTTCCTTGCGCGCGATCTCGGGGTTCGGGTTCGCCTCGATGAAGAACGCGGTGCCGTCGGCACGCAGGCGAAAATCCAGGCGCGCGTACCCGTCGAGCGACAGCGCCCGATAGATGCGCCGCACCGTGGCGATCAGCTTGTCGCGCGCTGCGGGGGTGATGTCGGCCGGCCCTTCGGAGATGCCGTGCTTCTCCTGGTACTGGAGATTGTGCTTCACGCGCTGTGTGGCGATCGCCATGCTGCCCGGTGCGGTGTTCTCAAAGAACAGTTCCCATGGCGGCAGCACGGTGACGCGCTTGTTGCCGAGCGCACCGACGTAGATCTCGCGCCCGTCGATGAATTCCTCGATGAGCGCATCGCCCGTGATGCTCTCGTGGATGAACTTGACGCGCGCTTCCAGCTCCTCGTCGCTCCACACCACGCTGGCCTGCGCGATGCCGACCGACGACTCCTCGGTGAGGCTCTTCACGATGAGTGGAAAGCCGAGCGCTTTCGGGCGACGCACGCGTCGACCGGAATGCACGACCTCGAACTTGGGAACCGGAATGCGATGATAGGTGAGGATCTTCTTCGCCAGGGACTTGTCGCGCGCCAGCACGAGCCCACGCGGGTTGCACCCCGTGTACGGCACGCGCAGCAGCTCGAGGTAGCTCACCACGTGCTGGTCGAACTCGCGCAGGTCGAAGAACGCCTCCAGCAGGTTGACCACCACATGCGGTTTCCACTCCTCGACCTCGCGCCGGATGGGGGCGAGCTCGTCGTGCACTTCGAGGGGCCGAGCGTCGTGCCCGAGCTCCTTGAGTGTGGTGAGAATGTCGTATTCGGTCTTGTACTCGTGTCGTTCCTGCTCACTGCGCTCGTGGATGTCAGCGGGGGGCGTGAAGCCGGGCCCGATGAGCACGAGTACGCGGAGCTTCCGACGAGAAGGACTCATAAGGGAATCGAGACGCGTCGTCTGTAGAGGAAGTGGACCGAGCGAACGGCGAGCGTACCGGCGAAGTCCATGAGCACTTTCCGCTCGGTGCCGCCGACACGGAGCTTCAGCTCGCGACTCCGGCCGATCATGTCGTGCAGCAGCTGGTCCACGGTGAAGTCCGATTCGTTGGTCCAGCGGGACACCAGCGTGCGAATCTCGGCGCGGTGTCGCTTGATGAAGCGGGCGGCGAGCTCGCGGTTCGCGTGCTTCCGCGCGTCGGAGAAGACGCGCCGCAGCTCGGTGTCGTACGTGCTCGGGTAGTCGACGGCATAGAACGCGCGCTTCTCGTCGTAGTACTCACGGAGGGTCAGGTCGAGCTTCGAGATGGGTGCGACGCGAACGCGCGTGTTCACCGGAGGGCGCTGGCCACGCAGGTTTTCCATCAGGTCGTCCACGTACTCGAGTTTCCGGAGCGCGGGCCAGTCGGCGTACTGTCGCTTCCAGCGCGCCCTCGGTTGCATCCACACGGCGAACGTCTCGGCGAAGTCCTCGTCCGGATGCGCCTGCGCGTAATACGCGCGGAGGTGCTGCACGTAGTTGCGGCTGGCCGGCTTCGGGCGATACGAGAGCGGGTACGGCGTGGACGACTTGCCGAACATCCGTTGATACGTCGGCCGGCGATGCAGGCGATAGCCGTGCTGGATGGCGTGGCCCGCCTCGTGGCGGAGGATGCGCATGCACTCGGTGCGCGAGGCGCCTTCGGCCTCGAGCATCATGCTGCGCTCGAGACGGATGAGGCGCGGGTGCACGAGGTAGAACGGAATGCCGATGCCGGGCACGTTGGTCGGCGAGAACCACTCATCGGAGAGCCAGACGTGGGGACGCAGGGCGATGTCGCGTCTCGTGAGCTCCGCGTAGAGATCGTCCACGCATGCGTCCACCCACGTGCCGGCGAGCCTGAGGCCGAGCTTCCTGATGCGGAGGTCGAGCAGCTGCTCGCGAGGCAAGTCTTCCCATTGCATCAAGGCAAGCTCGCACGCGTGGCTGGGAGGGGCAACACGGGCTCCAGGTCAACGCGTCAGTCCACGCTCCTGAAGTAGCGGGTCCAGATCATCACGAGCGGCCGACAGCTGGTGCCTGGCAATGCGCGCAGCAGGGAGCGGTCGTCGCTCGCGTGCGGGTCGAGCACCGACTTCGACGCGACGACCTGCACGAGATCGACGTCGGCGATGCTGGCGAAGTCACTGAGGCGAAACTCGCCGGTTGCCGCCGCCTGCGCCGGCATGGTGAGAAAGCCGTCCACGAGATACGCCGGCCTGCCACAGTCCTTCGCATTCGCGAGGAGCCGGATCAGCCGGGGGTCGAGCGGGTCGAATGCGGGGCGGCGCGTGCTGTCCTTCGGCGCACGAAGCCGTTCGCCGAAGACGGTGATGCCGACTTTCAGCCTCACGCGAGCGTACGCGCCAGGCGTGTTGGCGTACCGCGCCGAGTCGGACTCGGCTGCAGGGTCGGCGAACACGCGCTGTGGCGTGAGATACGTCATCAGCGGCGTGGCGTTGGCGGACAACGTGAAGCGCGTGAAGTCGGGACGATAGCCGAAGCGGTTGAAGTGCAGCGAGTAGCGGCCATACGGCACGTCGCGCAGGAGGAACCGTCCTGTCGAGTCGGTGACGGCACTCGGGCCCGCGGGGTCGAGCGTGATGTGCGCTCCGGCGACAGGGTGTCCCGTGGCGTCGACCAGGTAGGACTCGACGTTGCCATGGTTCGCGAGTGTCGAAGGCGGGACGTCCTTCGACGAGTCGCGCGGCGCGGCCATCCACGGCGTCGGTTCGTCGACCTTGCGCCAGTTGGTGAAGCCGAGAACCGAGATAGTGCCGGGATGGAGTGACGGAGCGGGCTCTGATTTGGGGCAGCCGATGCGCAGCGTCGAGTCCACCAGGAAGAGACTGTCGGCGATGATGGCATATGGCGCATGCAACGCACCGCCGTAGATGCCGGGTCCGCGAAGCATGCCGGCGAACTGCACGAACGCGCGGAGGTCGGCCGGCTTGCCCGCTGCGCGCACCGGCGCGTCGGGGGTGCGATACGCACTTCTCGCGAACGTCATCGACGCCGGCGCGATCCACTCCGACAGCAGCGTGTGCAATGGCTCGCTGTTGCAGGGATAGAACGTGCCCGATCCGCTGCTGGACAGTGAGTAGTAGCCATAGCCGCGGATGCGCTGTGTCGTCGCGATAGGGGCGAAGCACGCCGCGTAGTTGACCAGGATCTCGACCGTGGTGCCCTGGCGAGGGCGGACCGGAATGCTGCCACGCGCGATGACGCGCGACCGAAGGGGTTCGTCCCGTGCGCAGTACACGTCGAGCGACACGCGGTCGCCGACCGGCACGCTCACGTAGTGGAAGCGTCCGCTGCTATCGACGTTGTTGCGGTAGACGTTGTAGCCCGCGTTCGGAATGGCTGCGCCAAGCCGGCCCACGGGCTTCCGTGACGCGCTGTCGAGCACGATGCCGTCTACGGATCCGCTCGTGAACTGTGCCTGCGCGCACATCGGTACGAGCACGGCGAAGGCGAGCGGCAGCGCGCGCTTCATGACGTGATGCTTCGTCCCTTCGAAGGCGGCTGCAGCCGCGACTCAGTCGCCGGATGCGGCGATCCAGGGGTCGCTCGCCATCCAGTTTTCGTCGGGGGCGAAGAGGAACACCATGCCGCCGTCGGCGAGCTTGGGCAGCAGCCGCTGCGCGCGCGTCGGCTCCATGGCGGGGCACCCTTCACTGCGGCCGGCCTTCGTGGGCGTGACGTACGGCGCGCCATGCGCCACGACTCCACGGCCGAGCGCATTGTCGTTGAAGCCGCTGGAGACGCCCATCAACCGGAGCCCGACAGAGCTGTACGACTGTCCGCCCGAATGGCCGTGGAAGTCATACGTCGACTTGGCGACATACAATCCGAGCGACGTCGCGTTGCTGCCATTCGCGTTGGAGAAGCGCGTTGGGACCCCGTACTGTGACGTCGCCGAGCCGCGTCCGTGTGCGACCGTGAAGGGACCGTCGACGACCTGGAGCGACTCCATGTCGAACACATAGCCGCGCGGCGCGGTGCTCGGCAGGCCGTAATCGACGAAGTAGAGAAACGGCTTGCGAACTTCGTCGGGGTGCGACGTCTTGTAAGCGAAGTAGCTGCGGAATGCATCCTCGAGCGCTTCAGGACGGCTGAGCGGGCGCACGCTGCCGGTGAATGCGTCGAGCGCGGTCCTGGTGACGTTGGCAATGGCTGACGACGTGCCCGATGCCTTTGCGGAGTCGGCCGCTCTCGACGCGGGCGTCACGAAGGTGACGGCTGCCAGGAGGACGGGGCCCGACTTGTCGGTGCCGGGAACGAAGTGAGCGCCTACGAGAAGCAGGGCGCTGGCGCCGGCGAGGGCGTTCAGGTAGCGGACAGATGACATTCGGATTCGTCTCGTGGGCAGGGGCGCGATGGCGCCGGCGAGGGACGTTCCTTTCAGGCGGGACGGGCAAGAGGTGATACCCGTGGAGAAGGGAGAAGTGTAATCGGTGCGTGCAGCTACGTAAAGCGTTGGCAGATAATATCTTATCGTCGCGCTCGGTGACCAATGCCGCCGTGATTCGTCTGGGCGGGCGGAAGAGCAGGTCCTCGCTGGGCGGGGGACGACAAACTATTGTGAACGAGCGCATGCCACGACTCAACCCACACTCCGTTCGGTTCACCCTGTTGCTCGCAGCGCTCGTGACGCTGGCGTCGTTCGCCACCGACATGGGCTTGCCGGTGCTCGCGGAAATCGGGGCGTCGCTCGGGGTGGCGCCGGCCACCGCGGCACTGACCATGAGCGTGTTCATGGTCGGCTTTGCGTTCGGGCCGTTTGTCGTGGCGCCGGTGTCGGATCGCTACGGACGCCGGCCGATCCTCCTCATGGGGGTCGCCGCCTTCTCCGTCTTTGGCGCACTGGGGGCGTTCGCCCAGTCGCTCGGCGCGCTGCTCATGTGGCGCCTGTTGATGGGTGCGGGCGCCGGCACGGCCCAGGTGCTCGTGATTGCCACAGTGCGCGACAACTTTCGCGGCAGCGAAGCGCGCACGCGGCAATCGTACGTGAATCTCTCCGCGGGTCTCGCGCCGATCATCGCGCCGACGCTCGGTGTCTTCATCGCGTCGCTCGGTGGATGGCGCGCGATCTACGGTGCGCTGGCTGCGGGTGGTGTGGTGCTGTGGGTCCTTGCTGCGCGCAACCTCGATGAATCTGCGCCGCTGCACGCTGCCGCGTCGCTCAGTGTGCGCGGCACGATCCGCAACTATGTTCGCGTGGTGTCGCACCCGGTGACGATGGGCTATGCGATGGTGGTGGCACTGCTGTTCGGCTGCCTGTTCGCCTACGTGTCCGGCTCGTCGCTGATCCTCATTGGCGTGATGGGCGTCTCGCAGCGGATGTACGGACTCCTCTTCGCTGTCACGTCGCTCGGTCTCGTGTTGGGGGCGTTCGTCAATGCGCGGCTCAATCGGCGCGGCGTGTCGCACACGAAGCTGATTGCCATTGGCATGATCGTGGTGGCGTCCGTGGCATCGCTGTTGTTCGTGCTGGCGGAAGTGCACGCACTGACGTCGTTCCTGCTCGTTTCGCTCGTGGTGGTGAGCTTCGTCTTTCATGCGATCGTGCGCGCGAACGCGGTGCAGGGTGCACTCGAGCCGATGCCGGAGATCGCCGGCGTGGCGAGCGCGGTGGTGACCGGCATGACGATGCTCGTCGGTGCGCTGGCGAGTGCGGTGGCGGCGGCGCTGTTCGACGGACGGACGCCCATCGCAATGACGGGCACGATGGCGACGTGCGCACTTGCGGCACTCGGCGTCTATTTCATCGTCGTGCGTCCAGCCGAACGCCTGCGCGCGGGCCAGCCTCACGTCCACACGGAGGAGCTGGAGACGTTCGCGGACGGTGTGGCGGCGTAACGCGCAAACGCCGGCTCCGATATTCTGAGAACGAGGTTCGACTCCTTGCACACGAACCCTGCCGTCAACCCTGCCGACTCCATGCCCTCACGCATCTTCCGGCTCCTCGTCCTGTGTCTCCTCTTCGCGAGTGCGGGCAACCTCGCGGCGCAGGCCACGACGGCGCAACGCGACTCCGCGGAGCTCCAGCGGCTCCGCTCCGACTGGGCCGGATTGAATCGCTATCGTGCCGCCAACGCCGCGCTTCCCGCACCGGCGCCCGAAGAGAATCGCGTCGTGTTCTACGGCAACTCCATCACCGATGGGTGGGCGCAGCACTTCCCGACGATGTTTCCCGGCAAGCACTACGTGGGCCGAGGGATCAGCGGACAGACCACGCCGCAGATGCTCGTGCGCTTCAGGCAGGACGTGGTGGCGCTCGAGCCGAAGGTCGTCGTCATTCTCGCCGGCACGAATGACATCGCGGGCAACACCGGGCCGTCGACGCTCGAGATGATCGAGGACAACTTCATGTCGATGGTGCAGATCGCCAGGGCGCACGGCATCCGGGTGGTGCTGAGCTCCGTGTTGCCGGTGTACGATTATCCGTGGAAGCCGGGTCTCGAGCCAGCGCCAAGGATCATCGCGCTCAATACATGGCTCGCGCGCTATGCGCGCGAGACGGGCGAGACATACCTCGACTATCACAAGGCGATGGCCGATGCGCGCGGGGGTCTGCCGACGTCACTCTCGGGCGACGGCGTGCATCCGAACGTCGCCGGCTATCAGATGATGGCGCCGCTGGCCGAGGCGGCGATTGCTGCAGCATTGAAGCATTGATGAAGGGCACCCACTGAATCCACGTCGACATCCGAGCCACGATGCGGGCGGCCCGGCCGCATCCAGCAGCCGAGCCCGGGTGGCGTCAACAGTGTCTGCCTAGCGCTCGCAGCACCCCGGGCGTATGATCGACCCTGCTACCGCTCGAGATGCGATACAGTCGAACCACCTTGCGACTGGGGGATTGCATGACGACGCCTACTCCGCCGCGCGCCGATGGCGCGCTCTCCGCGACTTCGCAGCCGCTCATCACTGCGCTGGAAAACGAAGACGCCCTCAAACGAGCCTTTCTTGCGGACTACGAAGCGCTGGGCGCCGAGGCGCGCGCCGATCTCGGCGACGCCGCGGTGTCGTTGGCGACGAAGGTCGTCGAGGGTGCGTTTGTTCGAGCATGGGACTCTCGAGAGAAGATCAAGACGCCGGAGGAACTGCATCAATTTCTCGTCGACGACGTGCATCACGCGGCGGCGCGCGCGCTGAGCCGCCGTGCGGCCGCGCATCGCTTCGCGTCGCACGGCACCTCGGACGCGAAGCACGCGACGAACGGGAACATCGATCCCGAGGTGTCGTGGGAGCACATCCAGCACGCGCTCCACGGCGAGGAGCATAGTCCTGGGACACTCGCCGCGGTGGCGGCCGCGTCGCGACACGAGGCAGCGGATCACATCGGACACGTCGGCCAGTCGAAGGGCGCGTGGATCGCGATCGTCGCAGCGATCGTCGTGATCGCAGTGGTGAGCGGCGGCATCTACGCGATGAACATTGTCGCGGCAAAGGGCAAAGTCGCGAAGGCGGTGAGCGACCCTGACGCGCGAGAGGTCGTGACCCCCGCTGCACGAAGCGGCGTCGTGAACCTGACGGACGGCACCAAGGTGAACATCGCGCCCGAGTCGAAGCTCACGATCCCGAGTGCCTTTGGGCCGGAGCTGCGCGGCGTCAGGATCGCCGGTGCGGCGACGTTCGAGGTAGCACCCGGATTGAAGAACGAGTTCCAGGTGTTCGCCAAGAATGCGACGATGGTGGCGAAGGGGACGTCGTTCACCGTGAGTGCGTACGCGACCGACTCGGGCGTGACGCTCGTCGTGAAGGAAGGTTCAGTGGAAGTGCGTCGAGGCAAGGACATCCAGCTCGTTCCCTCAGGGTCCGCCGTCACGATCATGGCGGACGCGCCGGTCCGCGCGGCGACGGACGATGAGCAAAGCGAGGCGACATCGTGGAGCACCGGCACGCTCACGATCAACAAGCAACCGTTGCGCACGGCGCTCGCACGCCTCAAGCGGTGGTACGGCTTCGACATCGTGGTGCCCAAGCCGGAATATCTGGAACGTCCGGTGACGATCACGGCGTCGATGGACTCCTCGATGCAGGCGATCCACGCGGTGGAGGCGAGCACGGGGCTGCTGTTCGGCTTCTATGGCGAGAACATGGCGTTCAGCGACTCGGCCGACAAGAAACTGCGACGACATTAGACCCGGGACCGCCGGTCAGAGCCGGGGGTGCGGGGCCGATACCAAGCCAACTGACGACGGAGCTGAATCAGGCGGTGTGACGCGAAGCGTCGCACCGCCTTGCTCGTCGCCGCCGTTCGGGGAAGATTTTCAACCAAACCTTAGTCCGTCGTGTATCTCTCAGTGAAGGGCGTATTTCACTCATACACCGGATCCGCATGTCACGACTCGCGGCAACACTCGCCATCACGAACCAGCAGGTGACGCGCCTTGCCGCCATCGCGCGGTTCGGTCCGGCGCGGATGCGTTCCACACCGAGAGGTCGCTAGGAAGCAATCGGTGGCCGACGCAAGCGGACGCGAGCCGACCCCCGCGACCACGCGCGCCCTCGAGCGTGGCTGGTGGGTCCCGCTCGCGTTCGTCGTCGTCTCCTTGCTGCTGCTGGCGATGTTGCCTGTGGTGGTGAATCAGCGCGTGCGCGTGATCCGGCGCGACCTCGTGGATATCACGGAGCCGGCGCGCGTGCTGCTGAGCGAGATCCAGGCGGCGCTCAACACCGAGTTGTACGGTATCGTGGAGACGACGCACGATGCGTCGAGCCACGGCGCGGAGCGGTACGCACGGGGCCTCGCGGACCAACTGCACGCCGAGCGCGAGATGGAGCCGCTCATTCGCGAGATGGGGCCGGACGCGATCGCGCGGTTCGCCGCGCTGCGCTCGAGTGCGGCGCAGTGGAACGCGCAGGTATCGCAGCGATGGCTGCATCCGGACAGCTTGGTCGGGCGCACCGAGGGCAACTCCCTTGACCGCGAGCAGATCGCCACAGAGGTGCTGGCCGCGACGGAGCGGCTCGATTCGCTGCTCGACGCTCGCGCGGCGACGCAGCGCGATCGGATGGAGGCGCTCGCGAACAACGACGTGCTGCTGCCGCTCGCGCTCGTGCCGCTGATGATCGTCTCGGCGCTGATCATCTTCCGCGCGGGTCGACGGATGTACTTCTACGCCAACGAGGCGGAACGCGGTCGTCTCGCGCTGTCGCGCGCGACGGAGGCGAAGGCGGGGCTGATGCGCGGCGTCACGCACGACCTCAAGAATCCCCTGGGTGCGGCGAGTGGCTACGCGCAGTTGCTCGAGGAGGGGCTGGTGGGGCCGCTGACCTCCGATCAACGCGATCGCGTGGTGCGCATCCGGCGACTCGTGTTGTCCGCGCTCGACACGATCAACGATCTCGTCGAACTATCGCGCGCGGAGGAAGGGCAATTGCACATCGCGCGAGCCACGACCGACGTGGCGCACCTGGTGCCGGAAGTGGTGGCGGACTATCAGGCGGCGGCGCAGGCGGCCAAGCTGCAGATGTCGAGCGACAGCGCCGTGGAGCACGCGAGCGTGCAGACCGATCCGAAGCGGGTGCGCCAGATCCTCGGCAACCTGCTCTCGAACGCAATCAAGTACACACCGGCGGGCGGCACCGTGCACGTGCGCCTCGAGCCGAAGACGCAGGCGCGCCCCGGCGAGTGGTACGCCATCGAGGTTCGCGACACGGGCCCCGGGATTCCCGAGGCGCACCGCGAGGACATCTTCGTCGAGTTCTATCGCCTTCCGGATGCACATACGATCGCGAACGGCACCGGGATCGGGCTCGCGATCAGCCGCCGTCTCGCGCGGCTGCTCGGCGGCGACCTGACGCTGGAGCAGACGAGTGGCGCGGGTGCAGCGTTCACGCTCTGGCTTCCGCGCTCGTGATCCTGCTCTCGCTCTTTGCGCTCGGTATCGCCGCGACGGATTCGACGACGTTCATTCGCGTCAATCAGGTCGGCTACCTGCCCGATGCACCGAAGGTCGCGATTGCGTGCTCGCTCGACCGCGTGCGCGTGCGCACCTTCGTGGTGAGGGACGACAGGGGACGCACGGTATTCGGCCCACGGCGCGCCGAGCCGGGCGGCGCGTTCGGTCCGTGCGTGAGCGTGCATCGCCTCGACTTCACGACGCTGAGGACGACGGGCCGTTATCGCATCATCGCGGGCGTGGACAGCTCACCCGTCATCCGCATCGGCCCACGCGTGTACGACGGCGCCGCCGACACGCTGCTCTACTACATGCGACAGCAGCGCTCGGGATGGAATCCACTGTTCAGGGATTCCGTGCACACGCACGACGGCATCATCGTGGACTCTCCGCGCGCGGGCGAATTCGTGAACGTGTCCGGCGGCTGGGCAGATGCGTCGGACTACCTGCAGTACGTGACGACGTCGGCGTATGCGACATACGTGATGATGATGGCGTATCGCGATCATCCGTGGGCGTTCGCTGATGCGTTCGACGCAAGGGGAATGGCGGGCGCCAACGGCGTGGCCGACGTACTCGACGAGGCGCGTCATGGCCTGGCGTGGCTGTCGCGCATGTTCCCCGATTCTTCGCTGATGTTCAATCAGCTCGCCGACGATCGGGATCACACGTTCTTCGACCTGCCGGTGAACGACTCGTCGGACTACGGGTGGGGACGTGGGAAGGAGCGTCCCGTGTACCCGTGCACGGGCAAGCCGCAGGGTTTGTTCGCGGCCAGGAACCGCTCGACGGGCTATGCGTCAACGGCGGGGAAATACGCGTCGGCATTCGCGATGGGCGCGCGGCTGTTCGAGTCGGATGCCGCATTCGCGGCCACGCTGCGCCGCAAGGCGAATCTGGCGTACGATATCGGGCGCGCGAATCCCGGAGTCTGCCAGACGGCGCCCGGCCGTTCGCCGTATTTCTACGAGGAGGACAACTGGACGGACGACATGGAGCTCGGCGCCGCGGAGCTGAGCGCCCTCACACGCGATCGCAGGTTGCTGGCCGAGGCGATCGAGTATGCGCGACTGGAGCCGAAGACGCCGTGGATGGGCGCGGACACGGCGAATCACTACCAGTGGTTTCCGTGGCACAACAACGGGCACTACGAGATCTGGCGACTCGCGACGCAGCGCGACGACCATGGGACGCGGGCAGAGATGGCGGAGTTCTACCGACGCGGGCTCGATGGTGTGGTGAGCCGCGCGGACAATGGATTCCGGATCGGCGTGCCGTTCATCTGGTGCTCGAACAACCTGATGGCATCGTTCGCCACGCAGGCAATGCTGTATCGCCGCATGACGGGCGACACGCGCTATCGCGGATACGAACAAGCGGCAATCGACTGGCTGTTCGGCGCGAATCCCTGGGGCGTGTCGATGGTGATCGGCTATCCGCACGACGGCGTGACGGCCACCGATCCACATTCCGCGGTGTCGGCGCGGCTCGGGGTGGACAAGCTGCTCGGCGGTCTGCTCGACGGGCCGGTGTATCGGTCGATCTACCAGAACCTCCGAGGCATCACGCTGTACCACCCGGACGAGTACCGTCGGTTCAACGGCGGGCGCATGGTCTATCATGACGACCTCGGCGACTATTCGACGAACGAGCCGATCATGGATGGGACGGCGAACATGACGTATCTGATGTCGGCCCTGGCGTCTCATTGAAGAGGGAAGAGGGAAGCGGGAAGCGGGAAGAGGGAACCTCTCCCCTCTCCCCGCTCCCCTCTCCCCGCTCCCCTCTTCCCCCCTCTGCTCCCAGCGCGACATACTTTGTCGGCGTTCCTTCCGACTCACGCACCGACCCGACACACATGTCACCGATTCTCGCCGAATTTTTCGGCACTGCGATCCTGATCGTCCTCGGCGACGGAGTCGTCGCGAACGTCGTGCTCCAACGCACCAAGGGCAACAACTCCGGGTGGATGGTAATCACCGCCGGATGGGCGTTCGCGGTGACGATCGGCGTGTATTCCGTCAACAGCGTGAGCGGGGCGCACCTGAATCCCGCGGTGACCATCGCCCTGGCGTCGATCGGCACCTTCGCATGGTCGAAGGTCGCGGGTTACATCGCCGCGCAGATCGCCGGTGGCTTCGTCGGCGCAGTGATCGTGTGGGTCGCGTACCTGCCGCACTGGAAGGCGACGCCCGATCCCGAGAGCAAGCTCGGCGTGTTCTCGACGACACCGGCGATCCGGTCGCCGGGCGCGAACCTCATGTCGGAAGCCATCGGTGGGTTCGCCCTGGTACTGGCGCTGCTCACGGTGCTGTCGCCCGGCAACTTCGTGCCGGGTTCCGATCTCGCGAAGGGCTTCGGTCCCGTGCTCGTGGGCGTGATCGTGTGGGCAATCGGATTGTCGCTCGGCGGGCCGACGGGATATGCAATCAATCCGGCGCGCGATCTCGGCCCGCGCATCGCGCATTCGGTGCTGCCGATCCATGGGAAGGGCGGCTCTGATTGGGGCTATGCGTGGATTCCCATCCTCGGTCCGATCATCGGCGGCGTGCTGGCGGCGCTGTTCTACAACCTCGTGTGGAAGGTATGACACACATTCTCGCCCTCGACCAGGGCACGACGAGCTCGCGTGCCATCGTGTTCGATCACGCGGGCTCGATCGTCGCCGTGGCGCAGAAGGAATTTCCGCAGATCTTTCCCAAGCCTGGCTGGGTGGAGCATGACCCCGGCGACATCTGGTCGACGCAGGCGGGCGTGGCGGCGGAGGCATTGACGAAGGCCGGCGTAACTGCCGCAGACATCAACGCCATCGGCATCACCAACCAGCGCGAGACGACTGTCGTGTGGGACAGGGCGACGGGAGCGCCGATCTGCAATGCGATCGTGTGGCAGGATCGTCGTACGGCAGCGATCTGCGACAGGCTGCGTGCGCAAAAGCTGGATCGCGTCATCCGACGGAAGACAGGCCTGGTGATCGACGCCTACTTCTCGGCCACGAAGATCCAGTGGATTCTCCAGAACGTGAAAGGCGCGCGCGCGAAGGCCAAGGCGGGGCAGCTCGCGTTCGGCACGGTGGACTCGTGGCTCGTCTGGAAACTCACTGGCGGAACGATACACGTGACCGACGTGAGCAATGCGTCGCGCACGATGCTGTTCAACATCGCGAAGGGCGAGTGGGACGACGAGCTGCTGAAGATCTTCGGCGTGCCGCGGTCGATGTTGCCGGAGGTACGGTCGTCGAGCGAGGTGTATGGCAACACGACCCTCTTCGGCAGCTCGATTCCCATCGCCGGCATTGCTGGAGACCAGCAGGCCGCGCTGTTCGGCCAGGTGTGCACGAAGCCCGGCATGGTGAAGAACACGTACGGGACGGGATGCTTCATGCTGATGAACACCGGTACCAAGCCAGTGGCGTCGAAAAACAACCTGCTCACGACGGTGGCGTGGCGCATCGGCGATCGCACCGAATATGCGCTCGAAGGCAGCATCTTCATTGCCGGCGCGGTGGTGCAGTGGCTGCGCGATGGACTCGAGTTCTTTCGCACGTCGTCGGAGGTCGAGGCGCTGGCCGCGAGCGTGCCGGACACCGGGGGTGTGTACCTTGTGCCCGCATTCGCCGGACTGGGCGCACCGCACTGGGATCAGTATGCGCGAGGCACGATGGTCGGCTTGACGCGCGGTACGACCCGGGCGCATATCGCACGCGCCGCGCTGGAGGGCATCGCGCTTCAGGTGATGGATGTCCTCAAGGCGATGGAAGCGGACTCCGGGATCAAGTTGAAGGAGCTGCGCGTGGATGGCGGCGCCAGCGCGAACGACCTGTTGATGCAACTACAGGCCGACCTCCTCAACGTGCCGGTGGTGCGGCCGAGGGTGGCGGAGACGACGGCGCTGGGTGCGGCGTACCTGGCGGGGTTGGCGGTGGGCTTCTGGAAGAATCAGGCGGACATCGCGCGGCAGTGGCAGGTGGACAAGCGGTTCACGCCGACGATGAAGGCAGCCGCGCGAACGAAGATGGCAGCAGGTTGGAAGCGGGCGCTGGATCGGTCGAAGGCGTGGGAAGAACAGGGCAGCCCAGCATGAAGGACCTCGAGACGGCGCTTTCACGCCGCACTTTTCTCGCGGTTTCCGGCGCGGGCGTCGCCGCGTTGGCGAGCGGTGCGCTGGTCCCGCCCGCGTACGCGAGCGAGGCTGAGCGATTGCGGCCGCCTGCGGCCAAGTACCCAATTGGCATCGAGCTCTACGCCCTGCGCGGCGAGCTGGCGAAGAGTCTTCCCGAAACGCTCGAGGCCGTGTCGCTGATGGGGTATGAGGTCGTCGAGTTCTACGCGCCGTATCTCGGCTGGACCTTTCCGTATGCGAAGGACGTCCGCATGCGACTCGACGACCTTGGCCTCCGCTGCCATTCGACACACAACTCGTTCGCCGCGCTCACTCCTGGCGAAACGATGACGAAGGCCATCGAGCTCAATCAGATCATCGGTGCGCGACACATCATTCTCGCGTCGCCTCCAGACGCGAGGAGTCTCGACGACTGGATGCGGGTGAGCGCGCAGCTCTCCACCGCGGTGGAACAGCTCGAGCCGCACGGGTTGGCGGCCGGCTTCCACAACCATCGTGTGGAGTGGAACCAGCTCGATGGCGGCAAGCGGGTGATGGACATCCTCGCCGCGAATACCCCTAGCACCTTCGTGTTACAGCTCGACGTCGGCACGTGCCTCGAAGCGGGCGCTGATCCCGTGGCGTGGATCGGGGCAAACCCGGGTCGAATCAGGAGCATCCACCTCAAGGACTGGGCGCGGGGCAGTGACGCCGACCAGAAGGGGTATCGCGTGCTCTTCGGCGAAGGCGTGGCGCCGTGGAAGGACATCTGCGCCGCCGCAGAAGCGGTTGGTGGCGTGGAGTATTACCTGATGGAGCAGGAGGGCAGTCGCTACCCGGAGCTCGAGACCGCGCAGCGTTGCCTCGACACGTGGCGAAGGATGAGGAAAGCCGGCTAGTTCCCGCGCCCGGGAGAACCATGGCCCGCGCACCGTTGCACATCCGCCTGCTGGGTGGGGGGTGAACCGAGCGCAGGAGACGGGCTGCAGCCGTCATGCGGCGAACGTCAACAGGGTCTGACTGGTGCCGTGCTGCACGCGCAGTGCGACGTCGTGACCCGCGCCATCGGTGAGGACGTCGACGGCCAGCACGCTCCCGATGCTGCGCGACAGATGCCGCCCGCCCGCAACGCGGTCGCCGAGCATGAAATCCACTCGGCCATCGCGCTCGCTGTACGAGATGCCGAGGAGCGGATAGTTGTACTCCTGCGACTGCGCGCCGATCTCGAGGTCGTCCACTTCGAGGACAGTACGCCGGCCGACGTTCCGCTTGCTGAAGTCCGACAACAGACGGCTCCACGCCATCGGCGAATCGAACGATTCCCCCGCCGCCCTGGCGCGCGCCGAGGGCGCGAGCGCGGGAAGCGGGTCGCGGGGGGCGATGAGCAGGGAACAATCGGCGCCGCGCATGAGCTTTGCGGTGACGCTGCCAAGGATCGCACGTGCCACGAAGCCGCGGCCGTGCGTGCCCGTGGAGATCACGTCGGCATTCACGGTGTTGGCGTAATCGCGCAGCGCCTTGGCCGGCGCACCGCGCAGCAGCATGCGTGTCACCCGCACACCGTCAGGCACGACGAGACGCGCAGTGAGCTCGGCGAACTGCCGAGTCGTCCAGGCGTCGTACGACTTCTCTCCGTCCAGGGTGAGGACGTCGGCACTCGGTATCACATGCACCAGCTCCACGACGCCGTCGTCGCCGACGGTGGCAATGGCTGCCTGTGCCGCGCGGGTGGCGATATCGCTGAAGTCGATGGCGACGACAGCGTGACGCGGCGGCGCCTTCACGGAGGCCGGCACGGCGAGCACCGGAACGCGTGCGATGCGGGCGAGCTGCAGCGCCGTCTCGTCGCTGAACACACGGTGCGCGATGTCGTGTCGGCCGAGACCGACGACGACCAGCGCGGCGCGGCGCTCGATGGCGACGCGCGAGATGGTGAATGCCGCATTGCCGTCGAGCACCGTGATCGAGACGATCGCTTCTCGTCCGAGCACGCGCGCCACCTGTTCGTCCACTTCATTGCGGCGCAGCGTCCAGCGCCGGAGCCCTTCATCCTCACCGAAATATATTCCGTCGGCGGCGATGACCGGCTCGGACTGAATGACGGTCATCAGCTCGAGCGTGGCGCCCGTTGCGGCTGCGCGAGCGGCGGCAACATGGAGCGCTCCGTCAGAACGCTCGGTGCCATCCGTCGCCATGAGGACGATCGCGCGCCGTTGGTCGGGAGCCGCCGGCAGCGGCTGCTCGACGAGAAACTGCGATGCGGGGTGAGTGCGATCAATCGTCTGTGTCATGTCAATTCCAGGTGAGTGGCGATTGGCGCGCCGCGATACGCGACGCGCCGCCGTCTCTGTCGCGTGTCTCAGAAGGCCACCGCACCTTCGACCATGAATCCGCGGAACGCTCCGCCATTGCGGATGTCGCTCGTGGGGAAGTCGTTGTACTTCTGGTTCACCCATTCGATCTTCGCGAGCAGTGCCGGCGTGATGAACCAGCCGCCAGCGAGTTGCGTGCGGTTCACGGAGACCGAGTTGGCCATACCAGTCAGCGTTCCGCTGGCGACGTTGTAGCGCGCACCGACGTACATCTGCTCGCGGGGGAGGAAGCGATAGACGGTCTCGCCGGAGTACTGGTTCCACGTGCGGTTGCTCGCCTCTGACGCTGCCTTGCCCGTGGCACGCTCGACGTTTCCGAAGAACTCGATGCCACCGATCTTGACGAACGGGTTGAAGACCATCGCCGTCATGTTGTCGCTCATGCCGGGGCGGACATTGCCCGACCACGCATTGGACGTCTCGTTGGACGCGGTGTTCTCGATGACGTCGTAGTAGCGCGAGCCCGCACGGTCGCCGGTGTACAGCGTGTTGCTTGCCGAGTGCGCGGTGCGATAGATGGAACCGGTGACACGGATGCGCAGCGTGCTGTCGATCTGGCGATCGAAGCCGAGCTTGCCGAGGTAGGAGGGTGCGCGCTTCTCGGGCGCCGTGACCTGGCCGTGTACCTCGCCAGCCGTCATCCCAGCCATGGCCAGTACGCCGGTCTCGTTGCGAAAGTACGCTTCAGCGCCGATCTCGGTGGTGAACGCATCCAGCAGCAGGTTGCCGACGAACGGGTTGTAGATGGAGTTGCCATTGTCACTGCGGCGGAAGTGCTGGTCGCCGTAGTTGATCTCGAAGTGACCGGCGCGCACGGTGACGAAGTGCATCAGCAGGTTCAGGTAGTCGTTGTCGATCGGCGACGCGTCCATGAGGACGTAGCCGTCCTTCACCCAGGTCTCCTGATGATGGCGCGCGGAGGCGTACGTCGTGACGTTGATGCGGATGCCCTGCGCCAGCTGCACGCCGAGGTTCAAGTTGGCGACGGCGTTGTTGAAGCCGTGGCCGATCGGCATGAGCGCGTTGGCATCGACGCCAGCGGTGACCTTGGGCGCGGCCGTGTTCTTGTGCTGCAACCCCTGGAACTGCTGCGTGAAGGCACCGCCCCACATCAGCTTGACGCCGTCGAAGGGGATGTTGTCGGACTTGGGCGACTCGAACACGTTGACGCCGCGCTGGTCGGCTGCGCGATAGTGCTGGAGCTCGATGGGGCGGTAGAGCAACGCCGCCTTTTTCGCTTTCGCGGCGAGGATCAGCGAATCCTCGGCGCTGAGTGCTGGCGTCGTCTTGCTGACGGTCTTCGCGGGGACGACCGTGGTGTCGGCCGCGGTGGTGGCACTGGTGCGCGACGATGCGACGTTGCTCTGTGCAGTGGCGAGCATCGGGCTTGCGGCCAACAGCGCCGCGATGGCGTGGAGACGGAAGCGAGTCATGACTGGAATCCTCTTGGATGGATTGGGAGATGCGAAGCGCGAGTGCGCGATCAGTTCTTGAGGACCAGGTCGAACTTCACCTGCACCTTGTCGCCGACCTTGATGCTGCCGAACATCAGGCTCGGCGCCTTGAGGTCGAATGCGCTGAGGGCAAGCTCGTAGCCGCCAGTCACGCGGATGGCACCATTGCCGGCGTCGGTGGCGACCGCCGTGACGTCGACAGGATGCTCGCTGCCACCGAGGAACAGCGTGCCGCGCACGACGCCCTCGACGCCCTTTGCATTCGCCGCGACGTTGTAACCGGTGAGCGTGAACTTGATCGTCGCGTTGTCCTCGGCCTTGATCGCCTTGCGCATATGCTCGTTCATCGTGCCGTTGGCGCAGTCGATCTTTGCGCTGGGGACGACGAGCTCCACCGTCTTGACGGCTTTCTTGCCGGCCAGCACGGCGGGTACCGCGCCGGCGCCATCCGACTTCACGGTGAGGGCGAAGTCAGGAACCTTGCAGGAGAAGGCCTTCATGGTGGATGTGCCTTCGACCCACAGCTTGCTTTCCGGCTGGGCGACGAGAAGGTCGGGCGTCGAGCGCGTCGGAATGACGAGCGCGAAGGCGGCGAAGGCGTGCAGTGCGGTGAGGCGCATGGTGACGATCTCGGAATCGGGGCGGCGTCAATCGCCGTCTACCCTGAGAATAGGCCCACCCGGGAGATCGATCCGCCGGGAAAACACAGGATCGTTTCGGGGAGTTCTCGTGCGAGCGTGTGGGGAGTTTCCCGAACTCAGTCGAGCTTTGCGGTGCACGTAGCGCGGACGCCGTCGTACGACGTCAGCGCCAACGTCGCCTTGCCCGCATCCGGCATGGTGCTCTCGAGGCGGAGGATGAGACGGCAGGCGTCGTCCGAGAGGTGGACGCGGATGACACCCTCGCCCTTGTAGCGGCGCGCGTCGCGAACGTGCATCTCCACGACCACAGCGCGGAATCGTCCCGCGGCGACTTCGACCTCCTCACGACTGACCACGCGCACGATCGTCGGGTTCCGCGCGTCGTCGAAGTGCCGAGCCACCGTGAGCTCGGCTTCGTCAGCGAGCGGCAACGTTCGCAGGAAGTAGAGGAAGGACAACTCGTCCAGCGGAGCGTCGCTGACGAATGTGCCTTCCCTGCCGTCCGCAGCGGACCAGCGCTTCTCGCTCGCAAAGATGTCGACGTCCTCGTCGTACCTGGCGAGGAGGTGGCGCTCGCGCATGGTGTAGCGCAGAGAGGACATGCGCAGCGGATCGATCCACGACACGGCGCGATCGCTCGCGCGCAGAAAGCCGAGCTTGCCCTCCATGTCGGAGTGGAGCGTCCACACCTTGGTGCCGCGCAGCTCGCTCGGCCCTTCGACGCGCAGTGTGCCGTGTCCCGATACCCCGACGTGCACGCGGCCGGAATACTCGAACGTCTCGCCGGGTGCAAAGGGGAGGTTGGCGACGGATTGCGCACTGCCGGATGCCGCGTGCGCACCGATGGCGAGAACGGCGAAGGCCGTTGCGAGGACGATGCGATGAGATGACGGGATCCGGGGCATGTTCGGAGCATCGTCGATCCCACCGCCGGTGCATGTCGGGAATTGCCCTCGTGGTGCGGTGGCATTTTCCTGTCCGAGGCCGTGCTGCTACTCGGTCGGGCGCGTTCCTGATGCTCCGCGGGGCAGCGTGCACGTCACGGTCGTCCCCAAGCCAGCCACGCTCGCGACCTCGATGCGGCCGTAATGCGCCTCGACGATGCCGCGCGCGATCGGCAGGCCGAGGCCGGCACCATGACGCGAGCCTCTCCGCCCGACGCTGCCTTGATGAAAGCGATCGAACACGAACGGGAGCTGATCGGGCGCGATGCCTTCACCGGTATCGGAGATCGCTAACTCCACCTCCGTCTCCGTCCCGACGAGCGACACCGAGACATTACCGCCCGCGGGAGTGAACTTGATGGCGTTGCCGATGATGTTCGAGAGGAGTTGCCCGATCCGGTCGCGGTCGACGAATGCAGTGAGTGGCGCGGACGGCAGCGTCTGTTCGAGCGTGACGCTTCCTGCGTCCGCCAGTGGCCCCAGGCTTTCCATGCTCGACGTGACGATCGCGCACATATCCTCGACAGCGGGATCCACGGTGAGGCGGCCCGCTTCGAGGCGCGTCACGTCGAGCAGGTCCTGAATGAGCGCGTCGATCTGGTCGGCGGCCTGTCGGATGATCGCGACGCGTTCCATCACGCTGCTCACGGAACCGTTGGGATCACCCTCGAGGATGCTGCGCGCCAGCATCTTCACGGCGTTGGCTGGATTGCGCAGGTCGTGCGAGACGATGCCCATCATGTCGTCGCGCGCCTGGATCGCCTGGTGCAACAAGTCCTCGGCGCGCTGCCGCGCGCTGATGTCACGCAGCACGGCTGCATAGACGTTCCGTCCGTCCACATCGATGCGCTGGATGGCCGCTTCGGCGGCGAACTCTTCGCCCGACTTGCGGAGGCCCGTGATCTGCTGGCGCTCGCCCATGAGCCGAGCGTGGCCGTGCGCGGCGCCGAACCCGGCCACATGACCGCGATGCGCCGCGCCATAGCGCTCGGGGAGCAGGACCTCGATGAACTTGCCGCCGACTTCGCTGGCGGAGTATCCGAAGATGCGCTCTGCACCCTGGTTGAAGAAGATGATGCGCTGCTCGTGATCGAGCGCGATGACGGCGTCGGCGGCGATGGCGAGCAATCCCGAGAACAAATCCACGGGAAGCACCCTTTGCATGGACGCATTATAGGCTGCGAGCTGGGCACTCTTCATGTGGCCAATCTATTGGCCAACGTCGAGCAGGCAAATTCCGACAAGACAACGAGGAGCCTCTCGGATGCTACGCTGGCAAGCTCATTCGTCACTCGCCGCGTCGTCTCTCGGGACGAGTGGTATCACCGAGAGCAGGCTCTCACCGGCGCCGTGCTGGATCCTGAGCGCAAGCACCTCGCCGTGGGCATCCCGTGTCACGGCGATGCGCTCGGCGCCGACGATCTGTCGCGTCCGGTGCTGGCGCCGTCCGTTGGTCTCGCCGAGCACGATGCTGACGAGCCCTGTCTGCACGTCATGGGAAATGCCGAAGAGAAGGTAGCCGCGCTCGCGCGACACGGTGTGCTGCGCCGGGTCATGCACCTCGAGTGCGACGACGTGTCCGGCGTAGCGCCGCGCTATCGCGTCGAGTTCCGTGGCCCACGTACCACGGGCGAGGACGTCCTCGCTCGCTCCGTCCGGCGCGGCGGCGAGCGGGAATTCGGGGAACGGCGCATCGGGAGCGATGAGCACGGAACACGCGGCACTTCGCAACACACGCTCCGCCACGCCGCCGATGAGCAACCGCTCCACGATACGTCGCCCGTTCCGTCCGATGGCGATGAGACCGATCTGGTGGGCATTGGCGAAGTCCACGAGCCGTTCGGCTGGGCGCCCTTCGCGTATCTCGGTCTGCACCTCGAGCGTGGATGGCAGGTCGAGCGCGTGGATGAATCGCCGAAAGCGCTCCGGCAGATGGAGTCGATAGCTGTCGTTCTCGCGGGTTGCCTCCTCGTCGTCCACGCTGGAGGGCTGCCACACATGCACGAGATGCAGCGTCGCCGAGGGAGCGAGCAACGCGGCCACCGACCGCGCCGCGAATGCGCTGGTCCGGCTGAAATCGACACCCACGGCCGCAGTGGTCGGCGCGCCCGAGAAAGTATGGTACACCGCGAGCACCGGACAAACAGAATGGCGCACCGTGCGCAACACGGTTTCCGCACCGAGCAACCGGTTGATGGGGCGCCGGCGTCCGATACCCATGACGAGCAGGGAGACATGCCGCTCATGGGTTATCCGCGCGAGGATATCTGGCACTTTGCCAGCGAGCACTTCCACCGGCCAATTCATCTCCCTTCCACGTGGTGCGATGACGCGTGCGAGCTCATGGCGCGCCGCCGCGGCCCGCTCCTCGAAGAAGGTCCCGCCCGCCTGATCCCCGTCTCTGTCCCAGCAGTCCGCCGGCAGTGGCTCGATAACCGTGAGCACCCTCATGTCGCGCTCGAGGTACTCGGCAATGAGCGAACCGGCACGAACCGTTGTGGCGGCGTCGTGGCCCCCCACTGCAATCAGCACGGGACCCTGCCGAACGGACGACCTTTCGACGGGTTTGGGCGCAGAGGCGAAAGTGGTTGAATGGGTGGACATGGGTTTTCCATCCGTGAATGACGACGCGACGATCCTATGCTGAACAGTCATGTTCGCCGGGGCGCGTGGACATCAGGCAACGGAGGACAACACGAGTCGGGAATTGTCTGGACGAAGCCTGCTGGTAGTTGCCGACAGGCCGGAGGCCAGCGCGCGGTATCGTTCGAATGTCCGGAGGTGCAACACAGGTCCACAAGAACCGGAGTGCAGGATGACCGCCATCGATCACCGGCCGCGAACCGACTCGCCTGTCCCGCACGGAACGCTGGCCGAGGTGGGCCGTGCGCTCGCGGCGCGGCCATACGCGCGGCGCGGTGCGGAGATGTCCGAGCAGCCGATTCGCGTGGTGCTCGTGGACGACCACACGATCGTTCGCGCCGGGCTCAAGGCGCTCCTGCACGCGTGCCCGGACATCCAGGTCGTGGGTGATGCGTCTGGCGGAGACGAGGCACTCATCCTCGCCAGACACCTGAACCCGGACGTGATGGTAATGGATCTGCACATGCCCAATGGTGATGGAGCGTCGACAACGCGCGAGCTGCGGCGATTCTCGCCGGAGGTGAAGGTGCTGATCCTGAGCGCGGACGACGAGCGCGAACGGTTGGTCCCATGTTTCGCCGATGGAGCGCGCGGCTATCTCTCCAAGCACGCGGCGGAACGCGAGCTGGCCGAAGCGATTCGTGTCGTGGCGTCGGGGGATGTGTATGTCCGTCCGTCCGTCGCGCGCGAACTGGCTGCCTCAGAGCCGCGGACGTCCGAGCGGAATGCCAGAGCGAGCGCGCGATTCGGGCAGCTGAGCGAGCGAGAGCGCACGGTATTCGAGCTCACGGCGGCGGGCTACAACGGGCCGGAGATCGGGCGCCGGCTCGGCATCACCGCGAAGACCGTTGACACCTACAAGCAGCGCATCGCCACAAAGCTGGGCCTCGTGCACCGCACGGACTACGTGCGGCTCGCGTGGGAGCTCGGCGTGCTCACCACGTGCGAACGCTGAGCGCGGAGGGCCGAGGAGGGTGGCCCGTGCATGGCCTGAGCGGCATTACGACGGCAACTCGAAGCGATGTGGCGGCGTGACGAACGGGACGGCAATCCGCCGCACCCATATGCCCGATGCCACCAGCAGCGCGCCGAACGCCAGGGCATAGCCGGCGCCGACGTACAGCAGCGTGAAGATGGTCGCCTCGCGGAACGTGAGCGCGACAATGGCGAGCGCCACGTTCAACGTGGTCCACGCCAGCAGCGTGAGCCGTGTGCGGCGCATGGGCCACAGGGCCAGCGCCAGCGCGAGAGTGAGTCCCGCGTACAGCAGCAACCACGCTGCGACGAGCGCCAGCGTGAGCGCGAGCGGCACACCGGGAAGGACGACGGTCAGCATGGCGAAGCCGACGCACGCGGCGCCGTTCGCCATGGGCACCATCCAGCCCGGCGTGCTACGCCGCGCGCGCAGCGCGATGACCATCTCGACCAGACCGAACACTGCGAGCAGTGCGGCCGCCGTGAACATCGCGCCCACGAGCGCTGCGTCGGGCCAACTGATCGCAATGCTGCCGAGGATGACCAACAGGATGCCACGCGCGAGCAGCGACATGGCAAAGTTCGCCGTTTCGCGGGAGAGAGAGGGCATTGCAACCTCCATCAGAGTGACCAGTCATCCGAAGGATGCCGAGCACCGATGTGTTGTGGCGTCGGGAAAGTCCCGCGCGTGGCTTGAAAAGGTTCGCGCGGAACTCGGGGTTTCCCTGACAGGCGCGCGAAAATCCCCCACACGCGAGGCTCCTCATTCCCGATGGTCCGGGAGCCTGCGCAGCGCGATTCTCACCTATGGAACGCATCGTCGTTTCTGGCTCGAACGTCTCACCACCTCCAACACCATGCCTCCAATGAGCGACGGATCATCGTGTGACAGCTGCACCGACGCCGCGATTACCGCCGAATGCTCGGTGGACGCTGCGTTGGAGAAATCACCGTCGGCTCGTGCGGTGCTCGATCGCTACGGCATCGACACGTGCTGTGGGGGGCGAGCGTCGGTAGGCGCGGCCGCGCAGCACGCCCATGTGGATCCGGCGCTGCTCGTGGAAGCGCTCAACGCTGCACAGGCCCCCGAGACACTGCCGACCTCACGCGCACTTCCGCAGGCGAAAGCGTGCGGGTGTGGCTGTCGCTGATGGAATGGTTCGTCCGCGTCTTCCTGAAGGCGAGCCTCGCGTGGCTCGCACTCGGCGTGACGATGGGGGTGGTGATGGCGGTACATCCGGTGTGGACGGTGTACCGACAGGCTCACATCCACATGATGCTGCTCGGGTTCGTGACGATGATGATCTTTGGCGTGGCCTACCATGTCATCCCGCGCTTCGCCGGCTATCCGCTGCATAGCCGGCGCGCGCCAATTGTCCACCTGTGGATCTCGAATGCGGGACTCGCGTTGATGGTCGCCGGATTCGTGACGCGCGCGTCGAATGCCGGCGCAGGCACCGTGGTGCTTTCCATCGGCGGCACCATGTCGGCAGTCGGCGCCTATCTCTTCACCTACGTCATCTGGCGAACGCTGGACGGCTCGCGCGCGCTGCAGCGCATCGCACGCGCGCACGACTCGACACCGAGCCGGCGCGCGGTCGCGCTTCCGATCGCCTAGTCAGTCCTCGACCTCGAGATGCCCCTTCATGCCGAGCAGTGCGTGCGGATCGCACTGGAAGTAGTAGTGTCCCTTGGCGAAGGTCACCTTCACGTCGTAGGTCTGGTCGGGTAGCTGGAGCATGTCGCTCGCGGCAGGCAGGCCCGTCTTGCCAGGGTTGGAGTCCGCCAGGAAGTTGACGTTGTGCACTCCGGACTTGAGGGTGAAGCGAATGACATCTCCCTGGTGCGCCTCGACCTTTGCGGGCTTGAAGTAGTTGCCGTCCGCGTCGCTGAAGGCCTCCACGACAATGGTCCGGCCGGCGGGTTCGGCCGACTTGGCGGCGTCCGGCGTGCTCGAGGTGGCGCTGCCGGGCGTCGCCGGCTCCTTGCCGCAGCCCACGGCGAAGAGCGCGGTGGCCAGCGTGAGTGTCGCGAATGCGCGACGGCGATCATGATGCGTCATGGTGGTAGTCCTTGTGGGTCGATGAAGTCGGTGACAAGCGGATGGTGGAGCGGTCTAGAAGTCCTTCCGGGCGAATGCGTGAAGGCCCAGCGCGATAGGTCCTGCAATCCAGAGCGCGAGGGCACAGACCGCTACGAGCGTCCCGGTGGCGCCGCCGAGGAACTGCTGGATCACCGCGCCCGTGTAGCCCATGAGGGCCGAGACGTCGAGTTGGAGGAGCAGCGTCACACGCGCGAGGTCGATGGGATTCGCGAGCGTGAGCATCAGCATCGGCTTCTCGAGCGGATAATCCGAGAACGCCGCGACCGCGGCCATCACCAACCCGTCGTAGACGATGGCACCGAGCATCCAGACGCCGATCGCTGCACCGAGTCCGCGCAGGCGGTCTTCGCACCAGAGCGCGATGCAGAAGGCGATCGCCGTGAAGATCATGGTCAGCGCGGCGCCGGTGCCGATGACGGCGGCGAGCATGGCGCGCGGCAGGGGGTCGGCGAACCCGCGCATGAGAAACGGCCCACCAACGCCGATCGCGATGGCGAGGACGAGTGGAATCGTCAAGCCGCTATACAGACCCGCAAAGAGCGCACGACGGTCGATCGGCTGCGCGAGCAGCAACTCGGTGAACTCGCGCGCGTTATAGAGGTAGACGGTGCCGAAGACGAGCGTGAGCAACGGAACGACGTACAGCACGATGCTCGCGAGGCTCAGAATGGTCCGCGCATCGCCTCCCGTGAAGCGGAGAAGGCCTTCCGTGACGACGAGAAAGAAGCAGCCGTAGGCGATCAGCCAGCGGCTCCGCATCACCTCGCGTGCCTGGAAGCGCGCGACGCGCGTGACGACGTGTGCGCGCGCACGGGGAGCATCGGCGACTGCCACGGGAGATGTCCACGCGAGGTCGGCGGACCGCAGGGGCGCGCTCATGCCGCCACCTCGCGCCGCATCAGCGCGGCGATCGACCGCTCGATGGACGTCGTCATCGTCTGCCGCTTGAGCTCCGTCACGCCGCCGGCGAAGTGCACGGTGCCATCGCAGAGATACACGATGTCGTCCGCCAGTTCGTCGATCTCGCTCAGGATGTGCGAGGTGAGGATGATCGTGCGCCCGAGGTCCCGCTCGGCCGTGATGCGCTCCTTGAGGATGCCGGAGGAGAGCGGGTCGAGACCGGACGTGGGCTCGTCCAGCACGTACAGGTCGGGCGCGAAGAGGAACGCCGCGGCGGCATTTACCTTCTGCCGCGTGCCACCCGACAGCACGCGCAGCTTCTTGTCGAGCGACGGACGGACGCCGAGGGCGTCCACGAGCCGCTCGTCGCACGCGTCGGTTCCGCGGAGCTCGCGCAGGAGCCCGAGGAGCTCGGTGCCCGTGATGTTCTCCGGAAAGTGCGCGATCTGCGGCATGTAACCGATGCGCGCGCGGTAGGAGGCATCCGCGCCAATTGCGACGCCGTCGAATGTGATCGTGCCGCCGTCGGGACGTGTGAGGCCCAGCAGTGACTTGATGAACGTCGTCTTGCCAGCGCCGTTGGGTCCGACGATCGCCGTGACGCGGCCGCGCGCAATGTGCAGGTCGACGCCGCGCAGCACCGGAACGCTGCCGTAGGTCTTGGTCAGTCCTCGCGATACGATCATTGGAGTCTCCGCATTGCCGGCCGTGCGTCGGCGAGGGTGGTTGGTGTCATGGCCGGCAGCACACGCTCGGCGGCGTCGAGCAGCTCGACGAACGCGCTGCGCAGCAGCAGGAGGGCCGGCTCGTGGCGCTCGACGATCATCGAGAAGAGCCGCACCGGACGAAACGGCACGTCGCCGACGCCGTCGCGGTCGAGATCGTAACCGTGATAGGCATCCCAATAGTTGCCCACCAGCACCGTGCTTGGCTCACGGCTGTTGGAAGCGATGTCGAACGTGTTGGCGATGAAGTTGTTGCGCGTCATGCGGCCGTCCACCGTGCTTGCGTCGAGCTTCACGGCCCAGCCGTTCTCGATGAAGTCGTTCCCGTCGGCGACGAGGCGATTCGCGCCATCGGCCAGGAGGCCGGTGGTGTTCCTGTAGAAGACGTTGCGCTCCAGGCGGGCATCGCTGATCTCCTTGAGCAGCAGCCCATAGGCCGCGGCACCCCAGTTGTTCGTGAAGTGATTGCCGATCATCTGCACGCGGCGCGTGTACATCACGGCGACCCCCGAGCCGTTGTTGCGGAACGTGTTGCGCAGGTAGCGACAGTCGTCGGAATACATGAAGTGGAGCCCGTAGCGAATGTTGCCCTCGCTCAGGTTGTCCCGGACTTCGGTATCGTGGACGAACTCGAAGTACACGCCATCGCGGAAGCCGGCGACATCATTGCCGGCGATGACCACCTCGCGCGACGACCAGAGGTGAATGCCGTTGCCCGACGAGGTCTCCGTACGGTTCGAGGCGCGGAGCACGTTGTGCTCGATGTGGCACCCCTCAACGTTGGCGAGGTAGATGCCGAAGAAGGCGTCGGTGAACTGATTGTCGACGATGCGGCAGCCGTGCGCCTCCTGCACGCGAATCGCTGCGCGATCCTCGACGTAGCTGCTGCCCACGTGCGCCAGGTGCAGTCCGCGCACGGTGACATCGTCTGCGGAGATCGTGAACAGCGCGCGCAGGCCTTCGCCGTCGATGACGGGCCGGCCGTTGCCGATGATCTCGACGGGACGCGTGACGAGAATCGTCGGCTCGCGATATGTGCCCGCTTCGATCACCACGCGTCCTCCGTCGCGCACGAGCCGGAGCGCACTGGCGATCGAGCGAACGTCGCCGGTGGGGGAGACGTGCACTTCTGCGCGCTGCTGCGCCGAGAGGCGTGGCGCGCCGGCGAGGAGCAACGCCGCGACGACCGCGACGGCAACGCGCTTACGCATCGGGCGATGCTCCGCGCGCCGGCGAGCGCAGTGCGTTCCGCGACGCGAGCTCGCGCACCGCGTGCCACGTCATCGGCGCCACGCCGAAGCGGGCACGCACGGCCGCCGTGTCGGCCACCGGTGCGAGCGCGAGCAGGTCCGCGCCCATGCCCGCGCTGACGTTGCGCTGCGAGACATACAGCGCGGTACTGGCGGGAATGAGCGTGCCCGGCCGCTCGAAGTCGCTCACCCACGCTGACTGGACGTCAGCCGCGTTGGCCGCGGAGTAGTTGGCCAGGCATTCGATGGAGTCGAACTGCTGCACCTTGCCGGTGTGCGTCACGACTTCACCGCCAAAACGATTGTCCACGATGCGCATCCGGCAGACGTCACAATCAGCGCGACCGTATGCGATGGCGCGCGGCTCGAGATTCCGGCAGCCACCGCTCCCCAGCGCCAATCCAAGCACGAGCGCCGACACGCCCTGACTCAGCACCGCGCGGGGCGCCGCGCCGCGCAGCCGCTTCGCGAGCGGCCACAGGGCGACGATGCCCAACACGAATGCCGCCAGCGCCAGCCAACTGCCCGATGCCGGCCACGAATCCGCAGTGAAATTCAGCAGCTGCTTGCTGCCGATGAGTGGTGGCTGATACGTCATGCCGGGCACCTTGATCACGGCATCTGCTGCCAGGTTGTGGCCGTAGTCGTACGACCACAGGTAGAACTCGGTCATGCCGGCAGCGCCGGCGATGGCGAACGACGCGAGCCATCCCACGAGCAGCACGCGCACGCCGACCGCCGCCACGAGCAACGCACCGAGCGCCAAGCCACCCACCACCCAGGGCATGATGGTCAGAACCGGAATCGCATCCGGATCGATGGCCTTCATGCCGATGTAGTGATTGAGCCCGTTGATGTTGTCGAGATCCGGCGGCTTGATCCCCGTGATGGTGTTCACCCGGATCAGCATGCCCAGCCCCTCGGGGTACTGTGGCGCATGCAGCTGGATGCGCCACAGTGGGACGGCATAGAGTCCGAGGAGCAGCAGCGCGGCCACTGCGACGAGCATCCGCGACCGCGCCGTGAGCCTGTTCATTTACCAGTGCCTCCGGCCGCCTGTAACTTGCTCAGCTGCGCCTTGGACTTGGGACTCGTATTGGCCGTCAACGCCACCGTCGATCCCGCGGCCGAGACACGCAGGTAGCCCTGCATCTCCTGGTGGAGCGCCGAGCAGAAATCGGTGCAGTAGAAGGGGTAGACGCCGGCGCGTGTCGGGATCCACCTCATCGTCTTCGTCTCACCCGGATTGAGGATCAACTCCGAGTTCTGCGCACCGAGAATGGCGAATCCGTGCAGGATGTCCCAGTCCTGCTCGATGTTCGTGACGTGCAGGTAGACCGTGTCGCCGAGGGTGACGCCCTCGAAGTTGTCCGGCGCGAAGTGGCTGCGAACGGCGAGCATCTTGATGTCCACGCGCTTGCCCTTCCGCACGATACTGCCCTCGCTCTCCGCCTTGATCATGTCCGGATGCGTGCTCTCGGCGAGCTTGAAGAACTTCACCTGCTTGTCACGGATGAGCTCCGCGGGAATCGCCTGTGCGTAATGCGGTTCGCCGATGGTCGGGAAGTCGAGCAGCAGCTTCATGCGGTCGCCGCTGATGTCGTACAGCTGCGCCGACTGCGCCATCTCCGGACCCGTGGGCAGGTAGCGATCCTTGGTGATCTTGTTCATCGCCAGGAGATACTTGCCGGTCGGCTTCCTGGTGTCGCCGCCCGGAATCATCAGGTGACCGACTGAGTAGTACGTCGGCGCGCGATCGACGACTTCCCATGTGCCGAGCTTCCACTTCACCACTTCGGACGAGATGAACATGGAGGTGTAGGCGTAGCCCTTGCCGTCGAACTCCGTGTGGAGCGGACCGAGACCCGGCTTCTGGACTTCACCCGCCATGACGGCGCCGTACTTCAGCACGGGAATGCCGTCGATCTCCTTCTCGAACTGCTTGTCCTCGATCGCCTTCTTCAGCTTGGTGAAGGAGTGCACCGGAATCACGGTGGCCAGCTTGCCGCCCGCGACGATGTACTCGCCGGTGGGATCGATGTCGACGCCATGCGGGGACTTCGGCGTGGGGAGGAAGTACACCATGCCGGTACAGTCGCGAGGATCGAGCATCTTCACGCTCGTCCTGGTCTCTGACTTGGCGGAGCGGCTCATCTCGTCCATCCAGTTGTGCACGTACTCGGACGGATACGCCTTCGCCTTGCCTTCGGCGACGCAGGCCTCGGCGCGCTTGTAGTTGACCGCGGCGATGAAGTCCTTGTCGTTCTGCGACGCGTTCGTCTCGAGCTTGGTGTTGGCCTGCTCGGAGTTGTACGACGTGAAGAAGAACCAACCGTCCGAGGGGCCCTTGCCCGCGTGACCCAGGTCGTAGTCGTAACCCGGCATCATGATCTGGAACGCGATGTCCATCTTGCCGGGCTGGTCGGCCGTGATGAAGGAGAGGGTGCCGCGGAACTTCGCCTTGTAGTCGGCGATCGGCTCGTCGGTGTTGGGGATTGGCACGCTGAAGCGCGTTGCCGAGACGACGAACCGTCCGTCAGGGGTGGTGAAGGGCGATGCATGGCCGCCGGCCGCATTCGGGATCTGGAGGATCTCGTCGGTCTCGAAACGCGTGAGGTCGATGCGGGCGATGCGCGGCGTGTTGTTGCCGTTGATGAACAGCCACTTGCCGTTGGGAACGCCGTCGGTCTGCGACAGCTCGGTGTGATGCGTGTCGTCCCAGGGGATGAAGCCAAAGGTGGTCTGCAGCATCGGCTTCGATTCTTCCGTGTAGCCCCAGCCGTTCTCGGGGTTCTGCGAGAACACGGGAATCACCTTGAGCAGCCGGCCGGACGGAATGCCGTACACGGCGACCTGTCCGCTGAAACCGCCCGAGAGGAAGGCGTAGAGCTCGTCCTTGGAGCCGGGCGCAACGTAGACACGCGATGCAGCGTCTCCGCTGACGAGATCACCGGACTTCGCCGGCGTGCGGCTGCAGGCGAACGCGGTAATGGCCACGGCGGACAGGCTGAGGGCGATCCAGTATCTGCGAGGGAAAGGCTTCTTCATGGTTGCGTTCCTGTGAGAGATGATATCGCGGTGTTCACCAACGATTCCCGCGCGGCCAGCGTGATCTCCATCCATCGCTGGTGCGCACCGCACGGGTGCTTTCGATCGCACGGCCTGTCGGCGAGGAGACAGCGCCCACCTTCGATCCGGGCATCGTCGAAGACGTCCGTGACGTCCGCGATGGAGAGCTCGGTCGGCGCCATGGCAAGCGCGTATCCGCCGCCCGGGCCGCGCACGCTGACTAGAATGCCGCGGCGCGTCAGCGTGTTCAGCGTCTTGGACAGGTAGTTCCGCGGCGCGCCGACGATCGCGGCGATCTCGTCGGTGCTCACGAGCCGCTCACCGTAGTGCCGCGCCAGTACGATCGCGGCGCGCACTGCGTACTCGGCGGTTCGTGAGAGCATCAACGGACAGGCAACGGTGAATTGCGCATGTCCATATGATGATTTCGCCGGACCTGCAGGAGAGTCGGGCTATCTCCGGATACTCCGTCGGGAGTTTCAGCGCGGACGACAGGGTTTGCCTGACGAGTGCGTCAGCGGCTCGTGCGCAGCGCGTTGATGATCACCGCGACGTCGATCGCTTCCTGTAACGCGGCACCGATCGCGGGCGGCATTCCGCCCAGCGCCGCAGCGACCATCGCCATCCCACTCAATCCCAATCCGACGCCGATGCTCTGCCGCGCGATGCGCATCGTCCGGCGGCTGATGCGAATGGCCTCGGGCACACGATCCAGGCGATCGGCGAGAAGCACCACATCGGCCGCCTCGGCGGAGATGCCACCGCCCTGCGCGGCGAGCGCGATGCCGACGCTGGCCGCCGAGAGTGCCGGCGCGTCGTTGATGCCGTCGCCGACCATCATCACGCGGTCGCCGGCGGCCGTGAGCGCAGCGACGAACCGCTCCTTGTCGTGCGGATGACAGTCGGCGCGGAATTCCGTGAGGCCAACCTGATGGGAAATGGCCTCGACGTTCGCCGTGTGGTCCCCGGACAGCAGCACCTGGCGACGCAGTCCCAACGTCGCGAGGTCGGCGACGACGGCGCGCGCCTCATCGCGCACGCGATCGGCGTATTCCACGCGACCCGCCACCTCGTCATCGATCGCGATGTAGGCGCGGAGGCCCGCCTTGCCGGTAGTGCGCGCCTCCGCCTCCACGAGCGCCGCCTCGGCGTGGGGATACAGGTCGAGCAGGTAGCTCCACGCGCCGATGGTGACGCGATGTCCCTCCACCATTCCGCTCGCGCCGCGACCAGCCTCCTCGGTGACACCGGTGGCGTGAGGGAGCCGGAGGCCCAGCGGTGACAGGACGTGCTCTGCCGCGGCGACGAACGTGCGCGCGAGCAGATGACCGGCACCATGCTCGACTGCGCCAGCGAGGCGAAGGAGATCGCGCTCGGTCCACGCGCCGAGCGAGTCCACGCGTTCCACTTCCGGTCGCCCGATGGTGAGCGTGCCCGTCTTGTCGAAGATGGCCACCGTGACTGCGCTCAGTTGCTCGAGCGCGCCGCCATTGCGGACGATGATCTGCCGGCGGGCCGCGCGATTGATGCCGCCGATGATCGCAATGGGCGTGGCGAGGATGAGGGGACATGGTGTCGCGACGACGAGCACGGCGAGCGCGCGTCGCGGATCGCCGCTCCACCACCATGCCAACGCGCACACCAACAGCGTGATCGGGGTGAACCACACGGCATAGCGATCTGCGAGCCGTTGCAGCGGGGCCTTGCTCGCCTGCGCCGAGCGCACGAGTTCCACGATGCGCGCGTACTGGCTCTCCTGCGCCACGGACGTTGCCCGCACGGTCAGTGGTGCATCGCCATTGGCGCTGCCGCTCGACAGCGCCGTTCCCTCGACGGCGGCGATGGGCAGCGGCTCGCCGGTGAGGCGAGAGACATCCACTGCCGATTGCCCTGTGACGACGACGGCATCGCATGGAAGGAGCTCGCCGGGTCGCACGAGCAGCTCGTCGCCCACTGCGACCGCGTCCACTGGCACATCGCCCACGACGCCATCGCGTATCCGGTGCGCAATGCGCGGCGCGGCATCCTCGAGCTCGCGCACGGCGGCGGATGCGCGTCCTTCGGCCACGCGCTCGAGCGCCTCGCCGCCGGTCTGCATGACGACGATCACGAGCCCCGCCATGGGCTCGGCGAGAATCACCGCGCCGACGATCGACAGCGAGGCGACGAGATCCGTCGCGAACTGACCATGCATGGCCTGGCGCACCGTCGTCAGGAGGACGGGTGCGCCGGTGATGATCAGTCCGACGAGCCAGACGTGCCGGGCAAATGGCGCCACGGCAGGCGCGACCTGCAACGCCGCGAGCAGCCAACACACCGCACCCGCGACGAGAAACGTCAACGCCGCTGCGGGCAGCAGCAGCTGCCGCGCCCATGGCACCGAAGCACGCGAGGGGACGACGATTGCGTCCACCTGCCGTTCGCCTGGATCGATCAGTGTCGCCGTCACCGCAGTCGCTCCTCAGTCGCAGTGCATCCAACGTATGGAAGCTGGCTGGCCACGTGATACCGGTGTGTCGGGAAGAACCCTTGGTGGCAGGCGAGAAACCGCACGCGCGCAGCTGTCGGGATTCCGGCGACATCGTGCCCCCTCGCGCACCGCCATTCTCTCCGTTGCCGCGTTTCCTCGCCTACTGCCGACAAGAGGGAAGGTCATGATGACAATCTTTGCATCGCCCACTATGGAAATGAGCAACAGCGTGCAGCCGGGGAATCCACGCGGCACGATGAAGGCCGCGGTGTTCGTCGCCCCCGGGCGCATCGAGCTACAGCAGCGGCCCATTCCCGAGATCGGACCCACCGACGCACTCCTGCGCGTGACGACGACGACGATCTGCGGAACCGACGTCCACATCCTCAAGGGCGAGTATCCCGTGGCGCCCGGACGCATCGTCGGCCACGAGCCGGTGGGTGTCATCGCCGCTCTCGGTGCGGCCGTGACCGGATACTCCGTGGGCCAACACGTCATCTGCGGTGCGATCACGCCGTGCGGACAGTGCGAGGCGTGTCTCGACGGCCATTCGTCGCAGTGTGGCGGCAAGCCGATAGGCGGCTGGCGACTCGGCAATACCATCGACGGTTGTCAGGCGGAATTCGTGCGCATCCCGAACGCGCAGGCCAATCTCGCGCTGGTGCCGGACACGCTCACGGATGAACAGGTCCTGATGTGCCCCGACATCATGAGTACGGGTTTCAGCGGTGCGGAGAGCGGCAACGTCCGCATTGGCGACTTCGTCGCCGTGTTCGCCCAGGGACCCATCGGACTCTGCGCCACCGCGGGTGCACGGCTGCGCGGAGCCGCGCGCATCTTCACGGTGGAGAGCGTACCGGAACGCGCTGCGATCTCACGCACGCTGGGCGCCGAGGTGGTGATCGATCATACGACGGAAGACGCCGTCGCCAGGATCATGCAGCTGACCGAGGGCCGCGGCGTGGACGTCGCCATCGAAGCGCTCGGCCTACCGACGACGTTCGACCACGGCCTGCGCGTGCTGCGACCTGGTGGGGTACTCTCGAGCCTCGGTGTCTACTCGAGTGCGCTCTCGCTGCCCGTGGACGCTTTCGCCGCGGGATTGGGCGACTACGGCATTCACAGCACGCTCTGCCCGGGCGGCAAGGAGCGGATGCGGCGCCTCATGGGCATCGTCGCAGCAGGACGCGCGGACCTGCGCAACCTCGTCACGCACCGCTTCCCGCTCGACCGCATCGAGGAAGCGTACGACCTCTTCTCGCATCAGCGCGACGGCGTCCTGAAGGTGGCGATCAGCATGTGATCGTCACGCCTTCTTCGTCTTTCCTCCAGGGAAGGTCAACAGCGCGCTGCCATGGTCGGTATCGATGCAGAGTGCGGAGTCCACGTCCACCGCATTGCATGTCGTCGCGATGCTGCGCACGCCGCCAATGTTGCGCGTGAGGTGATCGTTCGCGCGATCCGGATGCTCGAACATGAGTTGCACGCAACGGTCGTGCGGATCGTACGTCGCGCCGGTGAGCAGATAGGCCGACTCCTGTATCTGCGCGCCGATCGAACTGTCGTCGATCTCGAGCGCCGTGCGCCGGAGTCGATTGCGACGCGCGAAATCTTCCAGCTCGTGCGCCCAGTCCCTCGAGTACGACACCAACGACGCACCCGTCATGTGGCGCTCCAGCCGCATCGCGGTGACGGGATCTGCATCCGGCACGATGAGAATGGAACATGGGGCGCCGCGCACGAGCGACGTCGAGACGCTGCCGAGCAGCAATCGCTCGATGGGGCTGAACCCGCGTCGTCCGGCGACGATGAGGTCCGCCGAGCGCTCGTGCGCCACGTCGAGCACCGTCTGCGCCCGCGAGCCCTCGCGAACGATGGTCGAGAACGCGAAGCGATGTGCCCGCCCGATCGCCGAGCGCACGCGCTCGAACCGCTCGGGGAGTGACCGCTCGTACGTCTCGTCGATCTCGCGCAGCGCGGCGATCGTATACGGCGCCCGCACGTGACTCCACACGTGCAGCAGATGCACGACGGCGCCGTCAGCGATGAACTGCGTCGCCTCGACGGCGGCGTGCACGCTGGAGGGGCTGAAGTCGGTCGCGACGACGACCACCTTCGGGAGCGTGGTTGCCTCGTGCCCGACGACGAGGACGGGGCAGTGCGCCTGTCTCACGGTGGCGAGCGCAGTCTCCGCGTCGAACGGGTTGTGCCGATGGACCGGGCCTGCGCCGACGACGATCAGGCTTGCGCCGCGCCCGTGCGCAATGTCGGCGATGGAAGTGCTGGTGTCACCATATGCGATGGTCACGTCCGGCTCCTCGCGCCACGGGAACCATGGGCCGAGTGCGTGCAGTCGGTCGTGGATCAGCTGCTGCCGCTCCGCGCGGCGCTCCTGGACGGGCCACGTGTCCAGCATCGGCTGGGAGAAGTCCACCGCCAACACCGATGGCGGCGATACGACGGAGGCTATGATCGCGGCGGTGGAATGGCGCGCGGCGAGCGCCTGCGTCATTCGCAGCACGGCCTCTCCGCCCGACGGACCGACGGCGGCGACGATCGGCCCGGTGGCGCGATGTGCGCGAAGGTGCTCGTCAGAGCGCCCGATATACGTTGCGTGCGTCATGGTTTCCTCCAGCTCTGGCAGACATTCGAATGATGCCCTGCAACGATGCGCTCACCGTCGGCGATTGCCTGACGGTCCTCATCGTACCGCCGTAACCACCTCAGCGCCGTGCCGCACTGAGGATCACCTTCTGCTCCGCCGCCGCGACATTGCGCCTCGTCCGCTCGATCGCGTCGGGATTCACCGAGATCGAGTCGATGCCCCAGCGCACCAGCTGCGCGGCGTACTCCGGATGCACTGATGGCGCCTGGCCGCAGATCGACGCCGTGATCCCGAGCGCGTGCGCGCGCTCGATGATCGACCGAATGGCATCGAGCACGGCACGATCGCGCTCGTCGTACCACGGTGCGAGCAGCTCGCTGTCGCGGTCCACACCCAGCACCAGCTGCGTCAGGTCGTTCGAGCCGATCGACACGCCGGTC
>JBBQDT010000009.1:0-45270 GCA_038319955.1 Gemmatimonadales bacterium | reverse complement strand
GGACATTCCCGAGGAGGTGCGGCAGCAGCTCAGCTTCCATCCGGTGAGTACGTTGGACGAGGCGTTCGCGATTGCGCTGGTGCCCGTGCAGAAGGAGCCGGTGCGTGCGGCGTCGCCGACCATCATGGAGGAGGCGGAGGCGGCTGTCGCCGGGGTGTAGCTGCCTCGGCCGTGAACCATTGTTTGGGTGCGGACGGGTGGTTGGGAGGGTTCTGAAACTGGGACTATCGCGGCCGGCCGAATGGTGTTAGTATTGGTTTCAGCGACGCACCCCGTGCTTCGGTTCGGGGTTCAAGTTCCGACGGAAATGGGGCCTGCTTCTCGCAGGTCCTTTTTTTTTCGCCTGCGTCGCTGCAAATGCGGTACAGTGCCGTGTCTGTAGGGCGAGCCCCCGCGTGAGGGTGCCGTTCACGCCAACATGTAGTCGGTTTCGAACTTGGTTCGTACGCCGGCGACAAACATCATTGAGGAGTTCAGCTATGCGTACGACCGGCACCGTGAAGTGGTTTAACGACACGAAGGGCTTTGGCTTCATTACCCCCGCGAACGGCGAGAAGGATTGCTTCGTGCATCATTCCGCCATCCAGGGTCACGGCTTCAAGTCCCTCGCAGAGGGTGAGGCTGTTGAGTTCGACGTGGTTCAGGGCGCAAAGGGCCCGGCCGCCGAGAACGTCGTCAAGCTCGGCCGCTAAACGGCGAGTCGGACTGGCTGGTCGTCACTGACGAGCTGAACTAGTCCTCTCGAAAATCAGGAAGCGCCCCGTTCTCCGCAATGAGAACGGGGCGCTTTCGATTCCTAGGGAATCACCGCACCGAACACCGCTGTCTTCCAAGGGATGCTTCGTAACGGCTCCGGCTCCGTACCGGGAATGAAGTACTCCATGTACCGCCGCTCTGGCGGCGTCGAGCCGTCAGCAAGAAGCCCGGTCAGGCGATCGAGCTCCGCAGCCACCAGACCGACTGGCGGAGTCCATGGGCCAGGCGCAGTACGCGAGGCGTAGTAGCGCGCCATCATCGCACCCCAGATCGGCGCCGCGAGCGATCCTCCAGCAGCACCGGGTGTGATCGTCTTCGGGCGGTCGAAGCCCAGCCATACACCGGCGACGAGGTCGGGAGTCATGCCCATGAACCAGACGTCCACGTTGTCGTTGGTCGTGCCCGTCTTGCCGGCAATCGGAATGCTCGCGGGAACTGCCTTTCGCGCTGGTGCGCCGGTGCCGCGCTCGGCCGCGTCGCGCATCATGTCGCGAATGATGAAGGCAATGCGCGGATCGATCACCGGCTGCGGCGTCGATGGCGCCTGCTGGAAGATCACGTGGCCCGTTGCATCCTCGATACGGGTGACGATGCGCGGCGTCACGACATTTCCGAGGTTGGCCCAAACCGAATATGCGGCCACGTAGTCGATAGGCCGGACGACCGATGCGCCCAGCGCGCTGGCAGGCACCTCTGCGATCGGTGTCGAGATGCCGGCTCGATGAGCGATGGCCGCCATCGAGTCGAACCCAATGCGCAGGGCAAGTTGCACGGCGACCGGATTGCGCGAGTGAATCAACGCCTCACGCAGAGTAATGGGGCCGAGAAACCTGTTGTCGGAGTTGTCCGGACTGTAGATGGCGCCATTTGGCATGGCGATAGCGAGCGCCGTATCGGGAACGATCGTCGCCGCGCTCAGACTGTCCTCGAGCGCCTTCGCGTAGACGAACGGCTTGAAGGAGCTACCCGGCTGCCGAGTTGCGCGCGTGGCGCGGTTGAAGGGCGCCATGGCGTAGTTGCGTCCTCCGACCAAGGCACGGACGTCGCCGGTCGACGGGTCGATGGCAACCACCGCGCCTTCCAGGAGATCGCCCACGCCTTTTGCCGACGCCCAGGTGGGGTGCTTGAAGTCCTTCCGCTGCTCGATGGTCGCCGCGCCTTCCACGAGGGCCTGAACGGCGACTCGCTGAAGGACGGGATCGGCGGTGGTGAAGACCCGATATCCGCCAGCGCCGACATTCACGCCCGCACGCTCTGCGGCCTGTCTCGCCGCATCCACGAAGTACTGCGACGGTGCAGCTGCGCCAGCATTCGGCGCGGTGACGATTGGTTCGCCACACGCACGCTCCGCCTCTCCCGCAGTGATGAGGCCCTGCTCCGCCATCATTCCCAGGATGAGGTCGCGGCGTCCCTTTGCCTTGTCAGGAAAGCGCGACGGATCGTATCCCGCGGGCGACTTCGGTAGTGCGGCCAGCGTCGCCGCCTCGGCGAGCGTGAGGCGACTTGCTGACTTGCCGAAATAATGACGAGCGGCGGACTCGATGCCGTACCAACCGTGCCCGAAGTTGATCTGGTTGATGTAGCCCTCGAGGATCTGCTCCTTCGTGTAGTGCTTTTCCATCTCTCGTGCGGCGAGTTGCTCGCGCACCTTCCTCATCGGGCCCAGGTCGCGCCGGTCGATGAGGTCGGGATGCATGTTGCCCACGAGTTGCTGCGTGATGGTGCTCGCGCCGCCGCGATGGTCGCCGGTGATCCTCTCGAGCAGCTTCCCCTTGAGCGCTCCGGCGACACCGATGAGGTCGACGCCCTCATGCTGGTAGAAGCGATGATCCTCGACCGCTACGAACGCCTGGCCGACATACCTGGGCAGGGTTCGAATGGAAACAATCGTTCGCGATTCAGGTCCAATCTCCCCGATGTAGGCGCCGTCGCGGGCGAAAACGAGAGACGACTGCCTCTGCGGCACGATCTGCCATGCCTCACCGGTGCTCGGCGACTGCGCAACGAGCTGTGTGGCCCCGAGAAGGACGGACAACGTGAAAGATCGGATCATGAACAAAGGTAAAGCGACGAAGCCGCAAAGCGCCCCGTTTAGTATCTTCACCGCATGAGCGACTTCGTCACCCTCGCCCTTGCGCAGTTCCAGCCTCGCAAGGGCGACTACGCGGGAAATCTCGCCCGAATCTCGGGAATCCTCGCGCAAGCGGCGACCATCGAGCCGCGCCCGCAACTGGTCTGCTTTCCCGAGACGGCGCTCAGCGGATACTTCCTCGAGGGTGGTGTGCGCGAGCACGCGGTCACCGCCGGCAGGCTGGCAGCGGACCTCCATCGCACTTACGGCGACGGCCCTTCCGTGGACGTCTGCGTCGGCTTCTATGAAGTCTGGCGCAACAAGCTGTACAACAGCGCCATGTACATCTCGCTCGGCGAGACAATCCCCCTCGTGCGGCACGTGCACCGGAAGGTGTTTCTCCCCACGTACGGCCTGTTCGACGAGGAACGCTTCGTCGAACGTGGGCTCGAGATCCGCGCGTTCGACACACCGTGGGGCCGCGCGGCGATACTCGTCTGCGAAGACGTTTGGCACTCCATGACAGGTACGATCGCGGCGCTCGACGGCGCGCAGCTCATCATCGTGCCGACGGCACCGCCGGCGCGCGGCGCCTGGCCGAGGCAGGATGGCATTCCGGGGCCAGCCAGCGTCGCGCGATGGGAGCGGCTCGCGCGCGACATGGCGGATGAACACGGGATCTACGTCGCGCTCATTCATCTCGTCGGAAGCGAAGGCGGCAAGCAGTTCCCTGGCGCAGCGTTGCTGGCCGGCCCCAAGGGCGAGATTCGCACGCGCGGTCCGCTCTGGGAGGAAGCCCTCGTGGTCGCGCGGGTCGACCTCAGCGACGTGACGCGTGCACGCGCCGACATGCCCCTCATCGCCGACCTCGAGACGATGGTGCCGCATCTCGGCGACGCGCTGATGAAGGTGCAGGCCGGCGCGCCGCATGTGTTGAGCTTTGATGGCACGGAGGAAATCGCGGCGTCGGACAGTGGGTCGCCACCTGCAACGCGACGTACGACGGTCAGCCGATCTGCCGATGCGTCAACGATCCGGGTGATCCAGAAGGATTCGCTCAGCGGGCCCACGCCACTCGAGATCGACACCGCTCTCGTTGAGGAGTGGCTCGTCCGCTTCCTCCGTGATGAGATGCAGCGTCGTGGCTTCGAGCGCGCGGTCGTTGGCGTTTCGGGCGGCGTCGACTCCGCCGTGACGACCTATCTTGCTGCGCGCGCCCTCGGAGCTGCGAATGTCATCGGCGTCCGAATGCCGTATCGAACGTCGAGTCCGCAAAGTCTCGAGCACGCCCAGCTCGTGATCGATGCACTCGGCATCGAGTCGCGCACGGTGGACATCAGGGCGGCCGTCGACGGCTATCTCGGCAACGAGCCCGATGCCGATGGCGCGCGCCGAGGAAACGTGATGGCGCGAATGCGCATGATCACGCTGTTCGACCTGTCGGCGAAGCACCGCGCGATTCCGCTCGGTACAGGCAACAAGACGGAGCGTCTGTTCGGGTACTTCACCTGGCACGCCGACGACTCGCCACCGATCAATCCGCTCGGCGACCTGTTCAAGACGCAGGTGTGGTCGCTCGCCCGTCATCTCGGCGTGCCGGAGGTCATCGTCGGCAAGGCGCCGTCGGCGGACCTCGTCGTTGGACAGACGGATGAGGGGGATTTTGGAATCAGCTACGCCAAGGCTGACGACATTCTCAACTGGATGCTCAGCGGTTACGGTGAGGCGGATCTGATCGCGCGTGGCTTCGATGCGGCGGAGGTGGCGCTCGTGAAGAGGCGGCTCGCGACGACGCACTGGAAGCGCCGACTTCCAACGGTGGCGCTGCTGAGCTCCAATGCGATCGGAGAAAGCTATCTGCGGCCTGTCGACTACTAGGCACGGTCTTAGCAACGGGCGGCGAGGATGGCGGCCAAGAAGACAACTAAGCGCGCCGTGAAGTCTCCGGCAAAGAAGGCATCAAAGCGCAGCGTGAAGAGCGTGGCGAAAACTGTGGCGAAGCGCGGCACGAAGAAGGCAGCACGAACGTCCTCTGCCCTCACGGCCTCAGTGCCGCTCGCGGAGTACAACGCCAAGCGCGACTTCACACGCACGCGCGAGCCCGAGGGCAAGGTCCCGAAGGCCAAGAGCAAGGCGCTGCACTTCGTCATCCAGAAGCATGCGGCCAGTCATCTACACTTCGACTTCCGCCTCGAGTTGGACGGCGTGATGAAGTCGTGGGCGGTGCCGAAGGGACCGAGCCTCGATCCGTCCGTCAAGCGGCTTGCGATGGAGGTCGAGGATCACCCGATTTCGTACAACACCTTCGAGGGGACGATTCCGGAAGGCGAATACGGCGGCGGCACCGTGATGCTGTGGGATCGCGGCACCTATGAAGCCGAGGATGGCGGGGACGCGGAGTCACTGCGCGAAGGCTACCGTCGCGGCGACCTCAAGGTGGTGATGCACGGTGTGCGGCTTCAGGGCTCGTTCGTGCTGGTCCGGATGAAGCGTCCTGGCCGTCCGCAGTGGCTGCTCATCAAGCACGACGACGAATACGCCGACACAAAGGCGGACGTCACCGAGCAGGAGTTCACGTCGGTCGTGACTGATCGGACGATGGACCAGATCGCTGCCGGCCGTCGCGTCTGGCATACGGACCGATCATGATCGAGCAGACGGAGCCGTAGGCGCGAATCTGCTGGCACCTATGCAGCAAGATGGGGTATCCTACTGCATGCGAAACTCATTGCGTCTCTCGATCGGAACGTTCGCGCTTGCTGCAGCGGCTGCGTGCTCGCATTCGTCCGAGCAGCCCGCGCTGAGCGACGACCTCAAGCAGGACCTCGCGAAGGCAGGCGGTGGTGACGTGCAGCTCGCGGGCACCACGGCCATGCCGAAGCTTGAGTTCGTTACGGCGACCGAGCGGACCAACAGTCCGACGCCTTCGCCCAAGTCTCCCATAGTTTCCCGTGCGCCGAGCGCAGCTCGGGGCACGAAGGCGGTAGCCAAGAGCGTCAAGCACGAGACGCCCGCGCCGGCGGAGCCGACGGTTCGCGCCGATGTGCCAGCGCCTGTCGAAGTGCGGCAGGCGCCACCGGAGCTGGAGCCGATTCCGTCGCGCGCTGGTCGGCCGGAAGCGCCGCGCCCGTCCACGCAACGGGAGCCGCCTGGCGGTTGGCGCACGCCTGGTCAGATCATCCGCAACGCACCGTTCCCGATCAATCCGTGATGGTGCCGATCATCCCGGTGCGTCCGGGATGATCGCTTCTGCTTCGATCTCCACCAGCATTGCGTCGTCGATGAGTTTGCGTACTTCAACCATCGACGTGGCGGGTCGAATCCCGCCGAAGTATTCGCCGTGCACGCGGCCAACCGCTTCCCAGCGGCTGATGTCCGTGACGTAGATTCGCGTGCGCACTACGTGTTCGAGCTGGGCGCCGGCCTGCTCGAGTGCTCGGCGCACATTCTCCATGGCCTGACGCGCCTGGACGGCCATGTCGCCGACACCGATGATCGCGCCATCGGCGCCAGTTGCCGTCGTTCCGGAGACGTGGACGACGTTGCCGACGCGGACCGCCCGCGAGTAGCCGACGATCGGCTCCCACGTCGTTCCCGATGAGATGTTCTTCCGCATGACGATGGTCGTGCTCAGGCGGCCGCCTGTGCTCCGGCAAAGGCGAGACTCACGGCGCGTCGCGCCTGGCGCTTGAGTGCCCGATGCACCGCGCGGGCGTGGTGGATGAAGTTGCTGCCGGCCCATGGATAGCGCATGAAGAATTCGGCGGGGAGCATGTCTGCCTTGAGACGATTGCAGGGCGGGCACGCCGCGACGAGGTTGCCCTGATCGTGCGCCCCACCCTTCGCGAGCGGATGCACGTGATCGAGTGTCGCGCCGGCGTAGTCGAGTTGAGCTGCGCAGTACACGCAGCGTCGCCCGCAATCGCGCATGGCGGCCAGCTTGATCGCCCGCTTCTGCTCGGCGGGAAGGATGCGACGCACACGGCGCATGACGCCGCGGGACGCACGTGAGAGTTGAACGCGGTGACCGTGTCGAGCGGGCATTGCACCTCGCTAGAAAAGACGACACCCCGCACAGGAAGGAGCTTCCTGTTGCGGGGTGTCGCATATCGTGGTCGGCGTCGCACCGGTGGGCCAGCACATGCGCCGCGCATTGCGCGATCGCATCGCCTGCATCATCGGATGTCGGGTCGAGGTGCTCATCGGCCTCCGGGTGCGTCGATTGCGGCGGACGTTTACCCCGCCGCGGTATTAGTGGGATGGAATCCGGGATCGCGCAAGAGGGAAAGACGGGATGACGGGAAGACGGGATGACGGGAAGACGGGATGACGGAGCTTGCGATCGTTTGGCTTCCCGTCTTCCCGTTCCCCGTGTCCTCCCGTCACCCAGTTCTACGTTCCCCAGTGCGACGGTCCTGCCGTGTCTTCGATGCAACGGGATCACGAAACGCGGCGATGATGCGTGCGGCGTGGACGTCGAGGACCGTACGATCGGGCATCTCCGAACCAGGGAAGGGCAACGGAATGTCGAAGCCGTCGTCTTGTCGGCGCGGAATGATATGCACGTGATAGTGAAAGACGTCCTGGCCCGCGGCAGCGCCGCTGTTGACCACGATGTTCAATCCGTCGGTTCCGGCCATCTGTCGAACCACTGGCGCCAACTCCATGGCGACCTCGAAGATGTGCATCGCCAACGCGTGGGGAATGTCCATCAACGACTCGAAGTGTTCCCGCGGAACGACGAGCACGTGGCCGGCGTTCACCGGCTGGATATCCATGAAGGCAACGACGTCGGCGTCCTCATAGCACATCGAGACTTCGCCAGCGCCGTGAATGAGGTCACAGAACGAGCAGTTTGGCTTCGATGCATGGGACATGGATCCTCTCGGGTAGGAGCGGCAGCGGCGAAGTGCACACGCAATGCCAGTTGAGCATGCCACCCGTGCCGCCAATTGAACAGGCGTCTGTCAGGCCGTTGCCGCGCAGTTATCTTACCATCCTGACGCACTCCTCATCCGCACCCGAGACCGTTTTCCCGCATGGCCACTCAAACTCGCGCCGAGCGTAAGGGCGCTGCCGGGCTCAATCGCGACCAGCTCGTGGGCGCGTACCGTACCATGCTCCTGTCGCGGCGCATCGACGACAAGGAGATCCAGCTCAAGCGCCAGAACAAGATCTTCTTCCAGATCTCCGGCGCGGGGCATGAAGCCATCCTGACGGCAGCGGGCATGGTGCTCAAGCCAGCCTACGACTGGTTCTACCTCTACTATCGTGATCGCGCACTCTGCCTGCAGCTGGGCATGACGGCGAACGAGATGTTGTACGAGGCGGTGGGTGCGGCGGTGGACCCGAGCTCTGGCGGCCGTCAGATGCCCAGCCACTGGGGTCACAAGGACTACAACATCGTGTCCACGTCGTCGCCGACGGGCACGCAGTTCCTTCAGGCGGTGGGCAGCGCCGAGGCCTCGCTGCGTGCGAAGCTCCTCGAGATCACCGAGGGGTTCCACGGCGATGAGGTGGTGCTCGTCTCCACCGGCGACGGCACCACGTCGGAGGGCGAGTTCTGGGAGTCGCTGAATTCGGCGGCCAACCTCAAGTTGCCCGTCGTGTATCTCGTCGAGGACAACGGTTACGCGATCTCGGTTCCGGTCGAGGTCAACACGGCGGGCGGTTCCATCTCGAAGCTCGTCTCGGCATTCCCGGGACTGTACATCCAGGAAGTCGATGGCTGCGACCTGATTGCGAGCCATGAGGTGATGAAGAAGGCGGTCGAGTACGCCCGGCAGCGGAAGGGACCGGCGCTCGTTCATGCGAAGGTGATCCGTCCATACTCGCACTCGCTCTCGGACGACGAGGTGTTGTACCGGCCGGCCGAAGAGCGCGAGGCCGACGCCGCTCGCGATCCCATCGTGCAGTTTCCACGGTGGCTCGTCGAGCAGGGGCATGCGACGGACGCGGAGCTCGCCGCGATCGCGGACGAGGTGGACGCGATCGTGCTCGCGGCGACGGACGACGCGCTCGTACAGCCGCAGCCCGGCCCCGAGACCATCTACGATTACGTCTACTCGCCCGATGTGGATCCCACGGGCGAGCAGTTCGACACGGAGGACGATCCGCAGTTCTCCGGGAACGAAACGACGATGGTGGATTTGCTCAACGCGTGCATGAAGGACGAGATGCGTCGCAATCCGAAGATGCTGATCTTCGGCCAGGACGTCGCGGACGTCTCGCGCGAGCAGCACTTGGGCAAGGTCAAGGGCAAGGGTGGTGTCTTCAAGGTGACGTGGGGGCTGCAGAAGGAGTTCGGCGGCGCGCGCGTCTACAACACACCACTGGCCGAAGCGACCATTGCCGGGCGGGCGATTGGCCTCGCGCTGCGCGGCTTCAAGCCGGTGGTCGAGATCCAGTTCTTCGACTACATCTGGCCGGCATACATGCAGTTGCGCGACGAGCTGGCCACGATGCGCTGGCGCTCGAACAATGCCTTTGCATCGCCGGTGGTGGTGCGCGTGACGTACGGTGGCTACATCCGCGGAGCCCTCTACCACTCGCAGACGGGCGCGTCGCTGTTCACGCACTGCCCTGGCCTGCGCGTGATCTGTCCTTCGAATGCGCTGGACGCGAATGGCTTGCTTCGCACGGCCATTCGGTGCGATGATCCGGTGATCTTTCTCGAGCACAAGCACCTCTATCGGCAGACGTACAACAAGGCGGCATACCCAGGCCCGAATTTCATGATTCCCTTCGGCAAGGCGCGAGTCGTGCGCGAGGGGACGGACGTCACCATCGTGACGTACGGTGCGACGGTGCAGCGGGCCTTCGCGGCCGCCAACCAGATGCAGGAGGAGCACGGCATCAGTGCGGAGGTCATCGACCTGCGATCGCTGTCGCCATGGGATCAGGAGCGCGTCTACGAGAGCGTGAAGAAGACCAGTCGCGTGATCGTCGGCTACGAGGATTCGCTGTCGTGGGGTTACGGCGCCGAGATTGCGGCGCGAATTGCGGACGACTGCTTCGCGTGGCTGGATGCTCCGGTGAGGCGTGTCGCGAGCGCGGACACCTTCGTGGGCTACGCACCGCAGCTCGAGGATGCCATCCTTCCGCAGGTCGATACATTCAAGCAGGCAATCGCAGAGCTCGCGCGCTATTGAGAGTGGCGTCGTCGGCGGGGGGTCGACACGGGCGAAGGATATGCTTGCGGTAGTCCATTTGTTTACGTAACGTTCGTTGCCACAACTGCGCGTGCGGTCCACGCCCCGTGGATACGACATCAGCGCATCCCGCTGCACCGTTGAACCGCGGTCTCAAATGTGTGTCGCACCGGCAACGACGTCGGATGCGTAACTCTTGCGTCCCCCCCAATGCGCTGTCTCTCCCGACTGGCCGTCCTCGCCGCCATCGCAGTGTTGGCGACTTCGTGTTCCGACGTCCCGATGGGATCGGAGCCAGTGCCTGGACGAGGACAGATCGCATTCGCGCCGATCTTCACGCCGGCGGCCGCGGTCGCCTATCAACAACTCGCGGCATTCGGCATCGAAGTGACGAGCATTCACCTGCGGCTCGTGGCCCCCGATGGCTCGACGCGCGATACGTCGATCGCCTTTCCGGTGTCCATGAGCGAGCTGCAGCTCGAGCTGGCCGTGCCGCTGCGCACCGCGGGACAGACCTTCCGCGCCGACCTCGAGTTGCTCAACTCGGACGGCGTGGTGCTGTTCAGCGGGTCGCAACAGGTCGTGGCGCGCACCGCCAATGGAATTGGCGGTGGCGCACCGGCCACCATCCAGATCAGCTATACCGGGCCCGGCGCATCAGCCAAGTCGTTGACGGTGACTCCCGCCACTGGCGTCATCGCCGGAACGGGGACGCTGCCGGTTACCGCGGCGGCGCTGGACGCCGGCGGCGCCAAGGTCAGCAACCTGCTGGTGCGGTGGACGTCAAGCGACGCAACGCTGGCGACGGTATCCCCGACCGGCAATGCCGCCGCGACGGTGACGAGCACCGGCAAGCGCGGTGCCGTGACCATCAGCGCGATAACGCCACTGGGTCTGACTGCCGCCGCGCTCCTGACGGTGGTGCCTGTCGCGTCGAAGATCGTGGTGATCAGCGGCGGCGGTCAGATCGGCGTGGCCGGTTCGCTGCTGACGCAGCCACTCGTCGTCGAAGTACAGGCGTCCGACAATCTTCCGGTGCCCAGCGCTGCAGTGACCTTCCGCGCCGTCACAGCGGGCGGAGTCGTCACCACGACCTCCGCCACTACCGACGCGAGCGGCAGGGCGAGCACGACGCTCACGCTCGGTCAGGCGGCCGGTGTCTACCAGTTCGAGGTGGGATCAGCTGCCCTCCCACCGGTGATCGTGAGCACCACCGCGACTGGAGCGCCCGCGGCGATGATCTCGATCGTCTCGGGCAACTTCCAGGCGGGTACGATTGGAACGACGCTCCCGCAGGCGCTCGTGGTGAAGGTCGTCAACAAGTTCGGCTTGCCGGTGCCGGGAGCGACGGTCAAGTGGGCGACCGCGTCGGGCGGTGGTTCGCCCACTACGGCGACTACGACAACCGCTGCCGACGGCACATCGAGCAACACGTATACGCTCGGCACCGTGGTACAGACGGAAGACCTGCGGGCATCGTTGCCAAGCGTTCCTCCGCCGGCTGGTGTGGTCTCGTTCGGGCTGGGCGCCATTGCTCTGCCCCCCGATGCGTTGGCGGGCACGGGCAGCGGACAGCAAGCCACCGCCGGCACCGACCTGCCCAACCCGCTCGTCGTCAACGTGACGGATCGCTTTGGCAATCCCGTCTCTGGTGTGAAAGTGGCGTGGAGCGTCGCACCGAACAGCGCAGCCACGGCGACATTCACGCCGGCCGTCTCCACCACGGACGTCAGTGGCAATGCGTCCACAGTCGTCACGCTTGGCGGTGCCTCGGGGACGCTCACCATCATGGCCACGGTGGGGACCCTCACGCTGAACTTCACAGCGACGTCGAACAATGGGACGTCGCCATCGTCGCCCGGTACGCTGAGTGGCTTCGTGTTCGACGCCGTGAGCGGCGGCCCACTCGCCGGCGCGAGCGTTTCGATCCTCTCGGGGACAGTCACCGTCGCGACGACGACCACCAACGGCAACGGAAACTTCACCACCGCCCAACTGCCGGCTGGCGATTACACGGCGTCCATCACGGCCTCCGGTTACACGTCAGTCACCCTCTCGGCGCTGACGGTGAACGGGAACACGCAGGCGCCGGCGGCGCCGCTGGTTCCGCAGAGCACGCAGCCCGGCAGCATCACGGGCGTCGTCTACGACGCAACGAACAACCGGCCCATCTCGGCGCAGGCGACGCTGGAGCTACGGTCCGGCGTGAACACCACGACGGGGACGCCGCTGCAGACGGTGACGTCGACTCAGGCGTCGTACACCTTCTCGAATGTGCCGGCCGGCACGTATACGATCGTTGCGAAGGTGCCCGGGTACGCCAATGCGACGAAGACCGGAATTTCTGTGGGCGGGTCGACGACCAGCAACCAGGACATCTTCATCTCTCCTGTGGGCGGTGTCGGCAACGTGCGCATCGTGCTCACGTGGCGCTCGACACCGCGCGATCTCGATTCGTACCTCACCGGTCCGGATGGAAGCGGCGGGCGGTTCCTCGTGGCGTACTACTCACAGGGCGACTGCACGGTTGCGCCCTATGCGTGCCTCGATTACGACGTGACGAGCGGCAACGGGCCGGAGACGATCACCATCGCGCAGCAGACGCCAGGCATCTACCGCTATGCTGTCCACAACTATTCTGGTTACCCGAACATCGACGTCTCCGGCGCCCGCGTGGACGTCTACATCAACAATGCGCTGGCGCAGTCGTTCTCAGTGCCCAGCGGCAATGGGCTGTACTGGACGGTCTTCGAGCTGAACGGAACGACCATCACGCCGATCAACACCATCGGCAACTCGCAGATTTCCTCGAGGATCCCCGTCGGCGGTGGTGTTTCCGCCGCGCGCATTCCCACGAGTGCAGCGAGTTCGGGCGCACACGACGACATCGCACGGATCGAAGCGACTCGCGTCAAGCATCCGAAGCGCAGCGGCTCGCCGCGCTGAGATGGGGGTGAAGGCGGGCCGGCGAGCAACATCGCCGGCCCGTTTTTCTCGCCAGCGCCTGTGGCATTGGGGCGGAGGCTCGCCGCGTTAACTCGTTGCCCGGCAAACCCTTGACAGCGGCATACGGAATTCGCGGAGGCGCGTGAGCGGCTCGTGCGCGCTCGTTGTGTCAAAGTCGGCATTGACGGGTGGCCCGAAACACCCGAATCTCGTTGCTCGACCTTTCGCGACGTTGCCGACGCGGGCCGGCGTTGCCCCCCCCCCGATTTTCCAGAATCATGCGTCAACGCCTTCGCGCTTTCGGACTGTTCGCACTCGCCATCGTTGCCATTACCTGCACCGATGCGCCGACGAGTCCCACGAAGGTAAAGCCGTCGACGTCCGGTGTCGCGAACATCAGGATGTCGCCCTCGTTTACTCCCGAAGCGGCGCGAATCTTCAGCGGGCTCGCTGCATTCGGCACCGAGGTGACGGAAGTCCACGTGGTCCTCACCGGGCCTGACGGCAGCAAGAAGGACACGGTCATCGCGTTCCCCGTGAGCCAGAGCCAGATCACGATCGAAATCCCGGTGCCGTCGAGCGGAACCGACCAGGCATTCGACGCGCTGATCGAACTGCGGAACGACCAGCACGTCGTACTGTTTAGCGGCCACCAGATAGTCATCGCGCGCGGCGCGAATCTTCCGCCGCAAACGCCGCCGCTCGTCATCATCACGTACACCGGGCCAGGCAAAGGCACGAAGACGGTCACCGTCGCGCCCTCGGACACCACCATCGCCGGATTGGCGACGGTAGCCATCAGGGCGAGCGCCGTGGATTCGGCGGGACTTCCGGTGCCGAACCTTCTCGTCAAGTTCGCGGTGAGTGACGCCACTCTGGCCGTCGCCACCTCCACCGGTGATGCCACCGGCACGCTGACCAGCCTGGGCAAGCGCGGTGTGGCCACGGTGAGCGCGATCACGCCGACTGGCATCTCCGGCTCGTCGCGCATCACGTTCGTTCCGCCCGCTGCACGAGTGGTCGTCATCAGCGGCAACGGGCAGACCGGTGTCGCTGGCAGCGCGCTCGCGCAGCCGCTCGTGGTGGAAGTGCAGGCGACGGACAACCTTCCCGTGCCCGGCGCTGCAGTGACATTCCGCGCCGTCACCGCCGGTGGAAGCGTGCAGCAGGCAACGGCGTTTGCAGACGCCAACGGGAGAGCGACGAGCACGCTGACGCTGGGCCGCACTGCGGGCGCATACGTCTACGAGGCAGGCTCCGGAACCCTCGCGCCCGCGAGCGTGACAGCCACCGCGACCGCTGCCCCGGCTGCCGCCGTCGCTATCGTCTCGGGTGATGCGCAGACCGACACAGTCGGTCGCGTGCTGCTCCAGCCGCTCGTCGTGAAGGTGACCGACCAGTTTGGGGGGCCGGCCGCCGGCGCCTCGGTGTCATGGACGAGGATCGCTGGCAACGGAACGCCGGGCGCGTCGGGCACGACGACGGCTGCCGATGGTACGTCGAGCATCACGTACATGCTCGGCGCCACCGCGAGCACCGATACGATTCGGGCGAGCGTCCAAGGAGTGGCACAGAGCGTCCTCTTCTCGGCCAGGGCCGTGAACCGGGGCGCCGCCGCCATCACGATCATCTCGGGCGGCAATCAGGCCGGGCTGCCGAACGCCACGCTTCCCACGCCACTCGTGGCTCGCGTGTCGGATTCGCAGAACAACCCGATCGCCAACGCGATAGTCACGTGGAGCGCGGCGGGCGCCGGCGCTACTTTCAGTCCGATATCGTCGGCGTCCGACGCGCTCGGACAGGTGACGACACAGGCGACGCTCGGGGCAACGCCTGGCAGTACGACGGTGACCGCGGCCGTCGGCACGCTGACGACGACGACCACATTGACCACCTCCGGTGGCGGCGGACAGACCACGCTCGCCATCGTCGCCGGCGACCAGCAGAGCGCAGTGGCGGGAGCCACCGTGCCGGTTGCGCCCTCTGTCGTCCTGAAGGACGGCTCGGGCAATCCGGTGGCGAACGCGCAGGTCGTGTTCACGGTGGCCAGTGGTGGCGGGACGATCACGGGCGGGACGGCGACGACGAACGTCTCGGGGATCGCAACGCTCGGGTCGTGGACGCTTGGCACCATTCCCGGGCCGAACACGCTGAAGGCGACTTCCGGGTCGCTGAGCGTGACGTTCACGGCAACAGGAACGGCCATCGTGCCGCCCACGGCGACGCGGCTTCTCATCACCACGCAACCCAGCGCCACGGCGGTGAGCGGCGCGGCGTTCGCGCAGCAGCCGGTGGTGCAGCTCGCCGATGCCAATGGCAATCCCGTGAGCGTCGCTGGCGTCGTGGTTACCGCGACATTTGCCAATGGCCCCACCACACCGACTCCGGTGCTCAATAACGCCACCGCGACGACCAACGCGAGCGGGCAGGCAACGTTCGCCGGTCTGGGCATCACCGGTCCATTCGGCAATTACACGCTGCAGTTCGCGACACCCAACATCACGGCCGCAACCTCGAACACGATCGCGGTCGGCGCAGGACCGGCGAACACCCTGTTGCTGTTCGGTGGCAACGGCCAGAACGCGCCAGTGAGCACGGCAGTCGCCGTACCGCCGCTCGCGAAGGTCATCGATGCGCAGTCGAACGGCGTACCGGGCGTAGCGGTCACGTTCAACGCCGTCACAGCGGGTTCGACGGTCTCTGACGGCACCACGACCGGCACCACTGTGACCATCACGACCAACTCGCTCGGCATTGCGCAGCCGACGGCGTGGACCATGAGCGCCACTGCCGGCCCACATTCGCTCACGGCGAGTGCGAGCGTGCCGAACGGGTCGCCGGTGACGTTCACGGCGAATGCAACGGCTGGTGGGGCCTCGAAGTTCATCCTGGTGCAGCCGCTTCCGGCGCAGATCGTCGTCGGTGCGGCAGTGCCGCCGATCAACATCCAGATCGCGGACGCGAACAACAATCCTGTCGCGCAGGCGAACGTGAGTGTCTCGCTCGCCGGCATCGTGCAGCCGTCGGGTATCGCCTTCAACGTCACCTTGCAGACGAACGCGCAGGGCATCGCCAGCTTCACGCTATCGCCGTATGTCGGCACGATCGGCAACGAGGTCTTCACGATCTCGGGCAGCGGGTTCACCACCATCACCTCGTCGCCGGTTCCGGTGGTGGCGGGATCTGCCGCGGCGCTCTTGCTCACGACTCAGCCGTCGTCGACGGCGCAGAGCGGTGTCGTATTCGCTCAGCAGCCCGTCGTACAGGTCGTGGATGTGGGTACCAATGCCGTGTCGGCGACCAACGTTCCGGTGACGGCCGTTGCACCGACGGGCACGTTGAGCGGCACCGTGGTGGTGAATACCAACGCGAGCGGCCGCGCTGCATTCACGAACCTCGCCCTTACCGTAGCAACGGGCACGTACCAGCTGAATTTCACCAGCCCGTCGCTCACTACCGCGACGTCAAACGGCATCGCCATCTCCGTCGGTCCCGCCGCGGGCATCACCATTCTCGCCGGCGACAACCAGACGGTCGTTGCGGGTGGCTTCGTGCCTGTCCTGCCGGCCGTCGTCGTGAAGGATGCCGCGGGCAATCCGGTGGCCGGCGTCGATGTGCTCTTCACCGCTGTCACACCGGGATCTTTCATCGACGACGTGACGTCGACGACGATCACCACGAATGCGCAAGGCGTTGCGCAGGCAACGTCGTTCTGGATGCTGAGTCCCACGGCGGGTCCGAACACGCTGACGGCCAGCGCTCCCGGCGTGCCGGGCAGCCCGGTCACGTTCCATGGCACGGGCACGGCTGGAACTGCCGCGAACATGCAGTTGTTGCAGGCAGTGCCAGCATCGATCACCGTGGGCCAGCCGTTCCCGGCGCCAGTGCAGGTGCAGCTCGTCGACCAGAACAACAACGCCGTGGCACAGGGCGGCGTGACGATCACGGCCACGGCGAACGTGCAACCCAGCAACACGACGTTCGCGCTGAACGCGACCACCGCCAGCAACGGCATCGCCACGTTCAACCCGCCGCCGTACGCCGGAAAGATCGGCACGATGATCTTCACGCTCACCGCGACGAACATCAGCACACTCGTGACACCGGGCATCAACGTCCTCACCGGTGCAGCGTCGAAGCTCATCATCGCCACGCAGCCGTCGCCGAGTGCGTCGAGCGGTGTACCGTTCGCCACGCAGCCGGCGGTGCAGATCACCGACGTCGGAGCCAATCCGGTGAGCACCACCGCGAACGTGACGGCGGTGATCGCCAGCGGCACTGGTACGCTCGGCGGCACCACGACCATTGCGTCGAACGCAAGCGGCCTGGCGACGTTCAACAATCTCGTGCTGAGTGGCGCGCCTGGACCGTTCACGCTCGGCTTCCAGAGCGGCGCGCTTACGGCCGCCGTCTCCAACACGATCACGCTCGGTGCCGGTGGACCGGCGGCGATCGTGATTGTGGCGGGGAACGGTCAGGTCGCAGCGGCGGGGAGCGCCGTTCCGGTCGCACCGGCCGTGCGAGTGAATGACGGGTCGGGCACGCCGTTACCTGGGATCACCGTCAACTTCGCGGTGACCTTCGGCGGCGGCGCGGTGAATCCGCTGTCGGCGGTCACCAATGCATCGGGCATCGCGACAGTCAGCTCCTGGACGCTCGGTACGAGCGTGGGCAGCCAGAACCTCACGGCGTCTGTCGGTACACTCTCACAGACGTTCGCGGCCACGGCCGTCGCGGGGCCAGCCAACAAGCTCGGCCTCGTCACTCCGCCATCGGCAACTGCTGCGAGCGGTTCGCCGCTCGCGCAGCAGCCGGCAGTGCAGCGACAGGATCAATTCGGCAATCCAGTCCAGGGCGCGGGAGTGGTCGTGACAGCGACGATCCTCACGGGCACGGGGTCGCTGACAAACGCGACAGCGACCACGACGGCGGGAGGGCTCGCCACATTCAGTGGTCTCACGATCACGGGCGCGGCTGGTCCGATCACGCTGGACTTCACGAGCCCTGGGGTGACGCACATCGCGTCGGGCACGATCACGCTGGGCGGTGGCTCGGCGGCTGTGATCAACAAGACCGCAGGCGACAATCAGACGGCGGCTGCCGGGACCAACGTCGCTGTTAAGCCGAGTGTGCTGGTGACGGACGGCGCGGGCAATCCGGTGGCTGGTGTAGCGGTCACCTTCGCTCCGACGCTTGGCGGAGGCAGCACGCCGCCCGGCAGCGTGCTGACGAATGCCTCCGGTATCGCGACTGCCGCTTCGTGGCAGCTCGGGACGAGCGTCGGCACGAACAACCTCACGGCATCGGCTGGCGCGCTGTCCACGACATTCACGGCAACGGCAGTCGCGGGACCGGCAGCGCAGTTCGCGTTCGTCACTGCACCGCCAACCACGGCGACGAGCGGAGCGCCGCTGTCGCCCCAACCGTCGGTGCAGCTGCAGGACAATTTTGGTAATCCGGTCGCCACCTCTGGCCTGCTCGTCACCGCTTCAATCCTCAGCGGAAGCGGCACGTTGACCAATGCGACGGCTTCGACGAATGCCGCGGGACTGGCGACCTTCACCGGTCTCACCATCAGTGGCGCTGCGGGATCAGTGACGCTGCAATTCGGCAACGGTACGCTCACGCACGCCGTGTCGGCCCCGATTGCGCTGAGTGGCGGCACGGCAGCAGCGATCGCGAAGAACGCTGGCGATCTCCAGACGGCGACGGTGGCGACGAACGTCGCCACGGCGCCGAGCGTGAAGGTGACGGACGGCGCAGGCAATCCGGTGGCGGGCGCACAGGTGACCTTTACGGTGTCGGCGGGCAATGGTGCCGTCACGGCTTCGTTGGCAACGACGAACGTGTCGGGCATCGCGACGGTGGGATCGTGGCAGCTGGGCAACATCGCCGGTGGCAACTCACTCACGGCGACACTGGGCGCGTTGACGACGACGTTTACGGCGACGGGTGTCGCGGCGGCGCCGGCAGCGCTCAGCATCACCACACAACCGACGACGTCCACGAGCGGCTTGGCGCTGTCGCCACAGCCGGTCATTCAGGTGCGTGACCAGTTCGGCAACGCGACGAGCGCGAGCGGTACTGTCACCGCGGTGATCATATCCGGCATTGGCACGCTGAACAACGCGACGACCGGAATCGGTACGGGTGGTGTCGCGACGTTTGGCGCACTGACGATCAACGGATCGGGCACCTTCACGCTGCAGTTCCAGTCTGGTTCACTCACACCGGTGTCGTCAGCGCCGATCACGCAGGCGGCGGGACCGGCGGTGGGCATCGCGTTCTCGGTGTCGCCGACCGGTGGCACGGGCGGCGTCCCGTTTTCGCCGGCCGTGACGGTGCGGTTGGTGGACGCGCAGAGTAACACGGTCACGAGCAACAACACGAACACCGTGACGCTTTCGATCGCACCGGGAACGGGAACGCCAGGCGCGACGCTCGCGGGCGCCGGACCCGTCACCTTCGTCAACGGCGTCGCGACCTTCCCCGCGGCGGCGATCGACTTCGGCGGAACGAATTATTTCCTGCGGGCGAACACGAACGCGCTGACTCAAGCGGGAGCGCCGATTCCGTTCACCTCCAGTAACACATTCAGCGTCACGCCGGGACCGTCGCAGTTCCTGACCACGAAACCCGGTACACGTGTGAGCGTGGCTGGGGTTGGAGCGCAGAATCCGCCGACGGTGACGCGCCCGATCTTCATCGCGCGGAATGCACAGGGGAATCCCGCGCCTGGGCTCACCGTGAGCGTTACCGCGTTTGGGCGGTGCAGACTGGACACCGGGAATGGGCTGTTCACGACGCTGTCGTTCACGTCGGACGTGAATGGAGAAGTGACGCCACTCGTTCGGCTGCCGTCCTTCGCCGACGGATCGGGCTGCCTGATCAAGGCATCGGGCCCGACGTTTACCACCGCCACGGATTCGTCGCAGATTGCCGTCTACCCGGCGCAGACGTCGCACGTGTGGACTGGCGCTGCGAACTCGAACTGGCAGAACGCCGCCAACTGGATCCCGGTTATCTCCGTGCCGTCCGTTCCGAGCTCCACGAGCGACAACGTGTTCATCCCGAACTACAATCCGCAGAGCATTCCGGTCCTGCCGGTTGTGTCGGGACCGAAGCCGGCGATGAACAGGTTGACGCTGGATTCACTGGCGCAGATCAGCCTTGGCAACATCGGTATCGACATCGGCAGCGGTGGCGTCGCTGGATGGGGCCTGACGAACAGCGGCTCGATTCACATCGCTGCGACAGCGACGGTGAACGGCATCTTCGACATCCTCGACGCCGGACAGAGTGGCCTGTGCGGCACTGTGGCGGCCCAGATCATCTCGCTGCGTGACGTCAGCGCGAACGTGCTCAACGTGCGCTGCAGAACCAACATCGACACCACGGCGGTAGTGGCGAACACGGTGAACGTCTTCCCGAACGGTGGTTCGGGCTTGCTACTGCTCACGTCCGGCCGCGCGGGGCTGGCTGTCTCTGGCAACGCGAACTTTACCGGCGACAGCCTGTCGGTCAGCAGTGGAGTGATCAACGTCGCCGGCACGGCGACGTTCGGCGGAGCAGTGGGCTGGTTCGGTGGCACGTTGAGCACCGGAAGCAACGCGGTGTTCGCCAGCAATCACGCGCTCTACAACAGCACGCAGATGATCCTGCAGGGCGACGTAACGTTCGGTGGCCCTAACGCTGGAAACCAGCAACTCGTGGGAGGTCAGATGACGCTGCTGGGGAATTTCACACAGGTCACTGGAATCATCGGCGGGCCGGGCGGACTGACATTCAACACGAGTAGCGATCACGTCTCAGTGTTCGCCGGCTCGGCAACACAGACCGTTTCGTTCGCGAACTCAGCGCAGTCGAAGTTCTCGGTCCTCCGCCTCCAGAACACATCCGCCGGCGGGGTGCAGCTCACGACGAACGCGCAGATCGTCAATGGTACGACGCAGCCACGCGTTGACATCATCACCGGCCGTTTGCAGCTGAATTCGGGCACGATCTTCACGGTCAACTCGGGCGGCTTGCGCCTGGGCCTCAACACCAATCTCAATCTGCTCGGCAACATCACGGGCGTCATATCGTGTACCGGCCGCACGACGAACAGCGCGACGATCACCGGCTCTGGCCTGTACAACGGAGCGGCCTATACGGCGTCGACCTGCACGCCGTAGTCACGCTGCGAACGAAGAACGGGCGGGAGACATCGCGTCTCCCGCCCGTTCTTCGCTTTGGCGCGAACCGTTACGGCGCGTCAGCTGCGCGACAACTCCCGCCAACCAATGTCGTCTTCGGCGGCGTGCGGAACTCGCACGTGCTCATCGCATTCGAGGCCTTGTTGAACTCGATCTCGGCAGCCCGCAACTCGTCGAGCTTCCTGAAGAGCGCGACGGAATCGGTCGTGGCGGCACAGTAGGCGATGTACTCCCGCGGACCACCGCATGCCCTCTCCCCGACCGGTGCCGTGCGACATGCCGTCGCGCTATTGCATCCTGTCGACTTCGCAAGCGATTTCGCGTCCGCCTCGAGCTGCGACATCTTCGATCGCGCGGCTGGGGAATCGGCAGCAGCGCCGGCGGGTACTGCGCCCGGTGTACTGCCCGCTTGCTTGCTCGTGCTATCGCCCGCAGGCACCCGACTCTGCGTTGAACACGCAGTCGTGGCCAGCACCGCAACGGCGGCTGCCGCAGTAACGACGCGTTGGAATGCACTCATGATAAAAGACCTCCAGTCCTGGTAGACCAGCACACCGGTTCTCGGCCAGATCGAGCAGATTTCATTCCCGGGGCACGCTTCAGTGCGCAGCCCCATCGCGGTCGAACACCACGCGGCCGCCAACCATCGTGAGCATGATGCGCGCATCGCGAATGGTCTCCGGAGCGATTCGCGTGAGGTCGCGATCGATCATCACGACATCGGCGAGCATCCCCGGCTTGAGCACACCGACGTCCTTCTCCTGAAAACCGGCGTAGGCACTGCCGCTGGTGTACGCACGCAGCGCCTGCTCCGCGGTGATCTTCTGCTCCGGCACCCATCCGCCTGGATTCCTGTCGTCGAGCGTGCGACGCGTCGTCGCCGCATAGATCCCTTCGAGCGGCGTCGGTGGCGCCACGAACCAGTCACTGCCGAACGCGAGCTTTGCGCCGCTATCGAGCAGCGATTTGAACGCATACGTCCCCTTCGCACGCTCGGCGCCGATGACGCGATCCGCCCAACGTCCGTCGTCGATGGCGTGGTATGGCTGCATGCTCGGGATGACGCCGAGTCGGCCAAAGCGCGCGATGTCCGGCGGCGCGATGTGCTGCGCATGCTCGATGCGGAAGCGACGATCGCGCGCGCCGTGGTCCTTCGCGACGTGCTCGTAGATGTTCAACTGCGTCCGGATCGCGCGATCACCAATGGCGTGCACGATCACCTGTAGTCCCGCCTTGTCGGCGCTGTCGGTCCAGTCGTGCAGGTCCTTCTCGGTGTTCACGAGCAGTCCGGTGTCGTTCGGGGCATCGGTGAAGGGCGCGAGCATCGCCGCGGTGTGCGAGCCGAGTGATCCATCGACGAAGCCCTTGAGCCCGCCGATGCGTAGCCAGGTGTCGCCTCGGCCATGTGCAGTGACCTCGTCGCGCAGCCGCGCCCATGTGGAGAGGGGCACGTTCGCATTGATGCGCGTGCGCAAGGCGCCGGCGTCGTGCGCGCGACGGAACACGTCGAGATCGCTCCACGTGCCCATGTGGTGTACGCTCGTGACGCCGCGCTCGGCGACATACGACATCGCCGCGTCCAGTGCGCGCAGGTTCATCTCCATGCTCGCGGCCGGAATCGCGCCCGACATGAGTTCCTGCGCATTGTCCTTGAGGATGCCCGTGGGCGCTCCGCTCGCGTCGCGCACGATCGTGCCACCGGCGACCTCCTTTGTCTCGCGTGTGATCTTCGCCGCGGCAAGCGCGAGGGAGTTGGCGAGGTTCATGTGCCCATCCAGCCGGTTGATCCACACAGGATTGTTCGGCGTGACGGAATCGATCCAGCTCCGTTCGGGCAGGTCGCCACCCCAGTTGGTGTGATCCCAGTCCCCGTTGAGGATCCACGTTCCAGGTGGTACGGTGGCCGCGAATTCCTTGATGCGGCGGATGAACGTCTCCTTCGTGCGGGCATCGCGCAGTTGAACGGACGCGAGCGCGAAGCCACCATCGAGAAAGTGCACATGTGCGTCGATGAAGCCGGGGGTGATCATCATGCCCTTGGCGTCTATCGTCTTGATGCCACTCGAGCGCTTCTTGATCTCCGCGCTCGACCCCACGGCTTCGATACGCTCTCCGCGCACCAGCAGCGCGTCCGCCCAGGGACGGCGTGCGTCGCCCGTCCAGATGCGCGCGTTGACGATGGCAAGCGCGGACACGGGGGCCGGGGCGGCGGCGATTGCGGTCTGCGTCATGGCGCGCGCGGGGAGCAGAGACAGGAGTGAGAACGCGAGCGTCACGGTGGGAAGCGCGCCGTTGCGAATCGAGGTCGGTGTCATGGCTCAGAGTTCGCCGGAAAATGCGTCGTGCGGAAGGGGCATGGTGGTCTGAATTTTTCGGTGACTTGACGGATGGACGTCATTCGGCGAGGGTTATGACGAGTGGGGAGTAGCCGGCCGGCGCGAATGCGCTGGAGCAGCCGATCGTCAAGACGGAGCGTGCAAGCGCTTCCGGTCGGCTGAAGGGCGGAAGGAGTGCCTTGGGCGAGACCACTACGACACCGTGCGTGCCGTAGTGGCTCGCCTTGTCGTTTTTCCGGTCTCCCACTTCTGTTGCCATGATTGCGACGAACATCTGGTTCTGGCTCGGCTTCATTGCCTTTGTCCTCGCGATGCTGGCGATCGACCTCGGCGTGTTCAACCGAACGCCGCACGTCGTGAAGGCGAGCGAGGCGCTGATCTGGACGAGCGTGTGGGTGGGGCTCGCGCTCGTGTTCGCGGGCGGTCTCGCGGTGTTCGCGAGCCATCAGGCGGCGCTGACGTTCCTCACGGGCTACGTGATCGAGGAATCGCTCAGCGTCGACAACATCTTCGTCATCGTCCTGATCTTCCAGTACTTCGCCGTTCCGGCGCAGTACCAGCACCGGGTGCTGTTCTGGGGTATCCTGGGCGCGCTGTTGATGCGCGGCCTGTTCATCGGGCTCGGTGCCGCGTTGCTCGCGCGCTTCGAGTGGATCATCTACGTCTTCGGCGCGCTGCTGGTGGTTACCGGCGTGCGGATGGCCTTCAAGAGCGATGAGGAGTTCGACGGGGAGCAGAATCCCGTCGTCAAGTTCGTGCGCCGGCTCGTTCCGCTCACCGACGGTTATCGCGGCAAGCACTTCTTCACGTTGGAGAACGGCAAGCGACACGCGACGCCGCTGCTGCTGGTGCTGGTGCTCGTCGAGGCAACGGACCTGATTTTCGCCGTGGATTCCATCCCGGCCATCTTCGGCATCACACGCGACCCATTCCTCGTCTTTACCTCGAACATCTTCGCCGTGCTCGGGCTACGGTCGCTGTTCTTCCTGCTCGCGCACGTGGTGACGAAGTTTCACCTGCTCAAGTACGGGCTCGCCATCATCCTCACGTTCGTGGGCACGAAGATGCTCGTGGAGTCGTGGATCCACATCCCGATCCTGCTGTCACTGGGAATCGTCGTGGGCGTGCTGGCCGCATCGATCGGTGCGTCGCTCGTATGGCCTGCTCCGAAGTCGGAGGGAACGACGGGCTCGATGTTCGGCCGGTAGCGTGCGGACGTCGCGATGTCAGCGACGCTCGATGGCGTCGCGAACGTCGAGCAGGATCTCGAAATACAGTTGTTCGCGACGATAGGCGAAGTCGAGCGATGCCATCTGCGAGTCGTCGCCAGTGGCCTTGGCGCGCTCGAAGGCCTCGCGATACATGTCGTCGAGATTAGCGAGAATGCGGTCACGGGAGCGGGACATGCTGACACTCTGGATGGCTTGAGTTGTGAGACGCGGAGGCTCGCCGCTGATATTGTCGAGCTGCTCTTCATTCGGCTCGAGCAGATAGCGCTGCGCGGCCTCGAAGAGATTGCGCCGGGACGGGAGATTCTTCATTGCGACGGGAGCAGATCTTCGCGCGCGACGACTTCCAATGCGTGTACTGCGGCGAGCGATTCGAGCCGGAGGCACTCACCGTTGACCATGTACAACCGCGCATGCGCGGCGGTGACCGCTCCGGGGGCAACTTAGTGACGGCGTGTGGGGGGTGCAACGTGCGTAAGGGATCTTTGCGCCTCGCCGAGTTCCTGCGATCGGATGACGCCGCTCGCGTGAACTTCTTCACGCTCGCGGCGGCCCATGTCTGGCCGCGCATCCTCCGGACACTCGAGGAAGAGCTGCGTGAACGATGACTACCGCAGCCCCTTCTCCCGCATGAGTCCGGCGACGAGCCGGTCGTCGCGCGCTTGCGGCTCCAGCGCGGCCAGCACGTCCGCCTCCGTCTCGCCCTCGACCATCATCAGCGGCGGAGGAAACCCGCCGTCGAACTCGCGAGGTGTGCCCGCACGACGATCCACCTCGAGCACCGCCGTGACCGGCTGAGTGCCAGGCTCACTGGTGCGCCGAACGCGCACGGCCGGCCCGTGTGGCAACCTGCGGGAATAGAGAATGGAGTCGTCAGGCACAGCAGATTCTGTCGCTCGTGGTGCGCCATGGCAAGTGTGGCGCGAGACACTCACTCGCGCTGCAGCCGGTGGAAAACCGCCTCCTCGACCACCTGGCCGTCGCGCAGATGCTCGACGACGATCCGCTCCAGCAACGCAGGAGTCACGCCCGCGTACCACACGCCTTCCGGGTAGACCACCACGATCGGCCCGCCCGCGCAGACACCCAGGCACGGAGTCTCGCCACGTTTTACCCTTTGCGGACCGAACAGCAAGCCCTCGCGCTGCAGCAGTCGAGCGAGCTCCGCGTAGAGCATGCGCCCCTCCCGATTCGGCGAGCAGAAGCTGCCGACGCACACCACCACATGGCGTGCATACGGCTCCATGAACGCGGCGAGCGTTCGGGCGGTGGGCGTCATTGGGGAACGGTCATGTGGCGAGTGGATACTAACCGACGCACCACGGCAGCGCGGATCGCGGTGCCATTGCCGCACGGGGGCGGGCTGTCGATAGTTCGTCATCATGACTTCAGCCGAGGCCCCCGCCTTTCATCTCGAGACGATTCGCGCCAGCCGGCCGTCGGGCCCGAACGTGCTGTGCATCCCCGGGTTGTTCGCGGGCAGTTGGGTGTTCGAGAACCTGCTTCCGCTGCTTGCCGCGCGCGGCCACCACGCGTCGGCCATGTCCCTGCGTGGCCATCCGCCGCTGCCGCCGTTGCCTGAAATCGGCAAGCAGACGATCAACGATTTCTACGACGACACCGCTGCGGCGGCGCGTGTGCTCGACCAGCCCATCGTGATCGGGCATTCCATGGGCGGCCTCCTCGCCCTGCTGCTCGCCGCGAATGGTCTCGCGCGCTCCGCAGTGCTGCTGTCGCCGGCGCCGCCGCGCGGCATCCCCGCACTGAGCGTGGCGATCGTCACGCGGATGGCGCGATACCTTCCTGCGCTCCTGTTCTCTCGCCCGTACCTGCCCGTCGATGACCACTTCGACGCGTTGGTGCTCAACTTGGTTCCACCCGGTCAGAGGGCCGCACTCCGCGCCCGATTCTCACCGGACAGCGGCCGAGCGTCTCGCGATATCGCACTTGGCGTGCACGCCGTGACGCCAGCCGAGGTACGCGTCCCGATGCTCGTCGTCGGTGCGGACAACGACCGCTTCATTCCACTCGACACCTCGCGCCGCGTCGCGAAGAAGTACGGGGCGCAGCTGCACGTTGCCAAAGGACACGGGCACCTTCTCCTCGGCGAGCCCGGCTGGGAAACGGAGGCCGCGGTGATTCTCGACTGGATCGACCACCTCGGAGAGAACCGTTCGCCGTCTGCGCGGATTCCTGTGGCAACCATTCATCGCTCGTAATCGAGGAGTGCCATGACCGATCAGGATATCATCAGCAAGCAATACGCTCATCCCGAGGCGCTCGTGAGCACGCAGTGGCTCGCCGACCACCTGTTCGATCCGGCCGTGCGTCTCCTCGAGAGCGACGAGGACGTGCTGCTCTACGACATGGGCCACATCCCGGGCGCACACAAGATCGACTGGCACACGGACCTGAACGACCAGCTCCAGCGCGACTATATCTCGCGCAGCGAGTTCGAGTCACTGGTGCGCCGCCTTGGAATCGATGCGAACACCACGGTGGTGTTCTACGGCGACAAGAACAATTGGTGGGCAACCTACGCGCTGTGGATCTTCCGGCTGTTCGGCTTCACGAACGTGAAGATTCTCGATGGCGGACGCGCCAAGTGGGAAGCGGAGCAGCGCGAGATGACCACCGACATCCCCACCGTGACGCCATCCTCCTACCGGGCCGCCAACCGCAATGACGAGCCCATTCGCGCGTTCATGGCCGATGTGATGAACCACGTGGATGCGAATGGCAGGCTGATCGACGTGCGTTCACCGGACGAATTCTCTGGCAAGAAGCTCCACATGCCCGACTACCCACAGGAAGGCGCGATGCGCGGCGGCCACATCCCCGGCGCGAACAGCGTTCCGTGGGCGCGCGCCGCGAATGCCGATGGCACATTCAAGAGCGCCGACGACCTGCGGGCCATCTACGAGGGCGAAGCCGGCCTCACTCCCGGCGACGACGTGGTGGCGTACTGCCGCATCGGCGAGCGATCATCGCACACCTGGTTCGTGCTTTCCTACCTTCTCGGATACGACAAAGTGCGCAATTACGACGGCAGCTGGACGGAGTGGGGCAATGCAGTGCGCGCACCCATCGAAAAATGACCGACATCTCCCAGGGAACAGTGGAGGTCCATGCGGTGCGGCCGCCCTCGCGCGTACGTGCGACGTGGACCGGCGAGCACCGATTCGACACCGGACGGACGAATGGCGCGTCGGCGCGTCTCGACGGTTCGGGCAAGACCGGCCAGTCGCCACCGGATGTACTGCTCAGCGCACTCGCGTCGTGCGCGGGCATCGACGTCATGGATATCCTCGGCAAGCGACGGACGCCGGTGGAGCGGCTCGTCGTCGATGTGCAGGGCGATCGTCGGGAAGCGGCGCCACGGCGCTTCGAGCACATCACGCTCACCTTTCGCGTCGACGGCGCGGGCATCGAGCGCGTACATGCGGAACGGGCCGTCCAGCTGGCGTTCGAGAAATACTGCTCGGTGGCGGCATCGCTGGCGTCGGACATCGCCGTCGAGACGATCGTGGTTCTCAACGGGGAGGATGGACGTACCGTGCGGCAGAAGAACTTCGTGCCCTGATCTCAGCTCCGGAGGCTGATCAGGGCTGCTCCTTTCGCACCTTGTCCCAACACCCGCACCCCTGCCCCTTCAACTTCTCCGCGAGCCGCTCGCGCAGCGTGGCCGGTGCGTTGAACTCGGCGCGGAGGCGCGAGAGCGCGTCGAGGAAGCACGACTGGTAGCCCTCGTATTCGCGACACGTGGCGCAAGTCGCAATGTGGGCCTTGAGACGCTCGGCGCCGCCGAGGGTCATCTCGTCGTCGAGATAGTCCCAGAGATGACGCAGGACTTCCACGCATGTTGCGGACAGTCCGAGCTCCTCGAGGTGTGCACGCGGCGGCGCGCTCACCGATCGCCTCCGGCGGCGGCCGGCACGAAACCCATATCCTCCGCCACCGTGAGCAACTTCTCCTGCAACAGCCGCCTGCCACGGAACAGGCGCGACCGCACGGTGCCGATCGGCACGCCCATCACTTGGGCGGCGCTCTCGTACGTCATGTCCTCGACGTCCACGAGAATCACGGCCGAGCGAAAGGGCTCGGCCAGCCCATCGAGGGCATCGCGCAGAGCGGGAGCGAGATCGAGTCGCGCATAGAGTGCATCATAGCCTTTCTCACGCGCCGCGGCATAGACGGACCCTGCGGCGACGGCATCCTGCTCGCCGTCCTCGAGATCGACCGTGGGACGCTGGCGCTCGCGTGACCGAAGAAAGACGTTGCGGCAAATGGTGAACAACCACCGGCGACACTCCGTGCCGGGGATGAACGTGTGCCAGGAACGGTACGCGCGCAGGTAGGTCTCTTGCACGACGTCATCAGCATCGGATTCGTCTCGCGTGAGCGAGAGCGCGAAGCGATAGACGTCGTCGAGCCAGGGCAACGCCTCGCGCTCGAAGGCGGCGTCCCGAACCTCGCTTGCACGTGTCTGTGTCGGTCCAGAAATGTCGAGCGCCACGCCAAGAGCGTCGGAGAGTTCTCCGATCGTCGTTGGCGTGGCGAATGTGGCCGTCGTCATGGTGTGGCCTTCCCTTTTGATTTACGTATGAACTGTACATGAAACGAACCGATAGTTCAAGGGGAAGGCTGCAACAATCGAGTACGGTGTGGAGGCCATCTTTCGCCGCGTCAGCGCGCTGGACCGCTCACTATGTTTGTCCGATGCGCGCTCGCCTGATCGCCGCGTTTGCGGCTGTCTATATCATCTGGGGCTCGACGTATCTCGCGATACGGTTTGCTGTCGAGACGCTTCCGCCCCTGCTCATGGCGGGTGCGCGCTTCCTGATAGCCGGACTCATTCTGCTGCTGTGGGCCCGGCTCCGTCAGCCGGATATCAAGCCGCTGCGCACCGACTGGAAGACTGGCCTCATCAGCGGCGCCCTACTGCTCGTGGGCGGCAACGGAGGGGTGGTGTGGGCCGAGCAGCGGGTGCCGTCAGGGATCGCGGCGCTGCTCGTCGCCATCGTGCCGCTGTGGATGGTGCTGCTGGACTGGTGGCGTCCGCGAGGAGAACGGCCGCCGACGCCGGTGTTCGCCGGTCTTGCCCTCGGGCTTGCGGGTCTTGGCTTGCTGATCGGCCCGGACGGCTTGAGCGGCCATGGCGACATCAGCATGCCTGGAGCAATCGTCCTGGTCCTCGCCTCGCTCTCGTGGGCGGCCGGTTCGCTCTACACCAAGCACGCGCCGAAGGCGAGCTCGGGTCTCAATGCCGCCGCGACGCAGATGATCGCTGGAGGCCTGCTGCTGCTTGTGGTGGCTGTCGCCGCGGGCGAGCCGGCTCACATGGATCTCGCGCATGCGTCGACGCGCTCGATCCTCGGTTTCCTCTACCTGCTCACCTTCGGCTCCCTGATCGGTTTTACGGCCTACGTATACCTGCTGGCCCATACCTCGGCGGCCAAGGCGTCGACGTATGCGTACGTCAATCCGGTCGTCGCCGTGGCGCTGGGATGGGCATTCGCGGGCGAGCCAGTGACGTCGCGCACCCTGCTCGCTGCGGCCGTCATTCTTGCCGGCGTCGCAATCATCACGGCGTCGCGGGACCGCGACGTCAGCGTTCCGGAGGAAGAGCGCGCGGTAGCGTGAGGACGAAGGTGCTGCCGCTTCCGAGTTTGCTCTCGACCTGAACGTCGCCGCCGAGGAGCCGCGCGAGCCGTCGTGTGACGCTCAATCCGAGGCCGGTGCCGCCGACCCGTCGCGATGCCTTCTGCTCCACCTGCCAGAAGGGTTCGAACACATTCGCGTGATGATCCTCGGAGATGCCGATACCGGTATCCTGCACGATGAACCGAATGGACTCGCCGGCGGCGGAGACCGACAGCGTCACCGATCCGGAGTCCGTGAACTTCACCGCGTTGGTGAGGAGGTTCACGATCATCTGGCGCAGCTTGAGCAGATCGGTATGGACGCGTTGCTCCGGGGGTGGCGGCATGATGATGAGTGGAAGCTTCTTGGCGGCGGCCATCGGCCGCACGAGCGACGCGGCCTCCTCGAGGACGCCGGAGACGGCGACGTCCTGAAGCGATACGCGCTCGTGGCCCGCCTCCATGCGCGAGAAGCTCAGCACCTCGTCGATGAGCCCGAGGAGATGGCCGGCGCTCGCGCGCACGCGGAGCAGCTGTTCCTGCTGGCCCGGAGTCACCGGTCCGGAGATGCCTTCGCTCAACAATTCCACGTAGCCGATGATGGCATTGAGGGGCGTGCGGAGCTCGTGGCTGATGCTCGCGAGGAATTCCGACTTGGCGCGATTGGCCGACGCGGCTGCTTGAAAGAGCTCGGCGTTCTCGATGGCCAGAGCACTGCGTCGAGCCAGCTCCTCGGCGATGGGGAGGTCAGCGTCGGAGAACATGCGTCCGGATTCGGCGCAGATCAGGGTGATGGCGCCCAGCGTGCGACTATGTGCCGTCATCGGAACGATGAGCACGGAGCGCATGCCGAGGGACCGAAGCAGTGCGAGATGCTCTTCATCGTGCGCAGCCGCGACGAGCATGGCATCCGTGATTTGCGGGTGGAGCTCCGACTTGCCGGTGCGCACCACGTTGGGCGAGCCGGAGCGCGATCCGGCCGCGGGCGGGTATCGTTCGGCGAACTCCTTGGCGCGCCTGACCTTGTCCGGATCGGCGTGCGTGACTGCGAGGGTCTCGAGCCCGCCCTTCGCATTCACCAGGACCACCGAGCACCAGTCGGCCAGCGCAGGCGTCGTCAGTTTTGCGACCGTGTTCAGCGTAGTGCGAAAGTCCAGCGACTCGGCGAGGGCCCGTCCCGCCTCCGCAAGGATGGTCGCGTCGCGCTCGCGGCGACGGCGCTCGGTGATATCCGTCGCCACGCCGACGGTGCCACCAATCTCGCCCTCCGCGGTGTACCAGACCCCGCGCGCGATGAGGTACACGCGATCCTGTCCGTGCTCGCGCACGTGCTCCTCGTCGCGCGCAGTGACACCCGACTTCATCACCTCGAGCTCTTTCGCGCGGATCCTCGCGCTCAGCTCCTGCGGGGAGTAATCGAAGTTGGTATGACCGATGACCTGTTGGTTCGTGCTGCGCACCGAGGCCGCGCCCGCACTGTTGATCGCGAGGTAGCGACCCTCCGTGTCCTTCACGTAGATGGAGTCGATCGTGTTGTTGAGGATGGCATTCAGCAGCCCCTGGCTTTCCGCGGCGCGCTGCTCCGCCTCTCGACGCGTCGCCATGTCACGCGTGTACGCCGTGATGATCGTCTCCGAGGGCACGATGCGCGTCTCCACCCAGTGGCCGAGGGCGGGAGAATGGCGCTCGAAGGCTACGGTCTTTCGCGTGCGCGCGGCCTCGCGCAGGGCATGCTCCCACTCGCTGTTGCGCGCGTGGGGGAGCACGTCCAGCGCCGACCCACCCAACACGGCCTGCGGATCGAGTCCAGCGTCGCGCAGATACGTCGCCGCGAGGCGATTGACGTAGCGAACACGAAGCTCATAGTCGAACACGACGACCGCATCGGGCAGCATGTCGAGCGCCTCGATAAGGGGAGCCACGGGGCGGTCAGTGGCCGAATCGTCGTGCATGACGTGTGACTCCGTGCGTGAGGGCCGAGAGACCTAGTGCAATACGTCAGCCCCGACCGCCGCTGACCCAGCCATCCCGGATGTGGCGCTGGTCGGCGCTGGCGTTGGGAATCTCCTCGATGCGCCACTGTTCGCCACGAATGACGCGCAAGCCCAGGTGGGCGAGCTGCGTATCGTAGTCGAGATCCTCCTTTCCGCCGACGTACGTCTCGAACCAGTTGTGGAGGTCCTCGCCCGCCACTTCGCTGGCAGCCCGCTCGACGTCGAGCTCCGTGTAGCCGCGCCCCTGGAGGTAGTACGAAGCATTCGGCGCGTTCCAGCTGCGCTTCTTGAGGGCATTGAACACGTCGTCAAGGGATCTGGTGTTGTTCGTCTTGGCCCGAATGTAAAGATCAAGGTAGAGCGCCAGTCCGGAACCCTTGGTGTAGTAGCTGAAGAACGTATTGGACACGTTGGTGGGCTGGCCCTGCGGCGCTCCATCCCAGAACGGCGCGTGAAACGAGGCCATGCGCGCCGAGACCTCCTTGCGTCCCGGTGCAGTGAGGTTGGCGCGGATGATTCGCGCCATGCTGCCGTAGAACTCGTCCTTGTCGGTGATGCCGGAGCGGTGCAGCGCAGCCTGTCCGTAGTACTGGGTCCAGCCTTCGGCCACCCAGAGGCTGGGCTGGTAGGTCTCCTTCGTATACTCGAAGGGTCCGAGCGCCATGGGACGGACGCGCTTCACGTTCCAGACGTGGAAGTACTCATGCGCAGCGGTGCCGATGCCGGAGAGCACGTTCGCCGTGTCCGCCCAGAGCTGGCGATTGATGATCTCGGTGGAGTAGAGGTGCTCCATGCCGTCGCCGCCGGCATAGCCGATGTTGAAGAGAAAAGTGTACTGGTCGAGCGGCGGTGCGGAGAAGACGGAGTTCTCGTAGCGGACGACCTTCTCGACATCCTTTACGAAGCGCTCACGCACGCCTGCCGGTGGCGTGCCGTTGTAGTGGACCATGGTGCGATACTTCTTGCCGTCGACCATGAACGAATCGACCATGAAGGCCGGCGCGACCTCAGTGGGTGTGTCGATGAGCCGGTCGTAGTTCTCGAACGTGAACTGGAGCTGGTTGGCGGTGCGCGTGTCGCCATTCAATACATGCCACCCGGTGGGCGGCGTGATCGTCAGGGTCACGGGATCCTGCTTGTGATCCTCCACGTACATGAAGAGACCCGCGCCATTCCAGTTGGCATGCGCCGTATCGAGCACGCTGTAGGTGCCCGAGAGGGAGTTGGCGAACACGCGATACCTGAAGCGGACGCTCCTGGCGCCCCTCGTGCTCACGACCCAGCGCGAGCCGTTGGTCTTGTCCCACGACAGTTCGCGGCCGTCGGGCGTTGTGATCCGCAAGTCCTGCACATTCTTCGCGAAGTCCGCGCGCGCGTAGCGGCCGGTGGACCAGACAGGAAGCTGCATGGGAAGCGTCGCGGCGCGGACGCCGTCCACGTCGATCTCCACCTCATACAGGTGCGATGCCGGATCGGGCATGGCGACGCCGTAGGCGATGCGAAGCGGTGCCGGCGCAGACGATGGGCTGCGGCCGACAACCGGCGAGGTCGCGAGAGCAGCGAGAAGGGTCAGGGCGTGGACAAGATGCACGGATCGAATCGGTGGCGAGGAATACGAATGAGTCCGTCGGGAAACGCGGCACGAGGATTTCAAGCTCCCTGATGCGCGAGTCCCACGCAAGCGGCGGCGGGCCGTGCGCAGGGCCCGGCGGCGCGATACACTTAGCGAATCGCGTCGCTTCGGGTGCAGGAAATCCGTCGCGAACCTCGACTTCCAGCCGCAGCCGAATGGACCACGTTGAGCATCAGATCGCGGTGGGGGGACGCCCGTGAGCGAACTCGCACACATCGCCGTGAGCGAGCCGAGCATCGGACAGGCCGAAGTCGATGCCGTGACCGCCGCGTTGCGCTCCGCACCGTTCTCGTCGGCGGGTCCCTACGTGTCGCAGTTCGAGGAGACGTGGGCCGCCTACTGCGATCGACAGCACGGCGTGTCGGTCACGAGCGGGACCACTGCGTTGGAGCTTGCCGTGGAGGCGCTGGATCTCCAGCCGGGCGACGAAGTCATCCTCCCGACCTTCACGATCATCTCGTGTGCGCTGGCGGTCATGCGCGCCGGCGCAACGCCGGTGCTCGTCGACAGTGATCCACTCACGTGGTGCATGGATGGCGCGCAGGTCGCCGCGCGCGTCACGCCGCGCACACGCGCCATCATGCCGGTGCATATCAACGGCCATCCGTGCGACATGGATCCGCTGCTCGACGTCGCCGACAGGCACGGGATCGCGATCATCGAAGACGCCGCAGACGCGCACGGCGCCGAGTACCTCTCGCGCCGCGGCGCAACGCCGACGTGGCGTCGATGCGGCTCGTTCGGTACGTCGAGCACGTTCAGTTTCCATGCGAACAAGCTGATCACGACGGGCGAAGGGGGCATGATCCTCACCGACGATGAGACGCTCGCCACGCGCCTCCGGTCCCTGCGCAATCTTGCCGTCCACGCCGATCGTCGCTTCTACCACACCGCGATCGGCCACCAGTACCGCATGACGAACGTGCAGGCGGCGCTCGGCGTGCCGCAGGTGGGGCGCATGCGCGAGCTCGTGCAGCGAAAGCGCTGGATCGGCGAGGCGTATCGTGAACAGCTCGCCGACCTCGACATGCTGGAACTACCCACCGAAGAGCCGTGGGCGCGGAACGTCTACTGGATGTACGGCATCGTGTTGCGCGACAACTCGAAGGTGGACGCCATGGAGCTCTCGGGTCGTCTCGCCACTCGCGGCGTGGAGACGCGCCCCTTCTTCCTCGGCATGCACGAGCAGCCAGCATTGCTCGAGAAAGGACTCTTCGCGGGCGAGCACTATCCCGTCTCCGAACGGCTGTCGCAACGTGGCCTTTGTCTGCCGTCCGGACTCGGCCTCACGGAAATTCAGCTCACGCGCGTGTGCGATGCGCTTCATGAGATATTGCGATGAGTGACATCTGGGGCGCAGCGTACACGCAGCAATTTGACTTGCGGCATCAGGGCAAGAACTGCGATGCCGAGTCTAGCGTCCTTCGAACGTCGGCATCCGCTTTTCGCGAAACGCCTTCATCGCCTCCTGCACGTCGTTCGTCGCGAATGAAACTTTGATCTGCGTGAGCTCGTCGCGCAGCGCGGCGTCGAGCGAGTGGTCGAGGCTGAGCGCCAGCAGCCGCTTCGTCAGCGCCTGGGCGATCGGTGGTCCCTTTGCGAGGCGCGACGCATACGCGGAGACGGCGGATGTGAATTCCTCGTCGGGAATGACCATCGTCGCGAGGCCGATCAACAGTGCCTCGCCCGATTCGATATCGCGTCCGGTGAGCAGGATGTCCGAGGCGCGCGCGAGACCGACGTGTCGAGGGAGGAAGTAGCTGACCCCTGCGTCTGGACTCAACCCTCGGCGCACGTAGCCCGCGGTCATCTTTGTCGAAGACGCGATGAGCCGGATGTCGCACGCGAGGGCGAGCCCGAAGCCCGCACCAGCCGCCGGCCCGTTGACGGCAGCGATGACTGGTTTCTCGCAGGCCACGACCCGCTGCACCCAGGTGCCCACCCACGCATACGGATCGAGGCGATCGGCGCGCGTGGCCGACGGCAGCGTGGGCGGCTCGGAGAGGTCGAGGCCGGCGCAGAACGCGCGCCCCGAGCCTGTGATGATGACGACACGCACCGCATCGTCGGCACCAGCGTCGGCAAGGGCGTCGCCCATGGAGAAGGCGAGCGCCCCGTTCACCGCGTTGAGCTTGTCGGGCCTGTCGATGGTGATGGTGCGGACGCCATCGGCGGTGGTGTCGACGAGAAGATGCGGATAATCAGTCATGCGGGAATGATGACGCGTCGCTCTCACGATGTCGAGCCAGCGCGTTCGTCACCGTTCGCGCATGCCCACCTTGTCGGGCTTCGCGAGCGACGCCGCCAGCTCACCCATCTTGATGAAGTCCGCGCGATAGCCATCCTCGTCACTGCCTTGTGCGCCGCGTGCCAGCGACAACATCTGCGGCCAGGTGAGCGTACCGGCGTTGGGCGACTCACGTAACAGCATCCCAAAACCCGCGACGGCGCTCGCGAAGCGCATGGCCTCGGACGGACGGGTGCGTTCCGCGCTGACGGGATGCGTGACGAGCGTGCTCTTCTCGCCATCGGGCGCCTTGTAGCGCAGTGCAACGTGCAACAGCTCGTTGCGGGGAGACACTGCACCGTCGACACGCTGGTAGCGGAGCGTTGACACCTCCGGCAGCGTGACGTCGAGCGGCGTTCCCGTCGGCACGATCTCATACAGCGCGGTGACGGTGTGCCCTGCCCCGACGTCGCCTGCGTCCTTCACGTCGTTCGCGAAGTCCTCGTCACGCAGGAGACGGTCTTCGTAGCCAAGCAGGCGGTAGGCCTGCACACGCGCCGGATTGAACTCCACCTGGAGCTTCACGTCCTTGGCAACCGTGAGCAGTGTGCCGCCCATCTCCTTCACGAGCAGCTTGCGCGCCTCGAGCAGGTCGTCGATGTAGCCGTAGTTGCCATTTCCGGCGCCCGCGAGCTTCTCCATCTTCGCGTCCTTGTAGTTCCCCATGCCGAACCCGAGAATCGTGAGGAACGACCCTTCCGTCCTGCGCTGCTCGATGAGGCGCACGAGTTCTCCGTCACTCGACTGGCCCACGTTGAAGTCGCCGTCGGTGCAGAGCACGACGCGATTGTTGCCGCCGGCGATGAAGTTCTTTTGCGCGACATCGTAGGCGAGCCGGATGCCCGCGCCACCCGCCGTGGAACCGCCCGCCTCCAGACCGTCGAGCGCCGCCATGATCTTCTGCTTCTCCGCGGCCGAGGTGGACGGAAGCACCAGACCTGCGCTGCCAGCGTACACCGTGATGGCGACGCGATCTTCCTCGCGCAGCTCGTTCACGAGGAGTCCGAGCGCCTGCTTGACGAGCGGCAGTCGACCCGGCCCCTGCATGGAGCCCGAGACATCCACAAGGAAGACGAGGTTGCTCGGTGGTGCCCGACGCATGTCCACGTCGCGTGCGCGCAGCGCGATGCGCAGGAGGTCGTGCGTGGGATTCCATGGCGCGGCGGCCAGTTCGGTGCTCACACGCAGCGGCGCGCCTGTCGCCGCCGGAGCGGGATCGCCGTAGGGGAAGTAGTTCACCAACTCCTCGATGCGCACGGCGTCCTTCGGTGGCAGTTGCCCGTTCGCCAGGAAACGGCGCACGTTGCTGTACGACGCGCGGTCGACATCCACCGAGAAGGTGGACATCGGAGCTATGCGCGGCGAGCGGAATGGATTCTCGTCGATGTGGTCGTAGGCTTCGGTGTTGCCGCCGCTGTCACTGCGTGTGCGGATACCATGTGGTCCATCGATGCGGAGCGGCCCTCGCGAGAGGATCGCGTCGCGCCTGGACAGGCTGGCGCCTGGTGCGCGTCCCTTGAGCGCCTCGCGCGGCGCGACGCTCGCCTGTGCGTGAAGCTCGTCTCCGCGCGAGGTCGCCTGCCCGGTGGCGACCACGTCTTCCAGGCGCGTCGACGATGGGCTGAGCCGGATGTCCGCACGCACCGTATCGGCACTCAGCACGAGTGGCATCCGCCGCGACTCGTAACCGATCCTGCGCGCGAGCAGGGTGACGTGGTCGCGATCTCCGCTGCGGGAGACCGTGAGCGTATAGCGGCCGTCGAGGGCGGAGTTGGTACTCGCGTTGCGCTCAGCGATCGACACCGCCGCGGCGGGCACCGGCTGTCCGGCCGCGTCGAGCACTCGCCCGGTGACAACGGTCTGGCTCAACGCATGATGCGACGGCAGTCGGGAGCCGGGCACGACGAGTAGCGCGGCTGCGAAGAGAGCCGAGGCGCTGCCGCGACGCGCCAGGTTGTGGGTAGAGCTCATGATGACCTCCTTGGGGTGGAACCTCGGAGGGGAGACGCGTCCGTCACATCGGCTTGCACACGTGAAGGCAATCGTACGGCGGACGTACAAATTGCGGTGGGCGCTTCGCTCAATCTTGACCTATATTTGGATGCAACCGCTCACCCTGTCCCCGCCCAATGCCCGTTCGCCGCACGCCAACCACGCCTCGCCCCGCCATCACTCGTGGCGTTCGTGGCCCGCGCGGCGCGGACGACTCGGCGTCGGAGGCACCGCACGGTTCGCGGCCCGAGCAGGTCTATCAGCGGCTTCGCGATCTCATCGTGCAGGGATTGCTGGCACCCGGCAGCCGCGTGGTGGAGACGGAAGTCGCGGCGCGCCTTGGCGTCAGTCGCACGCCGGTGCGCGAAGCGTTGCAGCGCCTCCAGCAGGAAGGCTTCGTCGTCGGTGCGCCCGGTGCACAGCAAGCGCGGCTCACCGTGGCGCCGCTCACGCGCGCGGATGTCCACGAGCTGCTGAACATCGTCGGTGAGCTGGAAGGATTGGGAGCGCGATGGGCCGCCGGCCAACCGGTCCCCGAGCGACGCCTGCTCGCCAGGGAGCTCAAGGCGCTCAACGGTGAGTTCTACAAGACGGGACGCGCCACGCCGACGGACCACGCGCGCCTCTACGAGGCAGACGAGCGGCTGCATCGCAAGATCGTCGAAGCGTGCGCCGGACCGCGGCTCATCGCACTGCACGACAGCGTGAAGCCGCAGGCGGAACGCTACATCCGCATGTACATCAGCATGCTCACGAGCGACATCAAGGCATCAGTCGCCGAGCATGACGCAATCATCGATGCCATCGACGCCGGTGAGGCGGACGCCGCCCAGAGCGCAGTGCAGGTCAACTGGCGGCACGCGGCTGACCGTATCGCGAAGGTCATCGAAGTCGCAGGCGAGCGCGGAAGCTGGTAGCAGTCTTTACGAGCGCACTGCCTCCAACCCCTTCTTCGCCTCGTCCAACCTTGGATTGAGACGAAGTGCCCGCTCATACTCCGTCCGCGCCAGCTCCTTCCGGCTCGTCTTCTCGTAGATGTTGCCGAGCCGAAGGTGCCCCATCGCCTGTGAGTTGACGCCCACGTTCTTCGGCGGATTCGCGAGCCATTGCTTCGCGGACTCCTCACCGCGCGACAATTGCTCGCCGCTGAGATACGCCACTCGTGCAATCACGAGCGCAACGCTTTGCTCCGCCGGCAGCCGGGCCGACAGGCGGTCGAGCACCGCGAACGAATCGCCCCAGCGCTTCTCGCGCACATAGAGGTTCACGAGACCGTAATAGCCCACCGCGCTGTCCGGCGCCGCGGTCACCGCGCGTTGATATGCCGCCTCGACCTCCGGCGTCTTCTTCTCATTCTCGGCGAGTGCGGCGGCGGCGAGCGCACCACGCAGCTTGTCGGTCTTGTCGATTTCCGCCGCCTGTTCGCGCGCCTTGTCCATGCTGCCGCCCATGAAGCCCGGCGCGTGCATGTAGTACTGCATCTGGCCCCAGCGTCCCTCCACATTCCGAGGGTCGAGTTCCACCGCCCGGTCGAATTCCTTCTTCGTTCGCTTGGCGATGAACGGCAGCTTGAACTTGCTGGCGCGCATCGCCGTAGTTCCGAGCGCACTTCCAAGCCCCGCGTGACAATCGGCACTGGCGTCGTCGATCTTCACGCACTGCTCGAACTGCTTGATCCCCTCGTCGCCGTCGTTCAGGGCCATCGCGATCCTGCCGAGATACATCACAGGCGTGACGTCGTTCGGCGTGGCGCGCGCGAGCGCCGCGAATTCCTGCCTGGCGACGTCCCAGTTGCGCGCCTCGTACAACTGCCTGGCGTGCGCGAGCGAGGGCGTGCCTTGCGCGGGCAGTGCGGCAGAGTGGCTGCCGACGAGGAGGACGATTGCTGCTGCGCGCATGACGGTGTCCGAGAGCGAGGGTTGGGTGTGAGCATTCCACCACGCATTTGCGAGTGATCGGGTACTACGACTGAACCGGCGAATGGTTCCTTCTCTCTCCATTCGTGACCCGTCATCGACTCGGCTTCACGCCCTCGAGCTCCTCGCGGAGCTTGATGAAGCTGTCGTAGCGCGCGACGCTCACGTCTCCGCGTGATACTGCCTCACGCACCGCGCACCCGGGCTCCACGCTGTGCCGGCAATCAGCGAAGCGGCATTCGGTGAGAAACGGACGCAGTTCGGGAAAGCACTGGTCGAGCTCCGTGGGCGACAGGGCCCACATGCCCACCTCGCGCAGCCCTGGCGTATCGGCAACGTAGCCGCCCTGTGCGTCGGGCAGCTCATGCAGGTACGCGCCCACCGTGGTATGGCGCCCCTTGTTCACTGATTCGCTGATCTCGCCTACGCGAAGGTCCAGGCCCGCGAACATCGCATTCAACAGCGACGACTTGCCCACGCCGGACGGGCCGGTGAGCGCGCTCACGACGCCAGCAAAGGCATCGTGCAATTCGTCCAGCCCGAGGCGCTGCTTGACGCTCGTGTAGTGTACGGGATAGCCGATGCGTTCGTAGAGCGACCACTTCGCTCGTGCCGCGTCCGCGCCACCGACCAGCTCCACCTTGTTGATCACGATGCGTGCTTTCAGGTCGTTCGCCTCGGCGATGACGAGAAAGCGATCGAGCATGCGTGGATGCGGCTCCGGATTCGCCGCCGCGAACACGACGATCACCTGGTCCACGTTCGCCGCGACGACCCGTTCTCCATGGCCACCACCGGGTGCGCGGCGCGCGAGTCGTGAGCGGCGCGGGAGGATCTCCGCGATGGCCATCGATCCGGAGTCGTCCAGCTCCAGAAGCACCCGATCACCAACGGCGAGCTTCAGCATCTTGGCAGCGGCGGAGATCGTGTCGCGCCGCAGCGAGCCGTCTGCACGCTTGCCAGAATTCGATTTCTTCACGCGGCCGCGAAGTGACGCTTCCACCGTGACACCATCGTCGCGCCGAATGCGCCAGATACCGCCGGTTCCCGTGAGGACGACGCCCTGCAGCGCGGTGGTCTCGGTCATGTGGTCTCGTCCGTGTCAGGCGCGTCGCGCATCACGTCGAACCAGCGTCGCGTCGGTGTTCCGCCGGCGCGCTCCGCAATGAGCGCGTGGAGCACACCGCGGACTTCTGCGAGCGAGCACGCACCTACGACGGCCTTCGCATCGTCTTCCGCATCCGCCTCGGCGAGAAACTCCGTCTCGAGATGTCCGCTCGGCGAGGTACCGCCGATGCGCCCCCACTGCACGAACAGCAGGTAAGCACCCCACGGGCGCTCCTCGTCGCCCGTCGCGGCCGTCACGATCTCGACGCTGTAGGACAGGCCATCCGTTCCCTCGAACGCCGCGGGGCGTCCGTGCACCGCCGCGTATCCACCGATGGTGTTGGCGTCGCCGCGCGAATGATCTGCGGGTAGATGCTGCCCGGGCATGAGCTGCTCGCTACTTGCTGGCGTGTAGCGCCTCTTTGATGACGCTGCCGGTGATGAAGGCGACGTTGGCCGGCCGTTCGGCGAGACGACGCATGAGATAGGGATACCACTGCGTGCCGAACGGGACGTAGCAGCGCACGCGATAGCCTTCCTTGACGAGGCTTTCCTGAAGGTCGCGGCGCACGCCATAGAGCATCTGGAACTCGAAGCGGTCGTGGCCGATGCCCTGTTCCTTCGCGAAGCGCTTGGCCTCGAGGATCATCGCCGGATCGTGGGTGGCGATGCCCGGATAGTTGCCCTTGAGCATCAGCTCCCGCATGCACTTCACGTAGTTCGCGTCCACGTCCTTCTTGTCCATGTACGCCACCGCCGGCGGCTCCTTGTACGCGCCCTTGCAGATGCGCACACGGGCGTGCACGGCGTCCATGTGCTCGACATCGGCGAAGGAGCGATAGAGGCAGCTCTGGAGCACCACGCCGACGTTCGCCTTGTACGTGGGATACAGTCGCTCCTCGAACAGCTTGAGCGTGATATCCGTGTATGCGCTGGACTCCATGTCGAGCCGCACGAACGTGTCGTATTTCTGCGCGCGTGCCAAAATGTCCTGCATGATCACGACACATAGCTCGTGATCGATATCGAGCCCCATCGCCGTCAGCTTCACCGAGACATTCGCGTTCAGCTTCGCGTCCTGGATCTTGTCGAGCAGCGCCAGGTATTCGTCGCGCGCGGCGCGCGCTTCGCTCTCGGTGTAGACGCTCTCGCCGAGGAGATCGAGTGAGGCGGTGATTCCCCTGGCATTGAGCTCGCGCACCGCGGCGACCGCCTCGGCCGCCGTCTCCCCGGCGACGAACCGGCTGGCGAAGTGCTTCGCGAGACGGTTATTGCGAACGAACTTGAAGACGCGGGGCTGATTCGAGAGGTAGAGCAGGGTGTTGCGAAGCATGAATCCTCAGAGCGACGAAAACCGGCGCGACGCCGGGGGAAGCGTGGAAATGTAGTCCTCGCCCAGCATAGCAGGCAGGCTCGGCGGCAATTCAGCGCGCTCCTGCGCGAACTCGAAACACCGGGTATGCGCGGCCCGCGGCAAGCGACGTGTCGAAGAGATTCCACGTCGCCAAGCCGTCGTCCGATTCAGGATCGAGCAGGTACGCCGCGAGGCGCCGCAATTGCTGATCCATGCGCACGATGATCATGTCTCCCGACGGCGTGGCCGTCGGCTGCCAGCGCCCGACCAGTCGCACCTCGTTGTGACCCTGGAACGGCCGCGCGGATTTCACAATGGAGTCCACGACGAAGGCCTCGAGCGGCCCGCTCACGTTCGCGCCTTGCTCCGTGCGAATCCCGTGCAGTTGAAGCCGCGCGAGCAGCGCGGTGTCCGAGCGGCTGAACACGTACATCGACGGCAGCGGGCGCAACAGCGTCGACACGAAGCGGTCGAAGACCGGCATATTGCGCGTGCGAATCTCGCCGGTGCGTCTGAGGCCGCGATCGAGTCCGGCCTGCGTGCGCAATGTGTCGCCCGTGCGAGCGAGAATCTCGAAGCGCACCGGAGCACTCGGCGCGGACGAGGGAAGTGCGGAGCGGAGTGCAACACTCTCTGCGGCTGATACGACATCCGCGCGACGTACGAGCGACTGGATCTGCGCGCCACGCTCCGCAACCAGGGAGAGCAGCTGCGCCACGAACGAATAGGTGGACTTCACGCGTCGCTCGAACGGATCATGCGAGAACGCCTCGCTGAGCACACTCACGCGATTGCGCAGGCCGTAGTAGTTCGTGCCGAAGCACGGGCGGTGGTCGTAGGTGTACCAGCCATGATGCGTCGTGTCGCTGCTCACCTCACGACCGCCGCCGTCGTTGAAGTTGCCGTAATCGAACGTCTCGTAACCGTCGCGAGAGCGCACGCGCGTGCGCAACTCGGCGAGCAGCTCGCGCGTGTAGTCACCCAGCGGTGCGGCGGGATTGAGCGAGGGCGAGTATGTCAGTGCGTAGCCGTGCAGACTGCCGTCGGTGGTATGGAGGTCCACGAACACATCGGGATTCCAGAGCGCGAACATGCGCAACGACGCACGCGTCTCCGGCGCCTCGGCCTTGATGTAGTCGCGATTGAGGTCGAGCCCTGCACCGTTGGGACCCATCGTGTTCGGGCGCTGACCCACGAGCTCCGGTCCCTGCTGCTCTGAGCGCTGCCGAGCCTGCGGTCCGAAGCGCTCGTTGCCGTCGGCGTTGTAGATCGGCACGACGATGAGCACGATCGAGTCGAGCGCGTTCCTGCCGCGCGCGAAGGTGAGGTCGCGGAGCAGCGCCTGGAGCGCCTCTTTTCCCTCGACTTCGCCTGCGTGGATGTTCCCCTGCACGTAGACGATCGGCTTGCCGGTCGCCCGCGCTTCCTCTGGCGTGTGCACGATCGGCCGCGACGCGATGACATACGGAATCTCGCGCGACTCGCTCGTGCGTCCGATCGATCCGAAGGCGAGCGGCGCACCGAGTGTCCTGAGCGAGTCGAGAAACGCGACGACGTCGTCGTAATGCGACGTCTCGAGATAGTTGGTGCGCTCGGCGCGTGTGCGCGGCAAGTCGGCAGAGGCGACGTTCGGTGCGGAGGCGCCCGGAAGCACCCCTGCGCAGGCCACGATGACAGCAGACAGCGAGAGCGTGCCGAGCATCGCTCGTCGCCCCCGCATGGAAACGCAGGTGTGACTCACGGATTCTCGAGGGAGTGCGTTGAGGAGTCGGTCATCTGCGGAATTGTATCGCGGGGACGTGCGCCGCGGCCAGTGGATCGCTGCGGAGGGCAGGCGAAAAAAAACGGACCGGCGAGGAGCCGGTCCGTTCGTGCTGTGTGCGAGCTACTTTCTGTCCTTCTCCAATTCGTCCGGCTTCTTGTCGCCGGACGCCTTGGCTCGCGTCTCGGCGGCGGCGGCGGGGAGAGCACCCTGTTGGATGTCCTCCTTCACGTTGCGCTGGAAGTCGTTGATGTCCTTGTCCTTCGCACCGGCGCCGACGAGGGATCGAATCGCGTTTGCCGCGGTGCCCACGGGTACGCCTCGCGCGACGATGTCGGCGAGCACCGTGAAGGGCAGCGTGAGCGAGCGACGCAGTCCGCTCTGCTTCTTCATCTTTCCGAGCTCCACCGCAGGAACGCCAGCGTGCATGGCGGATGCGGCAGCCTTGATCTCGTCGGTGCTGGCGACGGCACCCAGCGCGCTATGAGCGATGGACATCTCGAGTGCCAGGTTGCGCACCGCGGCCACGATTTTCGGCCCCTCGGCGCCCTTGCCCAGCCCCTCGTACATCTTCTCCATCAGCGGCTCGACGGGAATACCCTGCGCGCGCGCCGTGTCGATGATGGCGAGGACGGCCACCTTCGTCGGGTTGTCGAGCTTGGGCCCTGTGCGAGGATCCTGCGCGCCGGCGGAAACCACGTACGCACTCATGAGTGCGGCCACGACGAGACTGCGAGTGTTGCGCTTGCTCACTTGGTGCTGTCCTCCACGACCAGCGCACTGCTAGGCATGCCGAAGTCGTCACTGGACGACATTGGCGCTGTTGGGTCGGCGACCCACTGTTTTCCATCAAGGACGAAGGCGTAACGGTGCACACCGGCGGGGATGCGCGCCGTGAC
>JBBQDT010000008.1:0-49163 GCA_038319955.1 Gemmatimonadales bacterium | reverse complement strand
ATCACGCCTTTCTGGGCAGCCGCGCGCTGTCCCAGCGCGCACACCCACACCAGTACGCCCAGTAGGTAAGCCTTTCTCATGGTTGTGTGCATCTGCGCGTCCTCTCGTGAATGGGTCTCGGGTGAATGCTGTCGTTGGGAGCGTCCTTCACCCGGCTGCTGCCCCTCACCTGCGCCACGCCGGACACGAGCCCTTGGCGGCCGTTGAAGCCTCGGGAGCAGGTTTGCGGGCGCGAATGGCGGCGGCCGTGATCCCTGCACCGAGAATAGGAGACCTTCAGCGCTGCTGGTGCCCCTCATGCGACGAGTTGCACTCCAACGTGGTGAATGGTGACCTAGGCGCGATGAGATCGGTAGCGTGGGCACTTTCCGGGTAAGCGACGCGTCGCGCGTCTTGTCGATGGACCACTATTTGGCAGGCGTCTGCAACGATCGTGGCCGACGGTCGCCGGAGGCTCAGGGGCTGAGGCCGAGCCAGCGCTCCAGTGCCGCGGAGCGCGAACGGCTCACCGGCAAGCGCATGCCCCCCTTGAGCTGGACTTCGTAGTCACCGCCTGGACTGCGGTGGAGCAGGTCGACGAGCTCCAGTCGCACGATCACCGACCGGTGCACGCGGAGGAACCGGGACGGGTCCAACCGCCCTTCCAACGCCTGCATCGTTTCGCGGATGAGGTGCCGATGGATCGTGGCGCCGTCGCGCACGTGCAGCTCGGCATAGGAGCCGCTCGCCGTGATGTAGTCGATCTGCGCAACGGGCACAGCGCGAACCCTTCCGTGGGTCTCCACCGCGATTCGCTCGGCGTAGGCCGGGGCGTTGGGAAGCGTAACTGCCTCAAGCGCTGCGGATGCCGGCGTTGTGTCTGATGTCTGCGGTGCTCCGCGAGCGCTCGACGGCGCCATCCGCTGCAGCGCGGCGAGGAGTAGCTCGCGCTGCCGCTCGATTCCTTCGAGTGCGAGACGCCGCCGCGCGCGCCGGAACGCCTCCTCGAAGCGCTCGTCGCCGAATGGCTTCACTAGATAGTCTACCGCCGCGGCATCGAACGCCTGCAGTGCATACTGGTCGAAGGCCGTGACGAAGATCGTCGCCGGCATCGCGTCGGGGCCGACCTCGCGCAGCACGTCGAGCCCTGTCATCACCGGCATCTGCACGTCGAGGAATACGAGATCGGGGCGGAGCGTGCGAATCGCCTCCACTGCGGCACCTCCGTCACGCGCGGTGCCGACGATCTCTACTTCAGGCTCCCTCGCGAGCAGATCCTCGACGCGCATCCGCGCGAGCCGCTCGTCGTCCACGATCAGCACGCGAAGCGGAGGCAGCGCCAACACGCTTTCATCGGAACGGTCAGCTGTACGCTCAGTCGGCACGCACCACGTCCTTCGGCGATTCCTCGTGCTCGTTCGGCCCGGCCACTTTGTTGGACGTCGTCGAATCGCCTACCGCGCTAGCGCGCTTCCGGTAAGGCAATCGGATTTCGACCAGTGTGCCCCCCTCCGGGTCCGGGCCGAGTACGAAGCGGTACTCGGCGCCGTAGAGTTGCGCGAGCCGCGCCGCTGTATTCTGGATCCCTACGCCGACGCGCCTACCGCTCGCCGAGTTGGTGGCAGTGTCGGCGGCCGGAAGGCTCATGCTCTGCGCCGGCACCGGGCCATTGTCGCGGACGCGGAGCACGAGCACCGTGCCGTCGAGCTCCGCTTCGATCTCGACGCAGCCACCGTCCGACCGTTGCTCCACGCCGTGCTTGATGGCGTTCTCGACCAGGGGCTGCAGGATCATGTTGGGCACCAGCCCGTCGAGCGCCCGCGGGTCCACGTGCGTTTCGACGGTCAGTTGGTCGGCGAAGCGCACGCGCATGATGTCCACGTAACGTCCGAGCAGGTCGAGCTCCTCTCGGAGCGGAATCTCGGGTACCGACGATCCGTCCATGCTATGCCGCAGCAAGTCACTGAGCTGTCCAATCATCCGGCGGACGCCGCGCGGGTCACGCTCCATGAGAGCGGAAACGGCGTTCAGCGTGTTGAAGAGGAAATGGGGATCGAGCTGGCGGCGCAGTGCGTCGAGCTTCGCCTCTGCGAGTTGGGCGTGCAGCTGCGCGGCGGCGGCACGCGCGCTTGCCGACTCGGCCTCCAGGAGCGTCTCGCGGCGCCGTGCATCCTCTCGCTGTACACGCTCACGAAGAATCCAACCGCGAGCCGACGCTGCAGCCAGTGCCGCGAGGATAACGGCGAAATCGTCCAACCACGTGAGATTTCCGAGCCGTGGATTCAACCTGCGTCGCCCACCTCGCCGCTCACCGCGTCGCTCACCACGGTGTACAGCGGCCGCCGGCGCCAGCCGGTCCCACAACGCGTCGCTCACCAGGTCACTCGCATTGGCGGTCACAAGCCCGGCGAGAACGACGAGCGCGCCGCGTCGACGCCAGAAGGCACGGTCCAGCGAGACGCGACGACTCATCCACAGGATGAGGGTCGTGAGAACGGCCCAGAGCACTGGGTTGATAAAGATTCGCGGATTGACACCCGACAAGGCTTCGAGCACCGGACGGTCCCGGCCTGGCTCGAGCACCTGCGTTGCGACGTTTAGCACTCCGTAGAACGCCCACACCACCGCGACGAGAAGAAGCTCGACGGCACGCAGAGGGGCGGCTTCGGGCCGGCTGTTGGCCGCCGGCTGCCGTTCGGGCGCTGGGTCGCTGGGCTGTTGTGTTCTCATCCTTCCCGGTCTATTGCGAAAGTCCAGCAGTCCCGTGCCGCCATCCTTGCGTCGGCAGCGGACTCGGGCTGTCGCGCCGAAGTGCCGTTCGCGGCCCAAGGAAGACAGGATACCGGGCGAGAGGCCTGAGACGCCAATCTGATGCTCCGAACGGCACGCGGAAGTACACCAACTGCACGCTGACGAGGTGAGGCTCGATGACCAAGTCGCCGTCGATCTGGACCTGCCATGCGAGCGACGGACGGTTCGTCAATGCTGGCGGTCGCCTGGGTGCCACTCCCCTACGGAGAGGTCTCTAAGTCGTTCACTTTCGCCGCGTTCCGGATCCCGTCCTAAGCGGTATTTCAATATGGGTATACCTCCACGGAGCGCCTGGAGGCCGCGCAAGTGGATACGGCCATCCTCGGGTCGCCTGAGGCGTGGACGGTCTGGACCGGGCGCAGCATCCAAGCCACTACCTTCGAGAAGACTATGGTCTCAATGCTCCGGCGAGGCGAGAAGTCTCCGAACGCCCCGAACGATGCGATCCGTGCGCTCGCTGCCGCGGAGGGGATCGCGATTGCTGAGCGGCGCGGTAGGTCGCCCTCGGAGGAAAAGCCGAGGCGCATACGTCGCGACAATCGCCCGTCAACTCGCAGAAGCCGCCGATCCGGTAACCACAGCTACTATCGAACTCGCATCACATGCCGTGAGCGCCGTTGCCAACGCCGGCGCGTCCGAGCGCATACGGTGGGAGAGCGAGGAGGCCCGCGCGCGATTCCGCGCGGAGCTTGCGGCATTGTCAGAACGGCTCCGGACGGCGCTGACCGCGCGTTGAGTGCGTTCCGTTGCACCCAATGCGGTGCCGCTGCTCCCATTGCTCAAGCCGCACGGGCGGCCAATGAATTGGCGAACGAGTTGGATGCACCTGATGCTGGATGATGCGGTCGCGTTGATCGCGGCTCTGCGCGAGGAGACTGGCGCGAGACCACTTATCCTCATGGATAACCTGTCCTTTCGTGCGCTCGCATCCGACTGGGATACCCGAGAGTCGCTTTCGACGGTTCGAGCACACCCGTTCGACGAGCGCCCCGGACCGTGGGCGGAACTGAAGAACGGACGGGACGTACTGCTGTGGTAGCCGGTTGTATCGCCGCGCCCGGTGGCTCATCAGACGGAAGAGGGGACGGAGACGACGAGCTGGGGGCATGCCGAGCTCGCGCTTCTCGGGTCCGCTCCGAGCCGCGTGCTGCGCTCCACTTGGAGCTATCCGACAGGCGGAGAGCTCAAGCAGGAGAAGTTCGCCGGTGCCGGCCCCTGGAAGGACGTCGACTGGAGTATGCTGCGCCGCAAGACGACCGCCGCGATGCAGCCGATCAATGGGTCGCTCGGCGCGGTAGCTCCTGTCGACCTCCGCGACACGCTCACGCTGCCTCTGGCAGCAACGAGCGCCCGCGCGAGATCGAGAGTGCTCATGGGTAAGTGGTTCTTCTCTGAAGCAGCCTTGCCCGACTGAGAAGTCGTGGCTTGTGCTGCCGAGAGAATCAGGACGGCGCAGCTAACTCTTTGTCCTGCTTAGAGTTCTCCGTCCTGTCGTCAGCGGAATCTCAAAACGGTTTTGCCGACACATCTCCCAGGATGTGTGCCCGTACAACATCAAGTTCGCGCAGTCGTTGCCAGGTGACTCGCCTTACACGGCGCGCGAGGCGCTCGCGGGGCGGGATGCGCGTCAGCTGGCGCGCGAGCTGTTAGGCATGACGCAGGAGACGTTCAGCCGCGCCTTCAAGCAATCACCCATGAAGCGCGCCAAGCTGCGGGGGCTGAAGCGCAACGCCGCCATCGTGCTCGGCAACCTCGGCACGGTGGCGGACGTGCCCGTGCTGGAGCATGCCCTCACGGACCCAGAACCGCTCGTGCGCGAGCATGCCGCCTGGGCGCTGGCGCGGGTGCGCGTCAAAGGGGAAAGCCCCGCCCGGTGAAGGAGTTCGCGCCACCGCACGTCGGCGCGCAGCCGGACGAATCCCGGATCCACCCGAACCAAGGCCAGGGACGTCCCATCGTCGTAGCTCCGGTTCAACCACTGGAACGCCTCGTCCGTGTCGCCGAGCCCCGCGTACGCCATCGCGACGTAATAGGGGACCGCGCCCGCGCCGCGCCGCGCCGGGGCGAGCAGCGTGCGGAGGATACCTTCAGCCTCCGCGCGCTGGCCGGTGACGGCATACGCGTACGCGAGCTGCGCCGAGTCGCGCGGCCCGCTGAGCGACGCGGCTTGCCGGAGTGCGGCGATGGCTTCCGCGTTCATCCCCTTCTGCAGGTAGGCATGTCCGAGTTGCTGGTACGCGAGGTCCAACTGCGGGTTGAGCTCGAGCACCTGCTTCAGGACGCGGATGGCGTCGTCCGGACGACCGGCGATCACGTAGACACGCCCGAGCAGGTTGATCACCCCTGCCGCCAGCGGATCAGCGGCGCGCGCCGTGTCGAGCACGGCGACAGCCTCGGCGAGTTGTCCCTGGGCGGTCAAGCAGATCGCGAGGGGCCCGCGGGCGAACGTGTAGCTGGGGTCGAGCGCGATGGCCCGGCGGAGTTCGCGCACCCCCGCGGACCACGCGTACTCCGAGACACAGAGGACGTGTCCGAGCGCGACGTGCGCTTCGGCGAGCGTGCTGTCGAGCGCGAGCGCTCGCTCCGCGGCGACCTTCCCCTTCGCGAACGTCTCGCGAGGCAGCGCATAGCCGAAGAGAGCGAGTCGGGTGTAAGCGTCGGAGAGCCCGGCGTACGCGCGCGCGTAACCCGTGTCTCGCGCGATCGCGCGCTTGAAGTAGTCTGCCGCCTGGAGGTTGCCCTCGCGGCGCGTCTGGGTCATGAAGATGTACCGCCCCTTCAGGTATAGCTCGTACGCTTCCAGGTCCGCGGTCGGCCGCTCCACGAGATGCGCCCGGTCGCCATTTGCGCCGAGCCGCACACGCAGTGCACCCACGATCGCGCGGGCGATTTCCTCCTGCACGGCGAAAACGTCTGCGATCCCGCGGTCGTACGTCTCGGTCCAGAGCACGGTCCCGTCGGCCGCGCTCACGAGCTGCGCGCCAACCTTGAGCCGGCCACGAGCACGGCGTACGCTACCCTCGAGAACGGCGGCGACGCCCAGCGTCCGTGCCGCCCCCCGGATATCCAGCGCCTTGCCCTTGAGGGCGAAGGTCGATGTACGCCCAGCGACCTTGAGCCCGGCGACCTTGCCAAGCGCGCCGATCAGCTCGTCGGTCAGCCCGTCCGAGAAGTGCTCGTCGGCAGGGTCGCCGCTCGTGTTCACGAAGGGCAGTACCGCAACGGAAGGGCGCGCTGCGGCGGAGGTGTCGGCCGCGCTGCGCGCCTGCGTGGGCAGGCCATCGCGGGGCGCGTGAGCGCGCGACGCCCAGAATGCGCCCGCGCTGGCAATCACGACCAGCGCCGCCCCCGACGCGAGGGCAACGCCCCGCCTGCCGCGCCACGCCGGCGTCCGGGTGCCGCTGGGAGCGGAAGGAGCGCCGGGCGCCACCGCGGGCGCGCCGTCCAGCGCACGCAGCACGGCATCGGCGCTCTGGGGACGGTCGTCCGGGTCCTTCTCGAGCAGTCGCATCACGACATCGACGAGCGCCGGAGGCGCGGCCACGCAGCGCGCGCCAAGCGGGGGCGGTGCCTCCGTGAGGTGTGCCGAAACGAGCGCCTGCGGCGAGCGTGCGCCGAACGGGTGCACGCCGGCGAGCACCTCGTAGGCAACTACGCCAAGCGCGTAGAGGTCGGCCCGGTGGTCCGTCGCCGCGTCGCCCACCGCCTGCTCGGGAGCCATGTACGCGGGTGTCCCCAAGGCCATACCGACGGAGGTGAGTCCGACATGGAGGGCCGCGCCCCCCTGAGTCGCTGCCGCGACCGCCTTCGCGATGCCGAAGTCGGCGACCACCGCGTGCCCCGCCGACAGGAGGACGTTCTCGGGCTTGAGATCGCGATGCACGACGCCTCGCCCGTGGGCGTAGGCCAGCGCGTCGGCGAGCTCCCGAATCAGGCGGACCGCCACGGCGACCGGGAGCGCGCCTTCGCGCGCCAGCCGCGCGCGCAGCGTCTCCCCTTCGACGTACGGCATCACGTAGTAGAGCAAACCATCGGCGTCGCCGGAGTCGTGGACGCCGAGCACGTGTGGGTGCGTCAGGCGGGCGGCGATCCGAATCTCGTGCAGAAACCGCTCGGCACCGCCGGCGGCGACGTTCCGCTCGAGGACCTTCACCGCCACCGCCCGCTCGTGGCGGATGTCCCGTGCCAGGAACACCGTGGCCATCCCACCACGCCCTAGCTCGCGCTCGACCACGTACCGTTCCGACAACGCGGCCCGAAGGGCGTCGGCCAGCGCTGCGCGACGTGCGTCCTCCGCTGCCGCGTCGTGGGCCGCGAGGTCGGCGAGCAGGGGCGCGGCAAGTGCGGCCGCGGGCGCGCCCAGCAGTCCGTCTGCCCGCTCGCAGGCGTCCAGCAACCGGAGCGCACTCTCGTGCAATCCCACGTCCCCGCCACAAGCGTCGGCGAGGTACGCAGCGCGTACGGACGACGGCCGGTCGAGCGCGCCGTCGACCACGCGCTGGATGTCGCGCCAGCGGTTGGCCGACGGCGGCGTCCCAGTTGTGGTTGGCGAGGGAGCGCGCTTCTCGCTCCGGGGCGGGTCAGACGACGTCATCGCGGAGTGCCTGGTATAGCTATCCACGCGCCTTGACCCAGTCGCGCTCGACCGTTCGCGCCGTGATGCCGAGTGTCTCCGCGGTCTCGGCCGCCGTGAGGCCGCCAAAGAAGCGACACTCGACCACTCGTGCCTGTCGTGCATCGAGTGCCGCGAGCCGCTCGAGGGCCTCATCCACCGCCAGGAGGACGTCGGCGCACTCGCCGGCCGCGAGCGCGGCGGCGTCGGCCTGGCCTAGCGCCTCGAGCGATATGGCGCGGCGGCCACCGCCGCGCCGCGCCGCGTGATGTCGCCGCGCATGGTCCGTGAGCACGCGGCGCATCGCCTGTGCGGCGACCCCGAAGAACTGCGCCCGGTCGGCCCACTCGGCGCGCGTCTGGTCCACCAGGCGGAAATACGCCTCGTGAACGAGCGCCGTGGTGGAGAGCGTGTGGCCGGGTGCCTCGAGCCCGAGCTGGCGTTGCGCGATGTGCGTCAGTTCCGTGTAGACCAAGGGAATCAGTCGGTCCATCGCGCCCGGGACGCCAGCACGGAGCGCGCCGATCCCGTCCGTGATCGCGTGCGGCTGCGAGCCAGGCCTCATCTGTCCCTCCTCGGCCCCGAGGGCCGCCAAGTCGTGCGGCCTACGGAGGACAGCCCGCGCAAATGGCCATGTCGGAATCCGCGCCGTTTCTGCGCGCATATCCAGGCGAGGCGACACAACCCGCACGTCGAAGCAACGAGCCCAATGCCGGGCCGACACTGCGGACGGCGTCGCCCCGCACTCCCGCTCACCAACAACACTACTCAAGAGGTCACCATGCGCAACGCCACTCTCCTCTCCGCATTGCTCCCGCTCGCCCTGGCCGCCTGCGCCGAGGAGTCTCCCCTGAGCCCCGATCCGACCGCGATGCATGCGATCTCCGGCAGCTGCAACCTGACCTTCACGCCCCTTTCGTCCTCGCCTCCGATCATCCGGCAGTCCGACGTCGGCACGTGCGAGCTGTCGCACCTTGGCCGGGCGAGGTTCGAGGGTGTGCTCGAGCTGAACCTCACCACGGGGACGCAGCGTGGGGAGCGCACCCTCACCGCGGCGAACGGCGACGTGCTGCGTTTGGTGAGCGTCGGCACGAGCACATCGAGTGGTCCGGGACTCGTGCACTTCGTCGCTACGCTCACGTTCGTCGGCGGCACCGGACGGTTCGCGAACGCCACTGGTCAGGCGCGCGGCGAGGGCACGGCCACCTTGGCCACCAGCACGACGCAGATGACGCTTGACGGCGAGATCGCCTACGACGGCGCGGATCGGGTCGCGCCATAGCACCAGAGTCGCGGCGGAAGGCCCACCGTTCCGGTCAGCGCCGATCGCGACGGAGAGGTGACTTCGTCAGGAAGGTGATGCAGATCGACGAGTGGCGCCAAATGGCGCCGCTCGCCCATGCGTGTCTTCACGGTTGCTCGCGAACATGCAGGACGAGTTCGGCGTGTCGTTCACGGGCTCCGCGATGAAGTCGCGAGGCTGCGCGGCTCAAACGCAAATGCAGCGGTCGTATTGCTGGAAAGCGGCTTGCGATGGGAGTGCGAGCGGGGCATGTTAGCCAGATGACGCACCGTTCCGCCTCCACCCGCGCTGAATGACGGGTTCCGGAATAACGGAGATCGCCGACCGCTACGAAATGCTCGGCGATCTCGGTGATGGCGGCATGGGCATGGTGTACAAGGCGAAGGATCGGGAAACGGGCGCGATCGTCGCGCTCAAGATGCTGCGACCCGAACTGGCCAACGATCCCCAGATTGCCGAGCGGTTCAGGAACGAGCTGCTGCTCGCGCGGAAGATCACGCACAAGAACGTCTGCCGCATCCACGAGTTCGGCCGTGCGGGTGACGCGGCGTACATCTCGATGGAGTACGTCGAGGGCGAGACACTCCGTGACCTGATGAAGCGGCGCGGTGCGCTCCCAAGTGCCGAGGCCGTGGAGATTGTTCAGCAGTTGTGCGCGGGCCTCGGTGAGGCGCACGAACAGGGCGTGGTGCATCGTGACCTGAAGCCGGAGAACGTCATGGTCGACGTCCACGGCCACGTGAAGGTGATGGACTTCGGCATCGCGCGGTCGATGGACACGCGCACGAACCTGACGGTCGGCTGGATAGGCACGCCGGCGTACATGTCGCCGGAACAGGCGTCCGGTTCGTCCACGACCGTGCGCAGCGACGTCTATGCTGTTGGCCTGATCCTCTACGAGCTGCTCACCGGCCAGGCGACGTTCTCGGCGGATACACCGGTGGCCGTCGCACTCAAGCACATGCAGGAGCGACCGCAGGCGCCGCGGTCGATTGCTGCGGGTATTCCCGCGGACATCGAACGCGTGATCCTCCGCTGTCTCGAGAAGGATCCCGCGGCGCGTTACGCGTCGGCGCGCGAGGTCGGGCTGGCCCTGGGTGGATCGCCGGTGCCCGCCGCGGCATCGACACGACGGGCATGGTTGCGGCCGTCTCGCGGAATCCTCATCGGTGCGGTCGTGGTGATCGCGATCGCGCTCGGACTCATCGCGCGTCCACATCGCGTGGCGCAGCTCCGCCTACCCATCAGCGAGCACACGCTGCCCAACGGGCTGCATATCGTGCTCTCGGAGGACCACTCCGCGCCGACGATCGGCGTCTCGATGGTGTACAAGGTCGGCTCGCGCGACGAGACGCCGGGACACAGCGGGATGGCGCACCTCTTCGAGCACCTGATGTTCCAGGGCTCGGAGAACGTGGCGAAGGCGGGCCATTCGGCGCTCATCCCCAGCGTTGGTGGACTCGCGAACGCCGGCACCACGCCGGACCAGACCCAGTTCTACGAAAACGTTCCCGCCAATCAACTCACCCTCGCCCTCTTTCTCGAGTCGGACCGCCTGCGCTCACTGCGTGTCGACGAAGTGAACCTTGACAACGCGCGCAAGGTGGTGTCCGAGGAACGGCGCATGAGCGGATCGAACCGGCCCTACGGCCGTACGGGGGAGGCAATGCTCTCGCTGGCGTACGATGCGTTCCCCTATCAGCACATGGTGGTGGGCACTTCTGAAGACGTTGACGCCATCACGCCGGAGCAGGCGCGCGCCTTCCACGACAAGTACTACGTCCCTTCGAACGTCATCCTCACTATCGTGGGTGACTTTCGGGAGGACAGCGCAGTGGCGATCGTGCACCGCTACTTCGACGCGATCCCCAAGCGCCCGGTCCCGGCACGCGCCGCCGTCGTCCAGCTCCCCCGCACGCGCGAGCGCCGGCAGGTGGTCGAGGATGCGTTCGCGCCGGCGACCTACATCGTCGTCTCGTATCTAACGCCAGGAAACAATGGCGCGGACCAGCCGGCCCTCGAGCTGGCGGCCTCGATCCTCGGCGCCGGTGAATCGGCCCGCCTGAATCAGAGCCTGGTGCGAGGCGCCGAGGTGGCCTCCCAAGTGGGTGCGTCGGTTGAGAATCGCATGGGCCCATCCATGTTTACCGTGGGGGTAGTACTGCGCCAGGGCAAGACGGTCGATCAGGCGCAGCAGCTGCTCGACAGCGGCATCACAAGGCTGCAACGCGAGCCTGTCACTCCGCAGGAACTGACGAAGGCAAAGCTTCAGGCCAGGCGCACTCTCTCGACGAGCTTCGAGGCGACGACCACGCGTGCCGTAACCCTCGGCACCGGCGCCGCGATGTATGGCGGCGCCAGTACTGTCAACGACATCGCGCCGGCCACGCAGCGCGTTACGAGCGATGACATCCAGCGTGTAGCGCTGAAGTATCTCGTGCCCACGAATCGCGCGGTCGTCGTTACGGTGCCGAGCGCGCGCCGAGTGGCGGCTGCACCTCCCGTGGCCGAGCGGCTGATCCCCACGCCTGCGCTTGATGTGCGGGCGGAGGCGCCGCGCGTCCCGGCGCCGATTGCGAGCGCGCTCCCCTCCGTGCACATGGTGCGGCCGGTCCAGTTCACGCTCTCGAATGGGCTAACGGCGATCGTGGTCGAGAATCACCGTCTGCCGCAGGTCTACGTCAACGTTGCGGTGCTTGGCGCGGGTCCGCTGTACGACCCGGCCGGTACGCCGGGGTTGGCGGCGCTGGCGAGCGACATGCTTCGCGATGGAACGACTACACGAACAGGACGGCAGATCGCCGACCAGATCGAGGAGACCGGTGCGGTCATCTCCACCTCGGCGGCGAATGGTTCGGTGGCCGCGACGGTTTTGGCGCTCGGTCTGTCGGACAACTTCGAGGGATGGCTGCCGATCCTGGCGGACATGATCCAGAATCCACGCTTCCCCGCCGACGAACTGAATGGGCGCCGCCGGCGAATGATCGCCGCAGTCGGGCAGCAACATTCCACCCCGCGCTACCTCGCCGAGGAGCAGATGGCGATGGCGGTGTACGGATCGCATCCAGCATCTCGACTCGCGCCCTCTGTCGAGGCGCTCGGGCGCATGGACGCCGCCATGGTCAAGCAGTGGCATCGCGAGCACTTCGCGCCGCAGAACACGGTCGTCAGCATCGTTGGCGACGTCGATGCCGGCAACGTCCGCAAGCTGCTGGAGCAGCAGTTCGGCCAGTGGCCACACACGAGCTTCACGCCGGCGGTGCCGGCGAATCCAACTCAGCCGGCCGCGCAGTCGCTGGTACTCGTGGACCGTCCGGGATCGTCACAGTCGATGCTGATGGTCGGTGGTCTAGCCATCGATCGGCGCTCGCCCGACTATCCGGCCATGCTCGTCCTCAATCGGGTGCTCGGCGGGGAGGCGAGCGTCGCCCGTCTTGGATTCCTCCTGCGTGAGACGAAGGGCTATGCGTACGATGCGCAGAGCACGTTCACGGCCTCCACGTATCCCGGCGCGTGGCGGGCGTGGGCAGAGGTGGGGACCGGGGTGACGAAAGCCGCGCTCGGCGACCTTCTCGCGGAGGTCCGGCGCATGTCCTCGGAACCGGTGCCTGCTGAAGAGCTCGAGCGTGCGAAGCGGTCGCTCGTCGCGAGCTTCGCCGTGTCACTCGAGCAGTCCTCGCAGGTGCTGAGCTACTGGATGCAGGCGAAGCGTTACGACTTCTCCGATGACTACTGGGACACGTATCCCGAGAAGATCGCGGCGGTGACGGCGGACGAAGTGCAACAAGTCGCGCGCAAGTACTACGATCCGTCGCGCTTCCAGGTGGTCGTCGTTGGGGATGGTGCGGTCGCGGCGCCCATCCTGTCCAAGCTGGGCCCGGTCACGCGCGTAGGTTCGCCGAAATAGGCGACGCGCACGAGCGCACAGGTCGCAGCGGTGTTACTGGAGAACGTCGAGCTCTCAGCGCCACGCGCGTTGCCCCGGCTGCATTCACGCCGTGGGAGCTCCGGGGAAGAGTAGGCGGCGAAGACGAGGATCAGTGCGTCGTGGGTTGGTAACCTCGCGCGCGGTCGCCTTCATGGCTCGACGCCGGGAGTTTCCTGCGTCATCGGGTTGCTCCTGTCATCACGGATTTCATGATCTTCGGGCAGCATGGCGCCGCGGCGGGTCACCTCGCGGCTATGCGCCATTTGAAGTGCTGACGCGGCGTCCCTGCGTGTCGTAGCCGAATTGAGATTTCGTTCATGGGGGCCCTGACCGAACGTGGCGTGGCGCGCGCGAAGGCGAGGATTTAGTGTGCCGGTGCGACAGCTGTCGTTGTATCTGCACTCTTCCAGGGACTCGACTCATGTCACAGATTGCCTACCGTTCGAACGTGCGCGTCGTACGCCGCGTCGGCCCACTCCGTGAGGCATGGCTGCCCGCGGAGACTGAGCCGGTGTTGTTCGGAACGCACGGCGCAATCGCGGCACACTACGGGGTCCAGAATGTCGCGGACCCACACGCTACCACCATCGACTACATCGTGGCCGCCGCCGCTGGCTGACTACTCGGCACCTTCGGGGGCGCGCTGGAGGCGCGCGAGATCAGCGCCAGCAACGGCCGCCTCACGGGTGAGGCCGTTGGTGAGGTGGAGCTCGAGGATCGGGTGCTCGTGCTGCGGCGCATCCATGTGGTCTATTCGCTCGACGCACCCGAAGCATCGCGCGAGGTCATCGAGCGCGTGCATCAGGTGCACCACCGGTCGTGTCCCGTCTATCGCTCCATCAGTGCGGCGATCGATATCACCACGGAGTACCAGCTGCGTTCGTTGGCGAAGCCGGCCTGATTGCGCGAGCTACACCGCTGATGAGCGATCGGCACGTCACTGTTGCCGTCGTGCAACGTAGCCAGCGGCAGGAGTGCCGTCCTGTGCGAGCTTACCCACCGACCACAGGAGACCACGCGTCACGAGATCGAGATACACGGGCTCGGACATGGTCCGATTCGTGTGACCCATTGTCGTGGCGAACACGCGAGCCTTTCCGAACGTGTTGGTCCACACGACCGGAAAGTGTTTCTCACCTTCGATGCTCCACGCCTGCACAAGCGGCGTGGCCGAGGGCCACATCTTGTCGATGTTGTACAACTCGTCGCTCCCCGGACCCCATTCCTTGGGCAGCCCCTTCACAATCGGGTTATCGGCGACGAGCCGCTCGATCCGGAAGTCGCGCTGCGTGTCGTGACGCATGCTGGCGACGCCCATGAGCTCACGCCACGCATCGGTGGTGGAGCGGCGATAGCTGTGGGTCGCGCCGTGAATGATGACGGCGGCGACGCCCTTGTCGCGATGCGCGTACGCGATGCGCTCGATCCACTGCGGGTCGACGACATACGAGAACGACATGTTGTAGACCACCACGTCGAACGAGTCGGCCCAGGCGGTGGTCAGGTGTCGTGGGATCAACATCTTCGTCGACGTGTCGGCGGTGTGGTCGATAGTCCAGACGATGTTGGTGCGTGCGGAGATGCCGGTCGGCAGGATCTGCTTCTGCGCGGTGAAGTCGTGAAAGCCACCGCCGGTCACGTAGAGTGCGCGAATGGGGCGAGGCGTGTCCTGCGCGACTGCAGGTGTTGCAGCGGTGCAGGCACCGAGGAGAAGGAAGAGGACGTGGCGACGCACGGTGCCGTTCGTGCACCGCGCGGACGTCGAGTGACGTAGCTGGGTCATTGATAGTTGCTCGAGGCGGGAATTCGCATTCCAAGTTGTGGTTGGGCCAGCGTGTTCACCAGCGCTCGATCTTCAGCTCTCGAGCCACGCACCGGCAGCACCTCTGACACTTGCGCCGCGGCGGCTTGACTGGCATCGTCGCGGCCGCAGCGCAATTGAGACTCCCCTGACCCGCAGCACCATGACGCCCGTCACCGCACCTGTCGTCGCTTCACTGCGCGCCGTGCTACTCGTCGCGCTGCTCGCCACCCGTGCTTCGGCGCAGGCGCACGCCGAACACGCGGGCGCGGGGCTGGGGACCGTGCATTTCTCCACTTCGTGCCGCCCGGAGGTGGCGCCGCGGTTCGACCGCGCCGTCGCGCTGCTCCACTCGTTCGAGTGCGGCGCGGCGATCCGCGGGTTCGATAACGTATTGACCGCCGACTCGACCTGCGCGATGGCGCACTGGGGACTCGCCCTCAGTCGTTGGACGAACCCGACGAGTCCCACCAACCGCGCGCCCGCCCTGCTCGCCCGGGGGCGGCTGGCGACCGACGCCGCGGGGCGTCTTGCCGCCGCCACGCCGCGTGAGCGCGCGTACATCGCCGCCATCGCGCAGCTGTACGCCGACTTCGAGCGCGTCGACCAGCGCACGCGCGTGGTAGCCTACGAGGGCGCGATGGCCGATCTCGTCGCGCGGTACCCCGCCGACACCGAGGCGAAAATCTTCTACGCGCTGTCGATCGTCGCTGCTGCCGCTCCCACGGACAAGAGCTACGACCGGCAGCGCCGGGCAGGCGTGCTCCTCGAGTCGCTGTGGGCGGAACAGCCGAACCACCCCGGCCTTGCTCACTACATCATCCACAGCTACGACGTGCCGACGCTTGCCCCGCAGGCCGCCGCCGCCGCGCGCCGCTACGCCGACATCGCACCCGCCGCGGCGCACGCGCTGCACATGCCGTCGCACACGTTCACGCGCCTCGGCCAGTGGGAGGCGTCGGTCCGCGCGAACCAGCGGTCGGCCGAGATAGCGCTGCAGGACTCCTCACTGGCAGAGGTACTGCACGCATCGGACTACCTGGTGTACGCGTACCTGCAGATGCGGCGCGACTCTGCCGCCAAGGCGGTGCTGGACGGCCTTCCAGCGATTGCCGCGCGGTTCGATCCGAGCGCGGTGACCGGTGCCGCACCTGGCTGGGCGGGCGTGTTCGCCTTGGCGGCGATGCCCGCGCGTTACGCGCTCGAACGGCGAAGGTGGGTCGACGCGGCGTCGCTTGCGCCCACATCCAGCGCGTTCCCCTACACCGAGGCGATGACGTACTTCGCGCGCGCGCTCGGCGCCGCGCAGGTCCGGCGCCTGTCGGTGGCCCGGGCAGCAGGTGATTCACTGACCGCGATCCACGCGCGGCTGCTGGCGAGCGGCGAATCGTACTGGGCCGAGCAGGTCGCGATCCAGCGGCTCGGCGCGCGGGCGTGGCTGGCACTGGCCGAGGGCCGCGCGGCCGACGCTCTCGCGCAGATGCGTGAGGCGGCCGCGCGCGAGGACGCGACCGAGAAGAGTGCCGTCACGCCGGGTCCGCTCGCCCCGGCGCGCGAGCTGCTGGGCGACCTGCTCATGTCCATGGGGCGCCCAGCCGACGCGCTCGCCGAGTACCGCCGCACGCTGGTGAAGGAGCCGCGGCGCTTCCGGTGCATCGACGGGGCGCGGCGAGCGGCGCTCGCCTCCGGGGAGCGCGCGGCGGCCGCGCGCTACGCCATTGATCTCCAGGAGCTCGCCAACATGGGAGCGTCGACCGCAACGCCACGGTGACGGCGTGGCCCCGTGAAGGACAACCACGCCCCTGTTAGCCGGCGAGCGAACTGTTATCGATCACGAAGCGGTACTTGACGTCGCTCTTCAGCATGCGCGCATAGGCCTCGTCGATCTGTTGAATGCGGATCATCTCGATCTCCGAGACGATCCCCTTCTCGGCGCAGAAATCGAGCATCTCCTGCGTCTCGGCGATGCCGCCGATGAGTGAGCCGGCAATCGCGCGCCGCTTGAAGATCAGCGCGGGGATGTCGGGAGATGGATGCGGATGTTCCGGCACGCCGACGAGCACCAACGTTCCGTCGCGCTTGAGGAGCGAGGTGTATGCGTCGAGATCGTGACTCGCCGCCACGGTATTGAGGATCAGGTCGAAGGTTGCAGCGTGCGCCTGCATTTCGTCCGCGTTGCGCGAGATGATCACTTCGTCGGCGCCGAGGGCGTGTGCGTCGGCGCGCTTGCTTTCGGAGGTCGTGAAGGCCACGGTGTGGGCACCCATGGCGTGCGCGAGCTTCACACCCATGTGGCCGAGCCCGCCGATTCCGACGATACCGACCTTCTTGCCTGGACCTGCATTCCAGTGGCGCAGCGGTGAGTACGTCGTGATGCCAGCGCACAGGAGCGGTGCGACGGCCGCCAGCTGCTCGGCCGGGTGCGTGATGCGCAGGACGAACTTCTCGTCCACGACGATTTGCTGGGAATAGCCGCCGAAGGTGTAGCCCGGTGCGTCGCTGGTTGGTCCGTTGTAGGTACCGGTGAAGCCGTTCTCGCAATACTGCTCGAGGCCTTCAGCGCAGGTTGCGCAGTGTTGACAGCTGTCGACCATGCAGCCGACACCGACCGTGTCACCTACCTTGAATGTCGTGACGCCGGCACCCACGTCAGTCACGTGACCGACGATCTCGTGACCGGGCACGCAAGGGAACTGCGTGCCGTCCCATTCTGCCCGCACGGTGTGGAGGTCGGAATGACAGACGCCGCAGTACGCGATGTCGATCCGTATGTCGTTCGCACCCGGCTGACGACGCGCGATCTCGAGGGACTCGAGCGGCTTGTCGGCAGCATGGGCACCATATGCTTTCGTGTTCATCGAGGAGCTTCCATTCCTTGCTCGAGTGATGACGCGAGATACTGCGCGTCGCTGACCTTCTCCAACCAGTCGACGGCCTTTCCGTCGAGCGCTTCGTGCACTGCGATGTGCGTCATCGCCGTGGTCGGCGACGCTCCGTGCCAGTGTTTCTCCCCGGGGGCGATGGAGACGACGTCGCCGGGTGTGATCTGCTCGATCGGTCCACCTTCGCGCTGGGCGCGGCCGGCGCCAGCCGTCACGATCAACGTCTGTCCGAGTGGGTGAGTGTGCCAGGCAGTACGCGCGCCTGGCTCGAAGGTGACGGCGGCACCAGCGGCACGCGCCGGTGCGGTTGCCTGGAAGAGCGGATCGATGCGGACCGTGCCGGTGAACCAATCGGAAGGTCCCGAGCTGGAGGGCTGTGAGCCCGCGCGCTTGATGTCCATTCGTACCTCGCTTGCGGATGCGCCTACTGAATCTGGATGTAGAGCGGAACGGGCCAGAGGCGAAGGATCTCCGCGCGTGGTGTCGGCGGGCGATCGTTCTTCGCCTTCGTGAACTGCTTCCAGCCGGCGAACTGCACCGGCTCCTGCTTGATGTCGCGCCAGTAGGTGTCGCGCTTCATCCACGACGGGCCGAAGCCGTCCATGTGCATCACGATCTGCACGCGCGGATCGAGCGCGATCTTCTTCGTGTTGGTCACGCCGTTGGTCGTGAAGCGATGCACGACGAGGATCTTCGGCGGCAGCTTGTGCTTCTCAACGAGATTCGAGAGAAAGTGCGATGCATAGTTGATGTCCACCGCGTCGTACGTGCCCACTCGCTTGCCGGGAATGCCTCCCTTCTTCATCGAGAATTCGGGATCGATGCCGAGGTGCACGTCGGGACGGATGAGAAACTTCTCGATCCAGGGCAGCTCGTACTGCAGGGTGCTCTGCCCTACCTGCAGGTCCAGGAACAGCAGGGCATTCCTGCTGCGCGCCCAGCCGTAGACCTTCTCGATCATCGCGCTGTCGTGACGCGTGCGATACTTGCCGCTCGTGCCCGGGACCGGATCGGCCACGAGCACGATCAGGTGCAGTGCAGGCTGTGCGGGGTGGTCGGGGTCGATCCGGGTCCATGCCGCAACCTCTGCGTCGAGCTTGGCCAGCATGTCGTCGGAGGGAAACTCGCCGAGGATGCCCATGCGCTTCGAGAGCGGATTGCCATAGAAGGCTATGATGCGCCGTGCGGGCAGGATGGAGCCTGGCAGCGGCGCCGGTCCCTTCACCGGCCAGAGCGAGTCCAGATTGCTGCCGGTATCGCGGAACGCCATGTGACGATCGCCCGCTTTCGGGCCGATCAGCCCACTGACGGATGCACGACGCGTGGTGTCCGTGCGCGCCGTGGTGTCAACTGCACGAGGCGGCACGGCCGCGGCGCGAAGGTGCGTCGTGTCCATCACGGTGGCTCGCCGCGCGGCGGTGAGGGAGTCCACCGTATCGGCCGGCACGCGCTGTTGCACGACGGCGGCGCCAGTGGCTGCGCTCTGTACGTTCGTGGCGACGGCTTCTGGTCGCTCCGGCCCTTCAGCGCACGCGGCGACGAGTGGGGCAGCGAGGCCGCCGATCAACGTAGAGCGTCGGATGAATCTGCCAGCGAGAGCGAGGAACAGCACGTCGGCACGAAAGGAGAGAGAACGAGGGCGGACAGCGGGATGGCCTGAAGGATAGCCACGCGGCGAACCGCGGTGCGTGGCTCGTCCTGGAACAGGGTAGCGAGCCCTGCGTTCCTGCTGCTGGGCGGCAATTTCGCTCTCGCAACCTGGCGGCATTTGCGCTATTGATGGCGAGCGAACGCGGGGGGGGGCGATGACGGGACTCCACCGCGTTTCGCCGCGGACGTTCAGTAGAACCGGTCGGACCCTTCAAGCCTTTCGAGGAGCCATTCATGCACGATCCTGACGCGCCCGATTCGGATGAATCGACGCCGGTGCTTTCGCGCCGCGGATTCCTGTCTCGTGCGGGCATCGCGGGCGTGGCGGGCGTCGCCGCCTCGATGCCGCTGGTGGCCAATGCGGCGGCAGTTGCACCAACGTCGCCAACGGCGCTCGACATTCCGGGCACGGTGCCGATCGCGCTCCGGATCAACGGCGCAACGCATCGCGTCCGCATCGACCCACGTGCCACGCTGCTCGACACGCTGCGCGAGACCGTGCATCTCACAGGTACGAAGAAGGGTTGCGACCACGGGCAGTGCGGCGCGTGCACGGTGCATGTGAATGGCCAGCGTGTGAACTCCTGCCTGCGGCTCGCGCTGATGCACGAGGGCGACGACATCACGACCATCGAGGGCATCGGCGCGCCGGGCGCGCTGCACCCAATGCAGGCCGCGTTCGTGGAGCACGACGGCTATCAGTGCGGCTATTGCACGTCGGGACAGATCATGTCGGCGGTGGCGCTGATGAAGGAGCCGTGCGGACCCGCGGACACAGACGTCAAGGAGTTGATGAGCGGCAACATCTGCCGCTGCGGCGCCTATCCCAACATCGTCGCAGCCATTCAGGAAGTGCGTGGCAACACTCGCGTGAGCCAGAGCTGACCGGCTCTGTGTTGGCATTGCGAGCGAGGGTAGAGAGCAGACCCCTCGCTTCGCTCGGGGCGACAAACGAGACCATCGCTAGCCAGGGACACCATGGAACGATTTCAGTTCACGCGCGCGCGCACGATTCCCGAAGCCATCGGCATTGCCGCGCATTCGACGACGGCGCAGCAAGGTGCGCCGGTGCGCTTTCTCGCCGGCGGCACGACGCTCGTCGATCTCATGAAGCTCGACGTCGAGCGGCCGACGCGGCTGGTGGACATCAACCACATCGGCCTCGACAAGGTGGAGCGCACCGCCGATGGGGGGCTTCGGATCGGCGCCATGGTCCGCAACGCGGCGCTCGCCCATGACGCCGCCGTGGTGCGTGACTACCGCGTGCTGTCCGAAGCCCTGCTCGCGGGCGCATCGGCGCAGTTGCGCAACGTGGCGACGACGGGTGGCAACCTGCTGCAACGCACGCGGTGCATGTACTTCCGCAACACCGCGATGGCGTGCAACAAGCGCGAGCCGGGCTCCGGGTGTTCGGCCGTCGATGGTGACAACCGCACTCTTGCCATCCTTGGGACGAGTCCGCAGTGCATCGCGACCAATCCGTCGGACATGAACGTCGCGCTGGCGGCGCTCGAAGCAACTGTACATGTGCAGGGTACGAAGGGTACGCGAGCGATCGCGTTCCAGGACTTTCACCTGTTGCCCGGCGCGACGCCGCACCGTGAGACGGTGCTGGAGCCTGGCGACCTGGTCACGCACGTCACGCTGCCGCCGCCGCGCGCGGGCACGACGTCGCGGTATCTCAAGCTGCGCGATCGCGCGTCGTACGAGTTCGCGCTCGCGTCGGCCGCGGTGGTCGTGGAAGTATCGGGAGGGACGTTCCGGTCCGTGCGTCTGGCGATGGGCGGCATCGGCACGAAGCCCTGGCGCATGACGGCGGCTGAGCAAGCGCTGACGGGTGCGTCCGTGGATGAGGGGACGATCAGGCGGGCCGCGACACTCGCCCTGCGCGACGCGAAACCGCAGAGCGAGAATGGATTCAAGGTGGAGCTGGCGAGCCGATGTCTCGCGCATGCGCTGCGTCTCGCCACGGGGATGGCTTCAGTATGAGCCGCGCACGAGGATCATCCGAAGCCACCGGTGCACCGGACGCGCCGAAGGTGCTCGGCGGCAAGCTGCCGCGTATCGACGGGCCGCTCAAGGTGAGTGGGCGCGCCGTCTACACCTCGGACGTGAACCTCACCGGGATGTTGTACGCCGTGCCGGTGCGCAGCACGATCGCGAGCGGCCGCATCGTGTCGATCGACGCGAGTGCCGCGCGGCGACTGCCCGGTGTGCGCGCGGTCTATCACCGCGGCAACATCACGGCGTTCTTTCGCAGCGCACCGGCGCAGGGGTTCAGCGGCATCATCGACGAGAAGCGTCCGCCATTCGAGGACGACGTGGTTCGCTACTACGGGCAATACGTCGCCGTGGCAGTGGCGCAGACGATGGAGCAGGCCCGTGCAGCGACCAGCGCCGTTCGCGTACGCTATGCCGCGGACAAGCACACCGTGGACACGATGCTCGTCGCCGACGTGCCGATGCAGACGGACAGCGAGCGTGGCGACGCGGCGGCCGCGTTCCAGACTGCCGCGGTCACGGTCGACCAGACGTACGTCACGCCGACGGAAGTACACAATCCGATCGAGCTGCACGCCACCGTCGCGACGTGGGACGGCGACACGGTGACGTTGTACGAGACGTCGCAGGCGATCATGAACCACCGCGATGTGCTGTCCCAGATGCTTGGCGTTCCCAAGGAGAACGTGCGCGTGATCACGCACTTTCTCGGCTCCGGCTTCGGCGGCAAGCTCTGGCCGTGGAGTCACGCGATCCTCGCCGCGGGAGTGGCGCGCGCAGTGGGCGCGCCGGTGAAGTTCGTCATCTCGCGACAGTCGATGTTCGAGACGGTGGGACATCGGCCGCGGACGCAGCAGCGGTTCCGCATCGGTGCGAACCGTGACGGCACGCTGGTGTCGTTGCAGCAGGACGCCCTGAACCAGACGTCGATCCTCGACGATTACAAGGAAGGGTGTGGCGAGTCCACGCCGTTCATGTACAGCGTGCCGAATTTGCGCGTGGCGTCAGGGCTGGCGCGTGCCAACATCGGCACACCAACGGCGATGCGTGGACCAGGCGCCGTTCCGGGCCTGTTCGCGATGGAGTCGGCGATGGACGAGCTGGCGGTCGCGCTGAACATGGACCCCATCGAGCTGCGCCGGCGCAATGAGCCCAAGCAGGACGAGTCGAACAAGCTGCCATTCTCATCGCGACACCTGCTGGAGTGCATGGAGGTGGGCGCCGAGAAGTTCGGGTGGGCGAAGCGCGACCCGCGAGTGGGGTCGATGAAGCGCGATGGGCTGACGATTGGCTGGGGCGTGGCGGCGTGTTCGTGGGGAGCGATGCGTTCCGACGCAAACTCGTCGGTGGAGATCGGGCGCGACGGCACGGCCACCGTGCGCATTGCGACGCAGGACATCGGTACCGGGACCTACACGGTGCTCGCGCTCGTGGTGGCCGAGGCGACGGGTCTTCCCCTGGAGAAGATCGACGTGCGGCTCGGCGACACGACGTTGCCGCCCGGCCCGATCTCCGGCGGATCGTGGGTGACGTCGTCGGTGATTCCGTCGGTGATCAACGCGGCACGCGGTGCCGTGAGTGCGCTGCTCACGATGGCGACGGCGGGACCGAACGCGCCGTTCAAGGATGCGAAGCCCGATGACCTGCAGCTGGTCAACGGCCGTGTCTTGAAGAAGAGCGCGGCGTCATCGGGGGTCTCGGTGAGCGACGTGCTCACGCGAGCGAACGTGCGCGCGGCGGTCGGTGACGGGCAGTCTCCGAGCACGTTCGGCGGTGAGGAGAGCAGGAAGTACTCGCTGCATTCGTTCGGGGCGCAGTTCGCCGAGGTGACGTGGCAGCCGGAGACGGCGCGGTTGCGGGTATCGCGGTTCGTCAGCGTGATCGACGCGGGCCGCATGATCAACCTCAAGCCGGCGCGCAACCAGATCGAAGGGGCGGTGGTGATGGGGATCGGCATGGCGCTGTTCGAGGAGTCGCGCTACGACAAGCGGTATGGCGCACCGATCAACAGCAACCTCGCGGATTACATCGTGAGCACGAACGCCGATGCGCCGCCGATCGACGTCACGTTCCTGAATTATCCGGACAAGGTGCTGAACGAGCTCGGTGCGCGCGGTGTCGGCGAGATCGGGCTGGCGGGAACGGCAGCGGCCATCACGTCGGCGGTGTATCACGCGACGGGCGTGCGGGTGCGCGAGCTGCCGGTGAAGATCGAGGACCTGTTGAAGGCGTGAGGCAAAACGCTAAAGCTGGACGCGCGTCCCACCGAGTCGTGCGGCCACCGACGCCACGTCGGCGCGACTCGACATGTCGAGCACGCCCGCACGCATTCGCACGGCCTCGAAGCGCATCCATCCATTCGCGATGGCCAGCTGCACCGCTTGCGGCAGCTCCAGCTCCCCGCGCGCCGACGGCGTCACGGCGCGGCACGCGCGAAAGATCTCACTCGTGAAGAGCCAGCAGTTGAGGCTCGCGAACAGCGGCGTGGTGGCGTTCGTCGACGACGGCGTGGCGACGATCCGCACGAGCGCGCCGTCGTCGTCGATCTCCAGCGCGCCGAATCGGCCCACTCGATCCGCGGCCACGTTCCCCATGCTCACCAGCGCCTCGCGATCGAAGGCGATCAACGCCGGAGTGCTGCGACGCTGCAGCTCCGCCAGCGGTTCCGGCGGATAGTAGTTGTCGGAGTTGATGACGATGAACGGGTCGCCCAGCGCGAACGCCTCGGCCGAGAGCACCGCGTCCGCCGTGCCGCGCGGCGCTTGCTGCACCGCGAAGGCGATGCGCACTCGCGCGGGTGTGACCTCACGCTCGTAGTAGTCGCGCACCACGGTGTGCTCGGGACCGATCACGAGGCACACGTCGGTGAAGCCGGCGTCGGCGAGCGCGCTGATCAGGTAGTCCATGAACGGGCGACCGATGGGGATCATCCCCTTGATGCCGCTGTCGGCCGCCGCGGCCTGCGCGGCGTCGAGCGACGCGCTGTCGTCGGCCTTGCGCATGCGCGTGCCGAGTCCGCGCGCGAGGATGACTGCGTTGGTCGTGGACATTCGTGTGTGCGAGGTGGCGAACGTGGACCGAGCTCGTATGTTAGCGCCGCTACCCTGCGTCCTACGCAACTGCCAATCCAGAACTCGCCACCATGCGCCGCTCTTCCCACCTGATCGTCGCGACGGTCGTCGCACTCATCGTGCCGATGCGCGTCGCCGCCCAGGCGACACAGCGCACCGTTGCCGCGCCAAAGCTCTCCTTCGCCGAGCCGGGCATCGCACCCGATGGCAATGAGATCGCGTTCGTCCACGGTGGCGACATCTGGGTCGTACCTGCGCGCGGCGGCGAGGCTCGGCTCCTCGTCGCCAACGCGGCGAACGAGTCGCGACCGATGTACTCGCCGGACGGCGCCAGGCTCGCGTTCATGTCGACGCGTGCGGGGAGCGTCGACATCTGGATCCTCACGCTCGCGGACGGGTCGCTGCGGCGTCTCACCTTCGACGATGGCGCCGAGCAGCTCGACGGCTGGTCGCGCGATGGCAACTGGATCTACTACTCGACATCGGTGCACGACATCGCGGGGATGAGCGACGTCTATCGCGTGCGAAGCGAGGGAGGCACGCCGATGCCTGTCGCCGCGGACCGCTATGCCAGCGAGTTCATGTCCGCGCCGTCGCCAACCGGCGACGCCGTGGCGATCGTGGGCCGAGGGTTCGGTCTCTCGCAATGGTGGCGGAAGGGGCGCTCGCATCTCGACGAGAGCGAGCTGTGGGTGGTCCGCGGTGATGGCTCGCAATCGCCGCGCTATGAGCAGATCACGCAGCGCGGGGCCAAGCTGCAGTGGCCGATGTGGGGCGTCGCGAGCGGGGACGTGGGTTCGCTCTACTTCGTGTCGGATCGCTCCGGGGCGCAGAATCTCTGGGTCAAGGCTCGAGAGGGCGACGCACGGGCACTGACCACGTTCCGCGATGGGCGTGTGATGTGGCCGACGATGGCTGGCAACGGCAGCACCATCGCGTTCGAGCGGGACTTCGGCATCTGGACGTACGACGTCGCGACGCGCAGTACACGCGAAGTGCCCATCACCGTGCGCGGCGTGGCGATCGGTGGCGGCACCGAGCATCTGGTCGTTACCACCGGCTTCAGCGATCTCGCTGTTTCACCGGACGGAAAGAAGCTCGCGTTCGTTGCGCGCGGCGACGTGTTCGCTGCGTCGGCGGCAGACGGTGGCGACGCGACGCGCATCACCACGACGTCAGCGGCCGAGTCGCAGGTGGCGTGGTCGCCGGACAGCCGGCGGCTGGTGTACGCGGCGAACCGTGATGGGGCCTGGAATCTCTACCTGTACGACTTCGCGTCCGGGAAGGAACTGCCGCTCACGACGGGTCGGACGCACAGCGTGTCGCCTCGCTTTTCACCCGATGGCAGGCAGGTCGCGTTCCTGCGCGACGCGCGTGAGCTGTGCGTGGTGTCGCTCGAGACCAAGGCGGTGCGTGTACTCGCCGAGGGAATCTTCGGCCGGCCGCCCTTCTTCATCGAGCGTCCGATCGCATGGTCACCCGACAGTCGGTGGGTCGCCTACCTTTCCGGTGGCGCGAAGCTGTTCATGAACGCGTACATCGTTGCAGCGGCGGGCGGCGACGCGCACCAGGTGAGCTGGCTCTCCAACACGCGAGCGACGACCGTGTCGTGGAGTGGCGACGGCGGCTTTCTGCTCCTCGACACGGGAATGCGCACCGAGCCTGGTGCGCTCGCGCGCGTGGATCTCCTTCCCTTCTCGCCGAAGTTTCGCGAGGACCAGTTCTCGGCGCTCTTCCGCGACGAGACGCCGGGCCGCACGACACTTCCCGCGCCGGCGCCCGCCCGTCCGGCAACCGACTCGACGCGCCCCGACTCGTCTTCGGCGAGACGTGCCGGTGCGCGCGCCGTGCGTGTGGTCCTCGACGGGATCAGGACGCGCCTGAGCGTGGTGCCCGCGGGCGTGGATGTCGGCGTACAGGCATTGAGTGCCGACGGCAAGCAGATCATCGTGACCTCGAGCGTAGCAGGCCAGACAAACCTCTTTACGTACTCGTTCGACGAGTTCGCCACCGATCCGGCCGTCACGCGGCAGCTCACGACGACGCCGGGGAACAAGAGCGCCATCCAGTTCGCGCCCGACGGAAAGAGCGTGTGGTTTCTCGAGCAGGGCCGCATCGTCAACGTCACGCTCGAGACCAAGGCAGCGCGTCAGGTTGCCGTTCGCGCCGAGCTGGACGTGGATTTCGTCAGCGAGAAGTGGGATGTGTTCAACCAGGCGTGGGAGTTCCTGAACGACAACTTCTACGACCCTGCGTTTCACGGCGTCGACTGGCCGGCGGTTCGCGCGTCGTATGCGCCGCGCATCGCGGGTGCGAAGACGCCCGACGAAATGCGGCGTGTGCTCAGCCTGATGATCGGCGAGTTGAATGCGTCGCACATGGGGATAAGCGGACCACCAGCGACGGGCGCACCGACGGCGGCGACGGGACGGCTCGGCCTCGAGTTCGACCGTGCGGTCTACGAGCAACGTGGCCTGCTCCGCGTGACGACCGTCATCCCGAACGCCGCCGCGGCGCTGAGCGAGGGGGTGCACGTGGGCGACTATCTGTTGGCGATCGATGGCACCCCAATCGCGCGCGACATGTCGCTCGACTCGCTCCTCGCGGTTAAGGTCGGCAAGCGAGTGTCGGTGCGCGTGTCCGCGGATCCGAGCGGAACCAGCGCTCGCGAGATGGCGATCAGGCCGAGGAGCACGGCGTTCGAGAAGCAGATGCTGTATCGCGCGTGGGTCGAGGAGCGGCGCGCACTCGTCGCGAAGCTCAGCGGTGGACGCCTGGGCTACGTGCACATGTTCGACATGGGAGCGAATGCGCTCACACAGCTCAACCTCGACCTCGACGCGGAGATGCACGAGAAGGAGGGTGTGGTGTTCGACGTGCGCAACAACAACGGCGGCTTCATGAACGGCCACGCGCTGGATGTGTTGTCGCGGAAACCGTACGTGGACATGGTGCGGCGCGGCGTGCCATCGGTGCCGGGCCGTCCCGTACTCGGCCAACGCTCCCTCGAGAAGCCGACGATTCTCCTCACCAGCCAGGCGACGCTCTCCGATGGCGAGAACTTCACCGAAGGCTATCGTGCGATGAAGCTCGGCACAGTCGTTGGTGAGCCGACGGCGATGTGGGACGTGTACACCGGCAGCGGCACGATGGTGGATGGGACGAGCGTAAGACTGCCGTTCATGCGCAACTCGCAACTGGACGCTGCGGCGCTCGAACGAGCCTCGCGGCAGGTCGACATTCGCGTGGACCGTCCGATGGGCGAGAGCTATGCGGGTCGTGACGCGCAGCTGGAGCGCGCGGTGACGGAGCTGATGTCGCAGCTCCGATCGGGGCGCAAGCCGTGATGTCGTGAGTGAAGGGCAGGCCCCTCGGTCGCTGCGCTCCTGTCGGGGCGACAAACTCCTGCGCAGTGACAAGGTGCTCAGTGCTGCACCACGATGACGAACCGCTGGCCGTCCGGAGAGACGTCGTACATGGTGTTGAAGTTCGCCTGGTATTTCGCGCGGAACAACACGGTCTGTGCACCGCTCACCGGCGGCGCGCCGCCGATCGACACGGCTATCCGGACGGCGATCAGCGCGCCGTCGCGCCAGTAATACAGCTCGCGTCCGTCGGCACGCCACACCGGGTGCACGCCGCCTCCCAGTGAGATCATCGCACGTGCACGACCGGGGCGTTGATACGAGTCGAGGTACACTTCCGCCCTGCCCGACTCGTCGGAGGTATACGCCACCCAACGGCCGTCGGGCGAGATGCGCGCTGCGGTCTCGTCGGCAGGCGTGGCCACCAATGCGCGAGCGGGCGATCCGTCGGCGGGTTGCGCGAGGATGTCATGCTGGTCGTCCCCGTCGGTAACCAGCAGCGCGCTGCCATCGCGCAGCCAGTCGCTGGGGAACTGCGTGCCGTCGCGCGCGGTGACCACGCGATTCGCGCCACCAGTGGGCGGCCGTAGCACGACGTCCTTGCCGCCGGGCGCGTTCACGGAGAAGGCGAGCGCCGCACCGTCTGCGCTCCACTGCGGATCGTTCGAGTCTGCGTCGTCGTCGGTGAGCCGCTGGGTCGTGCCCTTGTCCAGATCCGTGACCCAGATGTCGCTCGATGTGCGGCCGTGGCCGAAGGCGCCGTAGGCGACGCGGTGTCCATCGGGGGAGAACCGTGGCGTCCACGGTCGATTCGCGGGAATGCCACGGACGAGGTGGCCGGTGCGGTCAACGATGGAGAGCGACACGTCGCCTGCGGGAGTCACCGACGGGACCGCCCTGATATCAGACGACGGAGGCGCGACCATCGAGGCCGGCTTCGCTGTCGGCCGGTCAAACGACACACGATCGATGATCAAGCCACCGACGAGTCCCGCCACGAGTGTAGCGGCGACAGCGTAGAGTGCCGCTTGCGCCGACACCGTGCGACCGCGTGGCGCAGTGGACGGCACCGCAAGCGACGCCGCGAATGCCGCCGCGTTTGGAAAGCGGTCGTCGGGCCGCTTGGCCAACGCACGACCCACGGCGGCCTCGACGAACGGCGGCACCTCCGGGCAACGCTCCGTCAACGCGGGCGGGATCTCGTGCATCATGCGCCGAACGACAGCCTGCCGCGTCGGTGCGGAGAACGGCGGCTCGCCTGCGAGCATCTCATGCAACACGGCGCCAAGGGCATAGACGTCCACGCGGGAGTCGAGCACGCGTTCGCCGCCCGCCTGCTCGAGCGCCAACGCGATGCCAAAGTCGGCGACGAGCGCATGGCCGTCCTGCAGCAGGACGTTCTCCGGCTTCACGTCGCGGTGCACGATGCCGCGCACGTGCGCGTGGTCCAGCGCCTCCGCCACCTCGCGCGCCAGTCGCACCGCCTCGGCAATCGGCAGGGCGCCATCGCGAATGAGTCGCGAGCGGAGCGTCTCGCCGTCCACATAGGGCATCGCGTACCAGAGCACGCCGTCCGCGCTTCCCGAGTCGAACAGCGGCGGGATGTGCGGATGTTGGAGCGACGCAGTGACGCGGATCTCGGCGAGGAATCGTTCGGCGCCCACGGCGGCAGCGACCTCTTCGCGGAGCACCTTGATCGCGACGCGGCGGCCATGCTTCAGGTCGTGCGCGAGGTACACGGTGGCCATGCCGCCGTGGGCGATCTCGCGCTCCATGCGGTACCGCCCTCCGATGGCAGTCGCGAGACGCTCGATGAGGGGCGATGCGTTGGGCTCGACGAACAGTTCGGCGGCGGGACGCTCGAGGAAGTCGTCGTCCGCGTCCACGTGTTCGGCGAGCAGTGATGCCACCTCGAGGCGGAGCACACCATCGTCGCCGCACAGTTCAGCGATGACGGCAACGCGTCGCTCCGGTTCGCAGGCGAGTGCGGTCTGAAGAATCGCGTCCACCGCGCGCCACCGTTCGGGCGACATGGGCGCGGGCGTGCCTTCTGCCGGCGTCACGTGCGTCGGCGTCGTCACGCGTCGAGCTCGCGGCGGAGCCACATGCGCGCGACGGCCCATTCGCGAATGACAGTCGCCTGGGAGATTCCCATTGTCGCGGCGGCCTCGGGGATGCTGAGGCCCGCGAAGTAGCGCAGCTCGACCAGCCTTGCCTTGCGCGGATCCATGATGCCCAGGCGGGCGAGGGCGTCGTCGAGTGCGAGCACGTCCACCGAATCGGACGCGGCGACGGCGTTCATCGCGTCGCCAAGTGTGACCTGTGTCTCACCACCGCCGCGCTTGAGCGCCCGGCGAGTTCGCGCGTGATCCACGAGCACACGACGCATGATCTGCGCGGCGACCGCAAGGAACTGGCTTCGGCTCTCCCACCGTGCGTCGTGCTGGCCGTCGAGGCGCAGCCAGGCTTCGTGCACCAGCGCCGTGGCCTGGAGGGTGTGGCCCTCGCCCTCGCGCCGCAGCTCACGGCGGGCCTGGCGGCGAAGCTCGGCATAGACGAGTGGCACCAGCCTATCGGACGCGCCTGCGCGGCCGGCGCTCCATGCGCGCAACAGTTCGGTGACGGCGTGGCCATTCGCGCCGTCAAGCTCGTTCGTTTCGGGGAGAGGAGTGAACGGCAAGGGCGCCTTGGTATCGGTCTGCCCGGTTGGACAACAATCCGCGCGGGTGGGAAAGGTGATGAGTGGGTTTGGCCGCGTTCTGCGCGCTAAGGGATAAGGCACCGAAGACGCCGTTCCCGCTCATGGAGGACACAATGACTACGCCACGCATCCGCTCCCTTGTTTCACTTGCCGCCGTGATCAGCCTGAGCGCAGTGCTCGGTGGCTGCGCCAGCACGCCGTCGCGCATCGCGGCGGCGGCAGCATCACCGCTCGATGAGTCTCCAACGGCAATCCGCTTCGACAACGAAGCGCGCGACTACGTGCACGTGTATCTCATCGGCATGCGGCGTGAGTGGATGCTCGGCCGCGTGGCGCCGGGCGCGCGTGCGTCGCTGCGAATTCCGCTGGCGGCGTTGGCCGAGGACGCAGGGACGATGCGGCTGGCGGTGCTCGTGGGGCAACGGATGACATTGCGCGCGTCGACGGATGCTCGCGCGGAGGTCACGATTCCGGCATCGGTGCAGGGGATTCTCACGCAGCGATGGACGTTCTCTCCGTTGCTCTCTCGTGGAGTGCAACTGATGGGGAGTCCGATGAGTCGACGGTAATGATCAAAGGTGAGCCAGATCACCGTGATTGGCGGGCCCAACCGGCATGCTTTGCCATGCCTATGCTCAACTCCGGCACCGAACGCTGCGCCATGCGAACGGGCACGTACATCGTTGGTGGAAACGGCCCGACTGCGTTGCCCATTGCGTCGCTCGAGTGGTCCGGGCCCGTCGCAACGATCACGGTGTCATCGTCAGGGCCCTCGACGATCCAGCGGCTCACCGCGTCGGTCGTCGTGCGGCTCGACGACGTGACACTCGGCATCGCACCGGTGCCATTGCCCGACGGCGCGCGCATCGAGTTCGAGGGATGTCAGCTCACGTTCACGACCGACAACGCCGGCGATGCAGGCATTGCGTCGACGTCGAGTGGTGCGGAGGCGGCGCCAGCTCTCGTGCACGCCGTGCCCGCGCGACCCACCGTGTTGTCCACGACGCGCGCACAGATCGTGATGACGCGTACTGGCGATACCATCGAGCTCGGCGACTTTCGCGTGGTGGTGGGGCGGGATGCGGCATGCGACTTCGTGGTCGCCGGCATGGGTGTCTCGCGCCGACACTTCTCGGTGACGCCGGTGCAGGGCGGCTATCTGCTTCGCAACGAGAGCGCCAACGGCACGTCCATCAACGGCACCCTCGTGTCCGGCACGTATCTCCTCGGCCATGGTGACGTGCTGCGTCTCGACGAGGAAGACCTCCGCTTCGAGCTGGTGGGCATTGATGTGCGGGCGCCGACCGAGGCCGCAGCTCCCACGGCGATTCTCGACATGACGCGCATCCGGCGTGAGCACGCCGAGGGCAGCAAGCGTGACGTGGCGGCCACGCCGATCGCGGCGAGCCTGGAGATCGTACGTGGGTCGTACGCGGGTGCGTCGTTTCCCATCGAGCGACCGGTGTGCTCCATTGGGCGCGGGCCGCAGAACGACATTCGGGTGCGGGACGACAGCGTCTCGACCAACCACGCGACGCTGTTGCGAAAGGGCGCGGCATGGTTCGTCGTCGACCTTCGCTCGGCGAACGGCACCTTCGTGGATGGCCTGCGCGTCGCGGGGGAACGGGAGCTCGCGGCGGGGGCTCGGCTCAAGCTCGGAAGTGTCGAGATGGTATTCCGGTCGTTCGGTGCTGGTGTCGATGCACCGAGCGCGAAGCGGAAGCGCTCATGGCTGGATCTGCTGCTGCGACGCTTCCGCGGTGTGTCGCCACGACAGGCCGGCGGCGACTAGCACCGCCCGCATTCACGTCACGAGCTTCGCGAGGAGGAACAGCAGCAGGCCACCCGCGGCGAGCGTCGCGAGGCCGGATGCGCGCACCTTCTTGAGATACCAGAGCAGCCCCAAGCCCGTCACGGACAGGAAGACGAGGAACACGCCTGCGACGTCGATCAGCCACGCCCACGAGCGGCCTGCATCGCGTCCGCGGTGGAGGTCGTTCAACACGCCGATGGCGCCCTGGTACGACACGGTCAGCTTGTAGCTCCCGTCCGCCATGCTGATGAAGCAGTCGGCGCCATAGCCCGGCGCCTTGAACGTGATGGACCCCTGTGCGTCGTCGGCGGAGTGGTCGGACACGGTGCCGCGAACGCCGTGGGTACTGCGGAGATATTCGCCGACCATCAGCCAGTCCACTCCCTGCGTGGTCTTCCACGTCGCCGGGAGACGACCGGTGAGCTCGCGCGTCGATTCGGCAGCGAGCCAGTCGGGATGGTTGAGCGTGACGCCGGTGGCAGCGAAGAACAGCACTGCCACCATGCTCGCCATCGATGTGTAGATGTGCAGCCAGCGCAGCACCGTGTGAACCCGGAGCCGCAGCGGGCGCCGGCGTCGCACGACGACATCACTTGCGGAGGCGGTACTCAACACGAGCTCCCTTGATCTCCACGTTGCCTGGCAGATCCATCGCGAGCGGCTTGGCGCCGATCGTCACGTCCTGCTGGATCACCCCATAGCTGCCGTGCTCGCGTGCGGCTTCCACGAACACGCGATACGTCCCCTGCTCCACCGGCTTTCCGCCGTCGTCGCGGCCATTCCAGGTGACGGAGTACTGTCCTGGAAGGCGGGTCGCGCTGGAGACCGTCGAGATGAGAGCCGGGCCGCCGTCAGTGGAGAACCAGCGACGCAGTTCACGGATGTAGCGCGGTCCACGGCCGCTCGTATTCACCCACAGGCTGAGCGTGCGCACGGGCTTTCCATTGGTGTCCTCGATCCAGACCGCGACGTACGGGCGGTGGTATCGCTGGCCCTCCTGCGCGGCGATCTCGAGGTCGACGGCGAGCTCATAGCGGTCGTCCCACTTCGGCGCTCGCGGCGCACTGAGCGCCGCGGACGCGAACGGCCGGAACGCCGTCAGGCCAGTGAACGCGAACGCCGCCGCTGCGACGCGGGCGATCATATCTCGGCGCGCCAGGGGCGCGTTGGTGTCGTGATTCGTCATCGTTTTCGCGTTCCGTGCAAGAAGGTTGTCCCGTCGGACGCCGCCCTCGGGGCGGCAATCTCACCCGCCAGCGCGCGCCTGCCACGCCGTATTCGTCGTGATGGTTCCGTCGCGCTCCACCATGAGACACCCGATGCTGTCGAGGGAATCGGCGAGCGCGACACTTTCCGCCGGCGAGAGCACGCTGAATGCCGTCGAGAGCGCGTCAGCGGTGGCACAGTCCGGTGCGACCACCGATGCGCTGATCACAGCCTCCGCGGGGTGACCGGTGCGCGGATCGAGGATGTGCGAGACCGTCTGACCCTCCATCACGACCGTTCGACGGTAGCCACCGCTGGTGGCGAGCGCCTCATCTCTCAAACGCAGCACGGCAATGGGCGCAGCATTATCTGCGGGCGAGCGCGGGTCGGCCACACCGACGCTGAGGGGACGCTTGCCATGGTGACAGAGGTCACCGCCGATGTTCACGAGCACCTGCGACACACCATCCAGTGCATTGGCCACAGCCGCCACGCGATCGACGATGTAGCCCTTCGCAAGGGCGTCGAGCGAAACGGGCAGACGCGTGAGCCGCCGCGCGACGCCCCGCTTGGTATCCACCGACCACAGCGGCTGGTCGAGCTCGCGAAGCGTGTCCTGCCCCGCATCCGGTGCGTCGACGAGGGAGATGGCCGCCGGGTTGAATGCGCCGCCCGTGCGGTCGCGCCATGTCTCGGCCGCCAGGAGCACATCCGCCAGCTCCGTGGACACGGGCACATCGACGTCGTGTAGCTCCTGCCACTCGCACAGCTCGCTCGTTGCGGAGTAGCCGCTCAGGATCTCGGCGAGCCGGTCGACTTCGGCGAGCGCTGCCGACTCAGCCCGCTGCGCCACGTCGGCGCCTGACGCCACGACCCGCAGCTCGAACGAGGTGCCGAGCACGCGTTCATAGTGGAAGGCATAGTTTCGGGCGCGCGAAAAGGGCAATAGGGGCATGCTTCACAGTACACCGCTCGTCCTCCACACGTTGCGCGCTGAGGCCGAACGTCACGCAGATGTCGCGAACGGAGGTCTCCGCGACATGAACCGTGCGGCGAGCGTCAGGGGTACTACCACCCCCCCGGCCAGCCAGCCCAGCGCTCCCCGCCACCAACCGCGCGGTATGGCGTCAATTGGGCAGGTGCCCGAACGTCGCCGTCGTCAGAATGAAGAGGTTGCGCCCTTCCTTCGCCTCCGCATTCCGGAAGACGAAGTAGACGTCGTGCACACCCGTCGTCGGCTTCAGCACTGCGCGCAACATCGTCTGCGCACCCATCACCTCCGACGGAGCGAGCACCGGCGTCTCGCCGAGCAGTGCGCCAGTGGGCGAGTCGATGCGCACCTCCACGTTCCCGCCCGCTGCGCTCAGATACTGGACCGGCGCCGAGGCGGAGAACGTCACGTCCGTGATGCCGCTGAGGTCGAGCGCCTTGAAGCCGACATATGCGCCGGACTTTGCACCGATCGTCAGCTCCACGGGCGCCTGAGGTCCGCTGAATTTCGTCACGCCGTCGGAGACTTCCCCGCTCGCGACGAGGAGCGTCGGCGCGCGGAGCACCACGGTCTGCTCGGCCGAGGCGCCTGGTAGTCCGCTCGCGCCCATGTCCGTATACGCGGCGCGGAGCACGACGGCGGCCATGACGATGGGGGCACGGTTACCCGCGTTGTACTCGATGCGCACAAGGCGCGCGTCATCGTTGCCTGGAACCAGCGCGTTCCATACTCGAGCGCATACCGTCCTGCGACGGCGCGCTCGAGGATCGGGAGATCGGGACTGGTCTCGTTCAGCGGCACGTGAAGCTGCGGTGACTAGGGCTTCGATGGAACAGGCGTCGCCGTGAACGTGCCCGCGGCGCCCATCGGCTTCACCTCGATGTTCCCCTTGAGCTGTGTTGGCGCACCGAACGTCGCCGAATAGACGACCGTCAGTGGCTGGCCCTGATAGTCCACCATGTACTGAAACGTGACCTTACCGTCCTGCGACGTTCCGGTGAGCGGATGCGGCTCGTTGCTCTCGTCGGAGCAGTTGCCGGTGAGTGCGGCGCCTTCCTGCTTGATCACGCAGGTGGTCTTCACGGGAGTGCCCATGACGTCGCCAATGATCTGCCACTTTCCAGACATCGAGTCGGCAGCGGGGGCCGTGTGAAGGGCGGTGAGCAATGCGAGTGCAACCAGCATGTGGAGGTCTCCGTTCGAGAAAGAATTGTAGAACGACAGGCGAATCAGCGAGTGCGAGCGGGAGTCCGAACTGTAACGGTGTCGGTGAGCACGATGTCCATCGCGGACCGGCCGATGAGGATCTTGAATGCGCCGTTCGGCGTTGCCCACGACTGGGCACCCACGTCCCAGATGCCAAGTGGGTGGTTGGCGGCGCGTGGATCGATGACGATGCGAATGCGGCGCTGCTGACGGGGATCGAGCCACACTTTCTCGAAGCCGACGAGGCGCTTCGGCGGCTCACCGGCCGACGCTGGAAGTCCGACGTACACCTGCGGCACCTCGGCACCGCGTCGCGGACCCGTGTTGCGCACGGTGAACTGAACAGTGATTGGGCGCATGCCGTCGGTCACGCGTGGACTCACCGCGAGATCCGAGATGGCGAAGGTCGTGTAGCTCAATCCGTGGCCGAAGGCAAAGAGCGGAGCGATGTGCTCGGCGTCGAACCATCGATACCCGATGCGCAGCTTCTCCGAATACTCGACGGTGTACGACTCAGTGGACGTCATGCCCATGCCTGGCGCATCGATGCGTGCGGGTTTGCCCGCGGTATCGACGCCGGGCCACTGACGCGCTGCGGTCACCGGCAGGTCTGCGGCGTGCCGGGCAAGGGTGACGGGAAGCTTTCCGCTCGGTGATGCGAGGCCGAAGAGCAATCGCGCCGCGACGTCACCGTCGGCCTGACCGGGGAACCACGTCTCGAGCACGGCAGGCACCGCGTCGACCCATGGCAGCAGCGCCGATGCGTTGTCCTTGAGCACGACCACCGTGCGCGGATTCGCGGCAGCGATGGCGGTGACGATGGCGTCCTGATTGTTCGGAAGCGTTGTGCTGGCGAGGTCGCGCCCTTCCTCGGACAGCGTGCCGGCGAGCACGATGGCGACGTCTGCACTGCGCGCTGCGGTCACGGCGGCGGCGAGATTCGCGTTGTCGTTGGCGACGACCGTCAACTGCACCGTGGCGGAGGACTCGAGCGAGGCGAGCGCGCGCTTCAAGCCGTCGAGCGGAGTGACCGTGGCGAACGGAATGACGTCGGAGCTCCCGCCGCAGCATCCGGCGACCGCTTTCGTCGCATAGTCCGCCTGGCCGATCAGTGCGATGGAGCGAACAGCCTTTGCAGTGAGCGGGAGCAACGCACCCGTGTTCTTGAGCAGCACGGCCGACTGCTCACCGATCTCGCGCGCGAGCCTCGCATGGCGCGCCGTGTCGATGGGCGACAGAACAAGCGGACGGTCGAAGATGCCGAGCGCGAACATCTGCCGATAGCGACGAGCGAGCGCGGTGTCGATGTGAGCGCTCGTGAGCTCGCCGCGGTCGATTGCGGCCTGGAGATTCGCTGGCGAGAACCAGGGCGACTTCATCGGGCCGGCGGGAATCGAGAGACCAGGCATCTCGTGATCCATCCCGGCGCGGAGCGAGGTCGCCGCGCTGTGCACGGCGAAGAAATCCGACTGCACGTAGCCCTTGAAGCCCCACTGCCCGCGCAGCACGTCGGTGAGGTAATGCTTGTCCTCACAGGCGTGTGGGCCATTCACCGCGTTGTACGAGCACATCACGGATGCGACACCGCCTTCCTTCACCGCCATCTCGAACGGGAGGAGATACAGCTCGTGCAGCACGCGGTCGTCGATGATCTCGTTCACCGACGTGCGCGCCGTCTCCTGCTCGTTGGCGACGAAGTGCTTCGCCATCGCGATGACGCCATGCGCTTGAATCGCCTTGATCTCCGCCACGGCCATCGTGCCGGTGAGAAGGGGGTCTTCACCGAAGTACTCGAAGTTGCGTCCGCCCTGCGGGACGCGTGCGAGGTTCAGTCCCGGCCCTTCGAGCACGTGGAGGGCGAGGATCGTGGCGTGGCGGGCGATCATTGCGGCCCATGGCTTCATGCGCGCATCATTTGGCTGCTGCCGAGCAGACATCCGGGCAGCCCACTCTTGGCAGGAGTCGCAATGCACTCGTCCTTTTCCCGGTCGCTCGCGGCCGCACTCAGCGTCGTCCTGGTCGCGTCGGGCTGTCGCAGCGCGGGCACCGGAACCGCCATATCGCCGCCCGTGGTGGCTGGTGCGCGCCAGGTCACGTACCGCGGCGACTTTCACGCGCCGATGGGCGTACAGCTGTGGAGCTTTCGCGACGCGGCGAAGACCGACCCTGCGGCGATGATGATCATGGCGCGCCGCATGGGCATCACGCATGTGGAGACGGCCGGCCTGTACGACATGCCTGTCGAGAAATTCGCCGCCGCGCTCTCGAGCGCTGGATTGCGCGCGACGTCCATGCACGTGGGCTACGACGACCTGAAGAAGACCCCCGGCGTCGTCATCGCGAACGCCAAGGCACTCGGCGCACGATACGTCGGGCTCGCGTGGTATCCGCACACCGGTGCGTTCACGGAAGCGGACGCACGCAAGGCAATTGCTGACTTCAATGCGTTCGGTCGCACCATGAAGAACGCTGGACTCACGTTCTTCTATCACAACCACGGCTACGAGCCCGTGGCCTTCGGCAATGGCACGCTGCTCGACCTCATCATCCGCGAGACAGATCCGCAGCTCGTCTCGTTCGAGATGGACGTGCTGTGGACCTTCTATCCCGGCGTGGATCCGGCCGCGTTGATTCGCAAATATCCCGGCCGCTTCAAGCTGATGCACATCAAGGACATGAAGCCCGGCGTCGCACGCGGCAATCTGTCCGGTGGACTGTCTGCCGAGCAGCAGGCGGTGATCGGGCGCGGACAGGTGAACTGGTCCGACGTCATGGCCGCCGCCCAGAAGGACGGCCTCGAGCTCTACTACCTCGAAGACGAGACGCCTGACCCGATCACCAACGTGCCGTTGAGCATCACTTTCCTCGAACGCCTGAAGTATTGAATGGGAACACCGCCGTCCTTGGCGGCGGAAATGGAGCAGACCAGTCAGCGGCCGAGTTGATCACCGCCTAGTTTCTACGGCATGATGCCGACGCCGCCACAGGGCTGGCCATTTCAGCGGAGCCCCGCCGGACGCCATGAGGTGCGATTCCTCCTTACGATGGCGCGCGCGCTGCACACCGCGGGCACTACCGCGCAGCGCCTCGAGGATTCACTCGCGCTGCTCTCGCGTGGACTCGGCCTTACGCACGCCCAGTTCTTCTCCACGCCGACGTCCATCATGTGCGCCTTCGGCGAGCTCGAATATCAGGAGACGCACCTCCTCCGCCTCGCGCCCGCCGGCCCCAATATCGGGCGTCTCTCGAAGCTCGATCGTGTCGTCACAGATGTGCTCAACGGCGCCATCTCCACCCCCGAGGCGCTGCAACGCGTCGAGGTCATCGAGGCCGAGCCGTCGCCCTACGGCTCACTCATCACCATCCTCGCCTTCGGGCTCGGCTCCGCCGGCATCGCGCGCTTTCTCGGCGGCGGCGTCACCGAGATCGCCGTCGGTGGCTTCCTCGGCATCATCACCGGCTCGCTCGAAGCCATGGCCGAGCGTGGACGGCATCTCGCGCGTGTGTACGAGCCAATCGCCGCCTTCCTCGCAGCCTTCATTGCGACGAGCGTCGCGGCACTGCTCGGACCCTACGCGCCGACCACGGCGATCCTCGCTGGCATCATCACGCTGCTGCCCGGGCTCGTGCTCACCAACGCCGTGCGCGAACTCGCCGAGCGGCACCTGGCGTCGGGCACCGCTCGACTTGCCGGTGCGACGATGGTGCTCCTCGGCCTCATCTTCGGCGTCGCACTCGGCGATCGCTCCGCGACGGCGCTCTTCGGATCGGTACGCGAAATTTCGCCGTCGGCATTGCCATGGTGGACGATGGCGATCTCCATCGCGGCCGTCGGCGTGAGCTTCGTCGTCATCCTCAAGGCCGAGCGGCGCGACACGGGGTGGATCGTCGGCGCGTGCGGTGTGAGCTACCTGCTCGCGAGCACGAGCGTCCGCTACGCGGGACCCGAGTTGGGTTTGTTCATCGCGGCGATGTTCGACGGCGTGTCGGCGACGCTCTGGGGTCGGTGGCGCGACCGGCCGCAGACGGTGGTGCTGGTGCCGGCGATCCTCATGCTGGTTCCGGGGAGCGTCGGGTTCCGCAGCCTCAACAGCTTGCTGGAGCGGAACGTCATCGCGGGTGTGCAGACCGCATTCGCGATGGTGCTGGCCGCGACGGCGTTGTCGGCGGGTCTGCTCGTGGCGACGTCGGTGTCGGAAGGCAGACGTCGCGTGCGTCGTCCGAGTGGCACGGGTATTCGGACCGGCGAGCATCCCGCGGTGCGGATGCCGCCGCCGATCTAACCCAACCGCCATGATTGTGGGCGATGGCTTCGTGTCGGGGTCGAGAATGGAGCGCCGGAGCTAGCGTGTAATTCTGCAGGTGTCATGGTGAGGGTTTAGGTCTCGACTTCTGACGCTCATGACGCTACGTGCTTGTCTCGCCACTCCTGGTACTCCTGGCGATTGTCGAAGCGGGCGTTGCGGACTTGCAGCATCCCTCCGCGTGTCGTGCCGATGATCATCGTGATCGTTGCGGCCAGGAAATACCACGGTGAGTACGCGGAGTCACTCATGATCAAGGACGCAACGGCCACGACCGACCAGAGAACACCGAGCAGCATCGCGCTCGCGAGCGGTGTCTTCTTGTCGAGAGACGCGGCACAGTAGCCGGCCATCATCGCGAAGACCGCGGCGCACGCGATTTGGCTCATCCATGCTGCTCGGCTCGACGACAGGGCAAGAAAGCTCGCGGATATCCCCAACATCTCCAATGACTTTTGCGCCATCAGCATGCTGAAAGTGACGAAGGTGCTCACGAGGAAGTACGCTGCGACGATCACGTTCACCAGGCGTCGGATCTCTCGCGCACGCAGTCTCCGCGCCCAGTGCAGCAACAGGTGCGGTGCAGCGCGCGCAGCCTCTCTGTAGTACCAGCGCCGCGCCGCAGATACACCTTCACTCTCGGCGCGCTCGGCATACTCCTCGGCGAGATCACCGAGGATGCCATCACGGAAGTCCGTCTTGGCGCTGAGGGACTGCAGTAGACGCTCGGCGGTAAGTGGCGGCGCGATCATGCGAGCTCCGGGCGAAGGGCTTTTCCGACGCCCGCCCACACCGAGGCTGCGACACGCTGCGCCTCACCGAGGGCGCGCTGGCCGGTGGCGGTGATCTTGAACTGTCGTCGCGAACGTCCGCCGCGCAGGGGCGATGGGTCAGTCGTCGACGAGGAGACCAACTTCTTCTCTTCGAGGCGCTGGAGCGTCGTGTAGATAGCGCCCACCGAGTAGTCGTGCTGCGTGCGCGCCGAGACGTCACGCCGAATCGCGAGCCCGTTCGCATCGTCGCCAAGCCGCACGACCGCGAGAAGGACAGTGAGCTCGAGTGAGCGGAGAGTAGGAATGGCCATGCTCTACAATGTAGAACAAATGCCCGGAGCGCAAGAGAGATGTTCTTCGATATCCGGGCTACTTTCTGCTATCGCCGGCGCGCAATGGCACTCGGCGCGGCCGCTCTGCGTCGAGATCGCGCAGGCGCCATACCCGACCTCAGGGAAAGACCCGATTCCTCGGCGAGCTGCGCGACAGTATCGATGCCAGCTTCACGAAGGCGCACGATCTGGCTGCGGGTGATTCCGGCGACCAGCGTCAGGTGGTCGAGCTGCTCGAACAGCTTCTCCACCGCGTCCGTCCACCGGCCGTGCGAGCGCGAGGTAGGCGATGAGGTCGCGTGGGGAGAAGCGGATTGTGCCGTCGGGAAGGCGCTGCATCGATGCCGCAGGTAGGGCGCGTGTTTCGGTGGGAAAAGCAAGCTATTCGGAACCACCGACAACGGCCATCACGTGCATGCTGTGAGAATTCCAGGCGTGGTGATAGTTTGCGGATGCGATCCCAGCTCGTGGAACGAGATCACTGCTCGTGACGGGAGCGGCCACCAGGGTTTGACATGCGCACTCCGCGAATCGGGACCGATACGCCAGTTCACGTGACGGGCTGGGTCACCGTATATCGTCTCCACGACATCGGCAACGCCATCGACCTCGACGCGGCGAGCGGGGCGCTCCAGCCAGTCGCGGCCGCTCGTGCGCGGCCGGCGCGTGGCGAAGCGCAGGCGATTCAGATCGCCAATCCGCCGCTGCACGTAGCGCTTGGGACGGAAGCGCTCGCCGTGGATGGCGGTACCCACGCGGTGATGCTCTCCGCGCGCGTTTTCGATTTCGGCGTGTGTGCGCTGCAAGCGCGAGCGCCGATACCGGAGGGGATGTCCTGGGACGCGCTTGCCGTTTTTGGCCCGCGAGTCGAGGCGTCGGCAGCGATGACCACTGCGCTTGCGTCCGCCCTCGATCGCGTCGAGACACTGCTTGGACGAGCGGTGGAGCGTCCCGACCGTTCGCCGGTGAGCGAGAGCTACGTCGTCTTTCGCGCGACGTTGCTCGAGGACGCCGACGGGAACGCGATCGCGCCAGCATCGCTGTCGGACGCGGCGCTCGCCCGCCTCCTGCTGAACGAGACGGAGCCATTGTCCTCGGCCGCCTGTGCGGAGCTGTTGCAGCATCGGTTTTCCTACTATGACAACGACCTCGCGATCGTCACGTGGGACAACGCACTCGTCGTTGACCCGCGCGCCGCGGACGAAGACGTCGAGTACGTCCTCGAGTTCGCGAATGCGCAACTCCTCGAGCTCCGCGTGTATGACGCTGCGCTCGATGCCGAGCTGCCCCAGATGTATGACCGCATCGAAGCGGCGCGGGGGAAGGAGCAGACGCGCAGCCTCCCGTTGCCCAAGCGACCGCTCCGGCAGGTCCTTGCGGGGCTTCAGACGCGCGTGGCGGATGTCACCGAAACGGTCGAGCGCGCGGAGAACGCGCTCAAGGTCACGGACGACGTCTATCTCGCGCGTCTCTACGTTGGCGCGATGGAGCTCTTTCGCGCCGCTGCCTGGCGTCGCGGCATCGATCGGAAGCTCGAGATCATGCGCCAGACTTACGCGATGCTGAATGACGAGGAACAGAGCGCGCGATCGCATCGCCTCGAGGTGACGATTGTCGTGCTGATCCTCGTGGAGGTCGCGTTGGCGCTGGTGTGGCATTGACGGCCAACAGCCCCCGATCGGCTAACGGACAGAGGCGCGCTGCCATTTCACGCGTGTGTAGACGGGCCGGAATCCCTGTCGCTCCGCGTTCCGTTGTGAAGCGCTGCCGGGCTGCGTGACGACCATCGCGAGGTCGATCCCAGCCTCGGCGGCGAAAACCAGCCGAGCCTCGAGCAGCGCGCGTTGCGCGCCCTGCCGTCGCGCCGACGGCACCGTAGATGCTCCCGCGAGCAGTGCGACTCCATTCGTGATATTCAGCGCCGCCGCGGCGATGGGCGCACCGTGGAGCTCAGCGAGGAAGCAGGTGACGCCGTATGCTCGCGCGATGACGGCGCCGAGTCCCTCGACAAAGGTGGCGAGCTCCGGCGAGTCACTTCCCCAGCCTTCGCCGCTGATGCGTGCCCATGTCGCTGCTTCGGCCGCGTCGACAGGCCGCACCGTTGGGCCACTTCGATCCATCGCCACTGTGTCTGACGTGGGACGGACGAGCACCACTGATGCCTCGATGGGCGAATAGCCGCGGTCGCCGAGGAGGCTCGGCGCTTCATGCGCGGCGAAGGTACAGATCTCGTGCGACGTCGGGGCGTCACGGGTCGCAAAGAACTCCTCGACTTCATCGAACTCGCGAGCGAGGAACGGGGAGAAGAGGCCAACGCCGAACGTCTGCGTGAGTGGAGATGCTGGGCCGTCGAACATCGCGAGTGCGCCAGCGATCTCGATCCACTCGGCGCCCACCTGCGGATCGAGGACGCGCCGCGCGTCGACGAAGGCGGCGTTGGCCATTCCCTCGGCGCGTTCGAGCTGACGGGCGAGGTGGATGTCAGTCATTTCTTCGCGCTGCTCGCCCCCGTCACCAGCCCCGACCGTAAGACGACGTGCGCGTTGGTCGAAGGGCTGACTGGGGCAATGGTGGTCGAATGGACCCAGTAGGTGTCTCGATGCTTTTCAACGAGACCGGAACGATCGCGCGTCTGACGCGTTCGTCGTCATGAGCGATCACATCCTCAAGTGTACCATCTCGCTGGCCTTACCGCGCAATGAGGTCTTCGCCTTCTTCGCCGACGCCGAGAACCTCGCGCGCATCACGCCGCCAGAGCTGGCCTTCCGCATCGACACGCCGCGGCCGATCGTGCTGCGCGCTGGCTCGCTGATCGACTACACGATCGGGCTGTACGGTGTGCCGATGCACTGGCGCACGCGCATCGACACGTGGGTGCCAGGAGTGGAGTTCGTGGACACGCAGCTCAAGGGGCCATATGCCTTGTGGGTGCACCGTCATGCCTTTCGCGATTCCGATGACGGACAGGGCACCGTGATCGACGACACGGTGCGCTATCGCCTGCCGCTCGCGCCGCTGAGCGGCATCGCGCATCCGATCGTGCGTCGGCAACTGCGGCGCATCTTCAACTATCGGACGGCGGCGGTGCGGCGGCTGTTGGGATTGCCGGCGCGCGAGGATGCCGCGGAGTTGCCGCGGTTCGAGTAACGACGGTAGCGCAGAGCAGCAGGTGCCTCGCTGCGCTCGGGACTACAGAGGTGGCGGTGCCTCGACGCAGCGCTGTACTGTTAGCGGATGCCTCTACAGCTGGCGCGGCCGGAGAAACTGAACCTCACGCGGGTCCGGCGTATCGCAGAGGCAATTCTCGGGCGTTGCAAGGGTGGACGATGGCCCGCTACCGACGACATTCGTCGCGAGCTCGAGGCCATCGACCGTGTCGCCGAATTCTCGCCGGCGGCGCGCGCCGAGTTCGAGCAGTTGCTCGCACGCGTGGGAGTGGCGACGCATCGGCCGATCGGGCTTCCCATCGACGACCAGCCCTACTGGTTTCGACACGGCCATCCGCTAGCGGGCCATCGCTCGCGCACCGAGCTGCCGGTGTCGGCCGATGTGGTGATCATCGGCGCGGGACTCACTGGCGCGGCCGCGGCCTATCACCTCGCCGAGGCCGCGCGCGATGGTTTCAGTGTGGTGGTCGTGGATCAGGGCGACCCAGCGGGCGAAGCAAGTGGCCGCAACGGTGGCAATTTCGAGCTCATTCCCGAGAACTCGGTCGGTGTGTACGAGGGGCTCGCACGGGAGCGGATGGCCTTCCTCCAGCGGTGCCATCGCTCCGTGCCGTACGAGGTGCTCCACGCCGAAAGTGAACGACAGGCGTCGGTGGTGCTGGGTGTGGCGCTGCGGAATCGGGAGCTGCTCAAGAGCATCGTGCTGAACGAGCGCATCGACTGCGACCTGATGACGCGCGGCTGGTTGCATCTCGCCAGCACGGAAGAGGAGGAACAGGGATTGTGCGAGGAGGTGACGCTCGCGGCGCAGCACGGACAACGGATCGAGCTCTGGTCGCGCCGACGCATCCGCGACGAATTCGGCGTGAATGGCGACTTCCTCGGCCGGTTCATCCCTGGCGACGGCACGTATCATCCCTTCAAGTATGTCATCGGCCTGCTGGAGTGTGCGCTGCGGTCCGGGGTGGAGGTGTATGCGCGCACGCCGGTGCGCGGGGTGGTCTCGGACGGCGACGATGCACATCGCGTCATCACGGAGAGCGGCGTCATCGTGGCCCGTCGCGTGATCGTCGCGACCAATGCGTTCACGAGCCAACTCTTTCCCGAGCTCCGCGCCATCCGTGCGCGACAGACGCAGGTGCAGGTCACCGAGCATGCGCCTGATCGTGCGCGCGGCCGGGTGGTCACGAGCGAGAACGGCCCGGTGTTCTTCAACCAGCCACGCGCCGACGCGCGCGGCGGGCGGGCGCCGGTGGTGATGGGCGGGGGCGACGACCGTCCGATGCAAAGCCCGTCATCGCGGCGACGCTCGGTGCAGACGCACGAGAGACTCCTCGCGCTGCGCGATCATTACTATCCCGAGCTGCGTGGGCAGCCGCCGTCAGCGGAATGGGTGGGCCCGATGGCCTTCACGCCGGATCAGCTGCCCGTGATCGGCATCCTGCGGCCGGGCATCATCATTGCCGCCGGCTACAATGGGTACGGCGGCAGCTACACCACGGCGGCTGGCGAGGCAGCTGCGGAGCTGGCGCGCACGGGCCAGAGCCCGACGTGGCTGGCCTCCGACGTGTTCTCGCCAAAGCGGCTCACGAGCGTCGCGCCGAGCTTCATGCGCGAGAAGGACGGCCTGTGGCGCATCGCCTCGTCGCTGTGCCGGCAGCTCAAGCTGGTGGACCGCCAAATCTCCGAAGCGCTCACGCTGCGATCGGCGCCGGTGGCGTCGGCGGTGCCGGGACAGCGGCCACCGCGCGTGTCTCGGATGATCGGCGTCGATGCGATCGCCGTGTCGGAGGTTCGCGTCAGCGTGGCGCAGCTCTCGGAGTTTCCACTCTTTCGCAACTTCACGCCGTCGGAGCTCGCGCTGCTCGCGCAGTCCATGCACCGGCTCGAGCTCGAGGCGGGCACGTTGCTGTTCGCCGAGGGCGATGCGGGAGGCAGTTGCTTCGTCGTGCTCGAAGGCGTGGTGGACGTGAGCGTGAAGGTGCGAGGACAACCGCAGCTGCTCGCGCAACTCGGTCCGTCGAGCATCTTCGGGCAGTTGAGTGTCATCGAGGACGAACCACGAAATGCGAGTTGCTCCATCCATCGGCATGCGGTGTTGGGCGAGCTGAATCGGGATGCCTGTGCGCGCCTGCTGAGTGATGAGTCGTCGATCGCGCTCCCATTGCTCGGCGCGCTGAACCAGGGACTGGTGGAAGCGTTGCGTGACGCGGACCGGCGACTCATGCGACTGGAGGCGGATCGCGAGTCGCGCCATACGTCCACCGAGTGGAGCATTGCTTCACGGCTTGCGTAGCGGTCCGACTCGGCGAAGCGTTTCTACGAGGCCGACATGTGAGCCGCGAGAGGTAGTATCACATGGAACGTGGTGCCGTTGCCGAGCCGGCTGCGGACGCGCACGGAGCCATGGTGCGCCTCCACGATTCTCCTGACGATGAGGAGTCCGAGGCCCGTACTCTTCTCACCACCGGTGGCGCGCGTGCTGGTGACGCCGAAGGGCATGAAGAGCTTGCCGATTTCGCCCGGCGGAATGCCCTGCCCCTGATCGCGCACGGAGATGCGCGCCATACCATGCGCGGCGTGCAGATGGACCATCACGCTGGTGCGGGGCTGCGAATACTTGATCGCGTTGCTGAGGAGGTTGTCGATTACCTGCGTCAGCCGCATGCGATCGCCGGACAGCGCCGCGCATTCGCTCTGGCAACGAAACCGGATGTCGATGCACTTGTCGACCGCGATCGCGCGCTGCAGCTCGACACGTTCGGCCACGAGTTCCGAGAGAGAGAACGGCGCGACGACGAGATTGAGCTGTCCCCCCTCGAATTCGCTCACCTGCAACAGGTCATCCACGAGCCGGCGCATGAACGAGCTCGAGTCGCTGATGACCTGGAGGAGCTTGCGCTGCTTATCGTCCAGGGTGGCGCTGCGCAGGAGCACCGCGCTCATTCCGCCGATCACGTGCAGCGGATTGCGGAGGTCGTGAGCCGCCATCCCGAGGAACTGGTTGTTCTGCGCGATGGCCTTCTCGAGCGCGATGGTCTTCTGCGCCAGCTCGCGATGCAGCACGGCCATCTCGTTGTTGGTCTCCATGAGCAGCGTGAACGCCCGCGACTCGACGTCGGCGTCCTCGAGCATCCGCATGTCGCGGTCGGCCTCTATCATGCGGCCACCTCGCCGCGGGCGACCGTGCACGCGCCGCGCACGTCGGGCGCATAGCCGTCAGCACCAATCTCGCTCCATAGGTGCGGCGCGCTCCGAAACGCGCCGCCTCCCACGAGGATGCGCGGCGCGATGCTGATGCATCTCGTGCGCACTTCGTCGACCAGTCGCGCGACGGGGTCGATGTTGAAGAGCATCGTGGCGGAGATGGCGAGGAGATCCACCTTCATCGCCATCGCCGCGTCGACGATGCCATCATGGGGCATGTTGGTACCGAGGAAGCGGACGTTCCATCCATCCATCTCGAGCACGTCCGCCACGAGGTTCGCGCCGACCTGATGGAGTTCGCCCTCTACACCGGTCACGAGCGCCGTGCCTCGGCTGGGCCCGGTGCGATCCATCGAGCCGTAGAGCTGCGCCAGCACGAACTGCACGATGGCGGTGGCCATGTGCTCCTGCGCCACGGTGATCTTGTTGAGTTGCCACAACCGCCCGATGTTCACGAGCGACGCCTGGAAGACGTCCACGTAGACGTCCGCGGGATGCGCCGCGACGCGCAGCGCCGCTCGTGCGACGCCGAGCGCACCCTTGCGCTCGCCCTGGAGCAGTGCGCGCAGGAACATTGCGGCGGCGCTCGCCAGCGGTTGGGCCGGCTCGCCGCTCACCACGGCGGCACCCGCCGCATTTGCGCGTGCAATGCCCGCCTGCACCAGTTGCGCGAGCACATCGCGCGTGGCGCCGGCCGTTACGTGCGCCACCTCGCGCCCGAGGCTATCGAGAGTATCCGCGATGGCGCCGCCATCGATACCTCTGGCGCTCAGCACGTCGATCAGCCAGCCGACGTATTCCCCAAAGGCGGCCGGCTCGCCCGCCTCGAGCGCGCCGGCGAGGAACTCGACGTGATAGGCGGTATCCTCGGCGCAACGCTTTGCGGCCCCCTCTCCAAAGCGCGCGACCCACTCAGGGCGCTGCAGCAGGAGCTCGCGAGTCGACACGGTGGCGATGCGCAGCTTTTCACGCCGAAGGATAGCGGCGCCCGCTCGGCGTTCGAACAGCGTAAGCGTCGGTGGGAACTCAACGATGGACGAATCGGGGACGCTCATGGGTAAGTCGATTCGTGATCGGCGCTCGCCATCGCCCGCTTGGCGCACGGCGGACAGTACCCATGCGAAAGAAACGGGCTCCGACCGTTCGACATGAGAAAGCGCTGAACGGATTGCCAGGACCCATCGACGGATTCGACCTCTCCGCACTCGAGGCATACCGGGAGTGTTTCCCCGTCTCTCCGGATGTGCCAGAATGAGGTTTCCAGCGTGTCGAGCGCAGCGACGAGCGCTTCATTTATGCGTGCGAGCTCGCGATGGGCCGCAGCCAGCTCCTGGCGCTGGCGCTCGCCCTCTCGTGCAAGCACGGCAAGCTGATTGTTCGACTGCAGCAACTCGTCGCGCAGCGCGTCCTCGGCATGGTCAGCGTTTTCGGCGAACAGCAAGGTGCAGGTCGGCTGCACGTCCATTCGGCAGCGCAACGTGAAAGGCGAGTGCACGGCGTTCACGAAGTTGAGCAGCAGGTCCTCGCTCCCGCCTCTCGATCCGTCCGCGCGCCGCTTCGCGATACGATCGTCGAGCGTTTCGGCATCCTCGTTGGTGAACAGCGACGCGACAATCGCGGGCTCGTCGGCAGATACGCCGAGTCGATCGGCAAGCGCCGTGCTCAGTGTGGCGAGCCGGCCGTCGCGCGACAGCACGGCGACGTATGTCGTGGCTGATTCCGTGAGCCACCGCGCGAGCGAAGGCGCGGCATGCACGAGGGCGCTCGACATGATCGACGAATCACCCTCGATGATTGTCATTGGCACGGCGCGGCAAGAGCGATGACGCTGAGCGGGGACATCACATTTGGCCTGGGAGGAGACGTCGCTCGCCGAAACACTGGTGGCACCAGCCGGCGGGATACGTGCATTGGTGTCGGCAGAAGAGCGCGAGAAGTTGAGTGGGCGCGAAGACTTGCGCTCCTTGCCCGTACGAGAGGGCGTTCCACACTTGCTCCCAGCGCTGGAGTGCTGATTTTCGTCGCTGCCGCGGCGCTCGAGTCCGGCGCGCAGGCTGCGA
>JBBQDT010000007.1:0-54744 GCA_038319955.1 Gemmatimonadales bacterium | reverse complement strand
ACGACGGCAGAAGGTCCAGTGGAAGCACGCACGGGCAACGGCGACATCGACGTGAGCATGACGAAGCTCAAAGCGGCCGACGACATGACGTTCAGCACGGGCAGCGGCGCTGTGCGCGTGACGTTGCCGGCGGGGTACAATGGCGAGCTCGATGCGACGACCGGCAATGGCGAGCTGCGCTCGGACTTCGACCTCAAGATTCAGGGCCGCATGAACCCTCGGCACGTTCGAGCCACGATCGGCGACGGGGGGCCGCGCCTTCGCCTCACGACGGGAAACGGGCGCCTCGAGGTCCGTCGGGGTTCGTGAGGGCAGCAGTCGGTCCAACGACGAAGGGCACACCGGTTGGTCCGGTGTGCCCTTCGTACTTTGCGGTGCTTATGCCGCGAGTCGGCCTTCGGGAACCCAGATCGGCCGGCTACGCATCTCGCCGACGCACTGGTATCGGGCCGGAGGAAAGCCGGCGACGCCGATTTCGAGTGAATCGCCCTTCTGGACGGGGATCTTCTGCCCGAGCAGGACGACCGCTTCATCGAATGAATCGCTTTCCACGACTCCGGCCTGGCGTACGGACTCCGGACCGGAGCAGATCGCAAACTGATACTTTGACATTGCGCGCTCCTGTTTGACCTGGGGAGTAATACCCCGTCGACCGAAAAAGTGCGGTGAGCGACGGCAGGTCTTCAGGGGTTCAGCCAGTATGACCATTTGATGAGGAATGTGTTGTTCGGATGGTCGCGCAAGACTGAGCCGTAGTCTCTCCTGAAGCTGTAGCTCGGGTTGTAGTCCGGATCGGCCGGTGTCAGATAGTTGCTGCGGCCCTGCTGCCACACCGCGAACAGCGTGCTCCCCGGGCGATACTCCCAGCGCACCACGGCGTTCGAGTTGAACTGGCGAAAGTTGAAACCGTCGAACACGCCGGCCTTGTTGCCATAACTCCGGAACCGGTCCACGAAGTTCGCGGCATGCGCATCGTTGATCTCCTTCAGGTCCGCGTACGTGCCGCTCGACATGTAGGGCTGCGCATAGAACTGAAATGACAGGTTCGGCGTCGCCGTGAAGTTGAAACGAGAATTCAGGCTGAACGTGGTCTGGTCCAGACGTGCAAAGGCGAAGTGCGTGGTGTCGCTGCCTGTTGCGCCGTACCGGTTGTAGAACTGCCAGTCGTCGCCGTTGCGGCTCCAGCTCGCGCCGAGCAATGAGGAGAAGCGACTCGACATGCGGAAACTGACGAAGGGACTCATGTCGCCGCTGAACGAGCGGCCGTCATCGCCGCGCCCCCCGCTCACCCAGAGACCTGCGTTGATGGCGGGACGGTTGTCGCTCTCGATGCCGGCCCACATGCTCTGGCTGCGCGATCTGCGGATGGCCGGCCCACCGCGCGCCGCGCGATCGCTGAACGACGTCGCATAGCCGTTCAGGTTGAAGCCGACGTGCGTCCACCAGAAGTTCTTCCACTGGATGTGGTTGTTGTGATTCCATCCGTTGCCGATGTTCAGGCCTTCGGTGGTCCACTCGCCGTATCCGTTGAAATTGAAGAACGCCTTCTGATAGAGCTTCGTGGGCGTGCTGAACTGCAGCGCGAACCAGTTGCGAAAGACCTGATCATCCGCCCGCTGCTGATATCCGAGGTCGTTGGTCTCGAAGCCGGGGGAGTAGCGCTGGTAGACAGTCTGGAAGCGCGTCACACCGCCACCGAACTTGCTGAACGAGATTCGCTCGGCATTGCCACGCAGCGAGGTTCGGGTCGGATCGAACGTGACACCGTCGTCGGGACGCTGGTAGGCGTGCACGGTGTTCGTCTGGAGCGCCGCGATGGACGCGGCAGAACCACGCACGTCGCTCAGGGCGACGAAGGTGCGGAGCTCGTAATTCTTCTGGAACATGCGGCGACGGAGGTCGAGACCGCCGGTGTAGGCAGCGTCGCGCAGGTAGGGCTGCGCGCTGGCGTCGAGCGAGCGGTTCACGCCGGTGAGCATGATGCCGACGTCGCCCTGGCCGTCTGCCCGATCCTTCTGGAGCCGGATGACGCTGTAGTTCGTGCGCGGCTCGATGGGCGCGACGCGTCCATTCACCGTCGTTGCGCCGTCCACTTCCTGCGTCATCGCGTTGAGGAGGCCAATCGACACCCCATTGGCGAGCCGGCCGGTAACCTTGCCTGCCGCGGCGATCGGGGTTGCCGTGGGACTGCTCACGTCGCCGTAGGTGCCAGCGAGCTGCGGACTGCGGCCGATCCGGCGGGAGTAGAAGAGTCCCGTGCAGCCACTGTCGATGTCGCCGCAGTTTGTGTTGAAGCTGAAGATGCCCGACCCCTCGAGAAAAAATGGGCGCCGCTCCTCGAAAAAGGTCTCGAACGCGGTGAGGTTGAGCTGCGCGGGATCGGCTTCGACCTGCCCGAAGTCGGGATTGATCGTCGCATCGAGCGTGAGGTTGGACGAGAGACCGTACTTGAGGTCCGCGCCAAGCGTGACGTCGTTCGGGTGCGAATAGCGCCCGCGACCCGCCTGCTGCGATGAGCCGAAGTCGCGAGTCGAGCTCTTGAGCACCGTGTACGGCAGGATCTCGAGCCTGCGCGGCGTGGGCAGCTCGCCGATACCCGACAGCTCGCCCGCCTGCGAGACGTAGCCCTGCACGGAGCGCTTGATCAACGGCCACGAGAGGCGCTCGCCAGTGCGCGCGATGTCGCGAACGATGAGCAGGCCGAAGGTGTGGTCGCTGCCTGGCGCGTAGCGGATCTGGCTGAACGGAATGCGGAATTCGGCCACCCAACCCACAGAGTCGACTTTCGTGGCGACTTCCCACACGGCATCCCAGGAGTCGTCCTCGTTGTTGTCATTGGTGACGTAGTAGTCGCGCTTCACGCCAGCCGGGTTGGTGACGAACTGGAAGGCCGTCTTCCTGTCGTGATAGGAGTCGATCACGAGCTTGAGCTGCTCGGACTGCGTACGGACGTCGCGGCGCGAGAGCAGCGAAATGATGCTGTCCGGCGCGGGGTCATACATGCGCGCCAGGACATAGAGGTTCTTGTCATCGTAGGTGACGCGGACTTCGGTCTTGAAGCGCGACTCCTTGCCCTCGTTGGGGTCGTACTCGAGGAACCGGTCGATCACCTGCGCGTTCACCCATGCTTGGTCGTCGGTGCGTCCATCGAGCACGGGAGCAACCATGGCGCGCGACGCGCTTGCCGCCGTGGCGGTGGCACGCGGCCCATTCGGCGCAGCGGTCGTGGGCGACGCGGGGACCTTGATCGCGGACGCGGTGGTTGTCTGCGCCTGGGTCAGGCTGGGCGCTGACAGAACGATCAACGCGAACAGGGTTGCGAGGGTGCGCTGCATCGGTGCATCCAGGTGGGAGATGCCGATGAGACAGCGGGTTCACGGAAAGGGTTGAAAAATCTGCATATGCCCTAGTAGAAGCGGATGCGCGCCGCTCTACAGTCGGGCAGCCCTATTACTTTCTTGGATGACCGACACCCCCTCGCCCAGCCGCACACCCCTACGGCCCGCGCTCGTCAGCCTGGCCGCGGCACCCACCACCACCAGTGTTCGCCGGCTCTGGAAAGCGCTCAGCCCCGAAGAGCGTGCTCTCGCCGTCTCTGCGTCACTCAACGACGACGAGAATGGGTGGGTCAGGAACACCACCCGGTCTGCCGTGGCCGCCGCGCTCAAGTTCCGGCCGCAGACCGTCGCCACATGGCCCAGGACGAAGCTGGTCAGCGAGGCTGTCCGGCTTCCGATTGACGATGCGCAACTCCTGAGCGCGTACCTGGTGGACCTCCACCTTGGCCACCGCCGCCCCATGATGGGGGCATTTCTCGACACCCTTGGCATCAAGAACGAGGACGGGCGCATCGATTCGGAGACGACAGAAGTCCCTGAGCAGGATGCCGACCGCATCGCAGCAGCGGCCGACGGTCTCGTGAAGACATATCCGGTCGAGGACGTGGTGACATACTTCCTGACGCTGCTGCTTCAGGATGCGTCGATCTGGGCGGGAGTGACGCCCTGGCTCGCGCAGTACGCCTGAGACTTACTTCCGCACCAACGGACTGTAGGCGATACCGTCCGGACCGGCGCCGACCGATCCCACGCCGACGCTCTTGAACGTCAGCAGGTCCACTGCGAGCACTTGATTGCTGCCGTGCAGCGTGACGTACGCGATGTCGGCGATAGGATCGAACGTGACGCCCTCGGGTCCAGCACCTGTTTCACCCGGCGGCCCGCCCGGCACGAGCGTGATGCCCTTCTCCTTCGAGAGATCGAGCTGCGCGAGTTCCCTGTTCGAGCCTATTTCATAGATCCAGATCTTGTTGTTCGTCGGATCGTTCACCAGGGCGATGCGGCCGGTGCGCGAGATGCCGATGCGGTAGGGCAAGCCGAATCCGGTGAGCGTCCCGATCTTCTCGCCCTTTTGCGTGTCGATGATGGTGACCGTCTTCTCGGTGTTGCTGCCGACCCACAGGAGGATGCCGCCGGGTGTGGTCGCGATGCCCTCGTCGCCGGCAGCAGCCGGCAACTGACGCACGGTGCGGCGCGCCTCGAGGTCGAACTCGGTGACGTTGCCGTCGCCGATGTTGGCAGTCCACGCGCGCTTGCCGTCGCGACGCACTGCCACCATGTGCGAGCCGCGTGCGTTGGTCGCGAGTGCCGTGTCCACCGTGCCACTCGCAAAGTCGACGATCACCAGCCGCTGCGAGCTCTCGCTGGTAACGACGAGCTTGCGGCCGTCCTGAACGAAGGCGGCACCATGTGGACGGTGATATTCGCCGAGGTCGATCGTGCGCACGACGGCAGGTGTCGCCGCAGCGAGGTCGATGACGCTCACGGTGTTGCCGCTCACGTCCTTGTTGCCGTAGTTCGTGACCACCGCCCATCGGCCGTCCGGGGAGACGGCCGCTTCATGCGGACCGACTCCGACCGGCACGGTGGCGACGGTCTTGAGCGTCGACGCATCGAGGATCGTCGCGCTGGCCCCCTGCTGGTTGGCGACGACGAGCAACCCCGCGCGCGCCGGTGCGTCGGGCCGCGCATTCTCAGTCACGCGATTGGCGCGCAGGGAGTCCATGGCGCCCGTCGGGCGCCGGCCGCCAGGACGAGCCGCTGTTCCCCCTTCGGGTTGCGGATTGCCGGACGCGCAGGCAGCGGCGAGCGCGAGAGCAGAGACGAACAGAGCGGTACGCGACGTCGGCATCAGTGAACTCGGGAAGACGGGAAGACGGGAAGACGGGATGACGGGATGACGGGATGATGGGATGACGGGATGACGGGATGACGGGATCGAACTAACTGATAGTCGTTCAACCGCCCTTGGTTCCACTGTCTTCCTGTCTTCCCGTCATCCGGTCTTCCCAGCCTTTCAGCTAGACACTCGGTACAGCTTCCGCCCCACGCAAACCGCCGGAGACGACATCTTCGCCGGCGGGGTCCGGAAGCGGCAAGCGCACGGTAAAGGTCGTGCCCACTCCGACCTCGCTCTCCACCTCGACCGTGGAGCCGATGAGCTGCGCGAAGGTTTTCACGATGGAAAGGCCGAGCCCCGTTCCGCCGAACTCTCGGCGCGTCGAGCTATCGCCCTGCTCGAATGGATCGAAGATCTTTGCTTGCCGCTCCACCGGGATGCCGATGCCCGTGTCGCGCACCACGATCTCCCGCGGCGCGTGACTCTGCGGATCCGTGACGACGCGTACCAGTACCTCGCCTTCCGCGGTGAACTTGATGGCGTTGCCGATGAGGTTGATGAGAATCTGTCGCAGCTTCGCGGCATCGGTGACGATGGGTAGCACGCGCACCGGAATGTCCCGCCGTAGCACCAGTCCTTTCGCTTCCGCCGTGGACTCGAGCATCGCCAGTGTCTCGTTCACGATGGTGTCGAGCACTACGACCTCATGATCGAGCTCCATGTGTCCGGCTTCGACCTTTGCGACGTCGAGGATCTGGTTGATCACGGACAGCAGGTGCATCCCGTTGTCCAGGATGCGCTCGGCATAGAGGTGCGCCTCGGGAGTGAGGGGCCCCTTCCTTCCCTTCAGCAGGATGTTCGAGAAGCCGATGATTGCTGTGAGTGGCGTGCGCAGCTCGTGGTTCATGCGGGTCATGAACTCACTCTTCGTCTTGTTCGCGGATTCCGCGGCGTCTTTCGCCATGCGGAGCGCGTCTTCCACCGCCTTGCGCTCGGTGATGTCGTGCCAGACGGCGAGGATCACCTCGCGGCCGTGCATGCGCATGGGGGTGAGGGTCACCTCCACCTGAAACTGTGTTCCGTCGTGCCGCAGGTGGGTCCACTCGAAGCGATGATAGCCGGTGATGCGGGCGCGGGCGCGCATCTGGCCTGCCACCACGACGGAGAGCCGCCCGTCCGGCTGGCGATGCGGCGAGAGCTCAGCGGGGCGGCGCCCCATGAGCCGGTCGCGGTTCGGCGCGCGCAGCATGCGCAGCGTGGCATCGTTGCAGTCGATGATGCCTTCGGCGTCGTACAGCATGTGCGCGTCGGTCGAGCGCTCGAACAACATGCGAAAGCGCTCGTCGCTCGCCTCGCGCTCCGTGACGTCGAGGCCTGCCGCAATGAGCCCGTGTGCCGGTTCGCCGACGCCGCCGCGCAATGCCGTGATGTTCCACAGCACCATGTGTCGCTCGCCACTCGTGCTCTTCACGGGTCCGAGCAGATTGCGAATGGGCTTGCCGAGGAGCACGGAGGCGACGCCCTCACGCATGCGATGCCGGTGGGCGGCCGTCACGAATTTATCCGCGTAGTTCATCCCGATGGCGTTGGCACGTGGAACGCCGTACAGCATCTCGGCCTCTCGGTTCCACTCGAAGACAGTGCCATGGACGTCGAGCCCGACGATCGCGCTGCCGGCCGTGTCCACGAGTGAGCGGAAGAGCGCTTCGCCGCGTTCGAGTGCCTCCGCCTGCAACATCAGCTCTTCGTTCTGCTGCGCGAGCGCCTCGGCCTGCGCCAGTCGCTCTTCCTCGATGCGCCGCACCAGCGTGACATCGCGGAAGATCGTCACCGCGGCGTGGGGTTCGGTGCTGTCGGCGCGATAGAGCGGACTCGTATGCGCGGAGAGGAACTTCGTACCACCGTCCGCATCCTTTGTGGTGATGATGACGTCGGACAGCGACTCGCCCGTCGCGATGGTGATCCGGCTGGGCAGGCGCTCTCCCTCGAGCGGCACGCCGCGTTCGTCGGTCAACTGCATGGCCAGCACCTCGACGTCGGACGAGGTGGCGTCACCTGGCAAGTCGAGAATTCGGAGCGCGCTGGGATTGCGGAGCTCGATCTTCCCGTCGCGACCGGTGAGGAGCATTCCGTCGGGCATGGCGTCGAGCACCGCCCGGATGCGCGATTCGCTCTCGGCGAGGGCCTTCACCGTGGCGCTGAGCTGCTCCTGCGTGGGCTGCAGCGCGAGCCGGACGCCGAGGACCATGGCGATGAGCAGGAGGATGACGCATGCCGCCTCGAGCTGGAGCAGGCGGTCCACCTGGTGGCTCCACTCTTTTTCGAGCTCGTCGACGACGTGCTCGATGGCGACCGCGAGCCGGCGCTGCTGCACGAGCAGGGAGTCCACCTGTGCGCTGCTCGCCTCGGCGTTGGCGGCGCGCTCCGACGCCTCCTTCACGGAATCCTGGAGGGAGATCAACGCTTCGTAGGCATCTGCCGCCGGCGTGCCGGGCGGAATGACGACGCCGTCGGAACTGACGCCACGCAGCTGTTGCGACGCGATACGCAGCTCGCTCACCGTGGCGTCGATGCGCGGGCGCCACAGATCGCGTTCGCCGGGAGGGGCTGAACGGGCGAGCAGGGTCTGGGCGACGAGCCGCTCGCTGAGCACGCGCTGGTGGCCGGCCACGTTCATGCGCGCCCCGTCGATGCTGTGTCGGGACGTCTGTGCGACGAGCAGCCCAAGGGTTGCCACTGCGACGGCAATGACGGCAAGAACGGCGACGCTCGAGCGTCGTCCGAGCCGGCGTGTGGGGGCGGGTAAGCTCATCTACCAGTGACCACTCATCCGAGTGGACGTCACACCGCGGGACGGCAGGTCGTGCGATCCGTGGGACGTGTAGTCAGGTAGTCGGCGGCGTGAGTAAAAGGGTGCGCTTCGCGTGTGAAAAGTCGAGCTCGATCTCGACTAGTCGACCACTCCCAGCCGGAGCAGGGTGTCCGCATCGAGCATGCGCCAGTGCTTGGGGTACTGCCACACGCGGCGAACGCATTCGCGCGAGTTCAGCACGAGGCACCGTCGCGCGCGCGCCCACGACTGGGGGGTCGATACCTCACGGACCGACCACTCAACCCCGCCGGAATCAACGACGACATATGGGAATTGCTCGTCGGCTGCCCCGCCATTGGCGGGAAATACATGGCCGTTCGCATCTACGCTCCAGGACACCTGATCACCTACGGCTGTGCTGCGGAGGCCAATGACGCTTACCCGGCTAGGGGCTGCAATAATCATCAGTCTCCATTGGAAGCTTCGTGCCGTGAATGCGGAGTGCCGGTTGGGTGTCGACCAGGTGGCCTAGATGCCACCCAGAAGATTGTCGATGCGCTTCTCCGCCGCGTCCATGGCCTGGCCTTCGAGAATCGAGCGCATGAGATCGTCAACTTCCAACTCGAAGTCGTTGGGAAATTTCCGGTTCTCCGGAAAGCGGATGACCGCACCGATGACCAAGGGGAAGTGGGGCTCCGCGTCCTCGTCCACTCCGCCGTCCTCGTCCTGCTCGTCGTCGTCCTCGACGACCTCCTCGAAGGAGCGTCCGCTGGGCGATACGGACGCGGCCCACGGCTCCTCGGCGTCGTCGCCGTCATCCTGCTCGGGGGACACGCTATCCTGGATGTCCTGCATGGCGCGTTCGGGGAGGAGTGCGCTCAGCTCGCCGCGTACGCCGCCCTCCTCTTCCCACGCGGCACCGACGACGATGACGGGCTCGCCGAACGCGTCGCTGGCGAGAAATGCATCGACGAGCTGCTTCGGATATGCATTGACGGCGAGCAGCACCTGCTTGGGTCCGGCGCGCGTGAAGGCGACCGGCTGATCGCCGGGCGCGGCACCCGGGCGGTCGAGCCGCTCGAGACGCAGCAAGAGCGGCTCCGGCACGATGAACGTCAACGGGTTCTCGCGCGTGAACGGCCCACGGGGCTCGCTCGCGTCGGCTGGCTCTGCCGGCTCATTCCCGGCATCGTCGTCGAATGCGTCTGGAGGCGGACAGCTCATGCCGCAATCTAACGAACGAGCGCTGCATCAATTGGTGAACGCTCGCGCGCCCTTTGCGGCGCCTTTACATTGAGGGGCGGCGAACCATCCCGCATGTCAAGTATCCCGACAAGGGACGCAAATGCAGTCACAGCCCGAACCTGCGCTCCGGCTCGCCAAGTCCGACGCGCCCGCGTCGTCTGAGGCCATCCGGCCTCGGCTCACCGAAACCGTCGTCGAGCGAAATCCGGGCACTGCGCTTGATCTCGATATCGTCCGCGCGCTCCGCGTAAATCGTTCCGCGGTGGAGCGTCGAGCAGCGACGATCCCGACGCGACGCACCGTGAAGAAGGAGTGGCAGGCCGGCTGGCTGCTGCGCGCCATCACGCTCATCGATCTCACCACGCTGGCTGGCGACGACACTGCGGGCAACGTCCGCCGGCTCGCCGCGAAGGCCGCGCACCCACTCCGGAACGATCTCGCCGAAGCACTCGGCGTCGCCGACCTGGAGATCACGACGGGAGCGGTGTGTGTGTATCACGCGATGGTGCCCGTGGCTGTCGAGGCGCTCGAGGGGACGGGGATTCCCGTGGCGGCTGTGAGCACCGGCTTTCCGGCCGGTTTGAGCCCGCTCGAGGAGCGCGTCCGGGAGATTCGTGCGTCGGTGGCGGCGGGTGCGAAGGAGATCGACATCGTCATCACGCGCGGCCATGTTCTCACCGGAAACTGGCAGGCGTTGTACGACGAGGTGAAACTGTTTCGCGAGGCGAGCGGTGATGCGCACATGAAGAGTATCCTCGCTACCGGGGAGCTGGCGACGCTCGGCAACGTGGCACGGGCGAGCATGGTGGCGATGATGGCCGGCTCCGACTTCATCAAGACGAGCACGGGCAAGGAGGGGGTGAATGCGACGTTGCCCTTCTCGCTCGTGATGACGCGCATGATCCGTGAGTACCATGAGGCTACGGGCTATGCGGTGGGTTACAAGCCGGCTGGCGGTATTCGCAGCGCGAAGAATGCGCTCGAGTACCTGTACCTGATGAAGGAGGAGCTGGGCGATCGCTGGCTCAAGCCCGATCTGTTCCGCTTCGGTGCGAGCGGACTGCTCACCGACATCGAGCGCCAGCTCGAGCACTTCGTTACCGGGCGCTATTCTGCGGCGCACCGCCATCCCATGGTGTGACAATCATGACGACCGTCAGGGAAGCATTCGAGACCATGGAGTACGGCGTGGCGCCGGAGTCGGACAAGGTGGCGCTGGAGTGGCTCGCGAAGCACGACGCGAAGTTCGGCCACTACATCGGCGGCGCGTGGACGAAGTCGGCGAACACGTTCGAGATCATGAACCCCGCGACGGCCAAGCGTATTGCGAACGTATCGCAGGCGTCGAAGAAGGATGTGGATCTCGCAGTCAAGGCAGCCAGGAAGGCCTTGCCCGCATGGCAGGCGCTGGGCGGCCATGCGCGCGCGCGCTACCTGTACGCGCTTGCGCGCGCAGTGCAGCGCAACGCGCGACTCCTCGCCGTGCTCGAGACGATGGACAACGGCAAGTCGATTCGCGAGACGCGCGACATCGACGTGCCGCTCGTCGCGCGACATCTCTATCATCATGCGGGCTGGGCGCAGCTGCTCGAGACCGAGTTCGTCGGGTACCATGGCGCGGGCGTGGTCGGCCAGATCATTCCGTGGAATTTTCCGCTGTTGATGATGGCGTGGAAGATCGGTCCCGCGCTTGCGGCGGGATGTACGATCGTCATCAAGCCCGCCGAGTTCACGCCGCTCACCGCGCTGGCGTTCGCAGAGCTGGCCGACGCGGTCGGGTTGCCGGCCGGTGTGCTGAATATTCTCACCGGCGATGGTGACACCGGAGCCGCGATGGTAGCGCACGAGGGCATCGACAAGATCGCCTTCACAGGTTCAACGGAAGTCGGCCGCATCATTCGCAAGGCGACGGCTGGTAGCGGCAAGAAGCTCAGCCTCGAACTCGGAGGGAAATCTCCGTTCATCGTTTTCGAGGATGCAGATCTCGATTCGGTCGTCGAAGGCGTCGTCGACGCCATCTGGTTCAACCAGGGCCAGGTCTGCTGCGCGGGATCGCGTCTCCTCGTGCAGGAGGGCGTGGCCGACCGGCTCATTGCCAAGCTGCGCGCCCGCATGGAGACGCTCCGACTCGGCTCGCCGCTGGACAAGTCGGTGGACATGGGCGCGATTGTCGCACCGGTGCAGCTCGAGCGCATTCGTACGCTCGTCGAGCAGGGGCGCGAGGAAGGCGCGGAGATGTGGCAGCCGTCATGGGCGTGTCCAACGGAGGGCTGCTTCTATCCGCCCACGCTATTCACGAACGTGCAGCCGTCGTCATCCATCGCGCAGGTCGAGATCTTCGGACCCGTGCTCGTGACGATGACGTTCCGCACGCCGGCCGAAGCGGTCGCGCTCGCGAACAACACGCAGTATGGTCTTGCCGCGAGCGTGTGGAGCGAGAGCATCAACCTCGCGCTCGACGTCGCGCCGAAGATCAAGGCCGGCGTGGTGTGGATCAACAGCACGAACCTCTTCGATGCTGCAGCGGGCTTCGGCGGGTATCGCGAGAGTGGGTTTGGCCGAGAGGGTGGTCGTGAGGGCATGTATGAGTACTTGAAGCGAGATAGTGCGTCCGAGACCGACGATCTCGCCGCTGGTCGCGCGGCGAAGGCGTCGGCACGAACGGCGGCGAAGGCGGCCGCGTCAGCGCGTCCGATCAAGCGCGCCGCCGAGTTGGATGATCCCGATCGCGGCGGTCCGCTCGTGGATCGTACGCCGAAGCTGTTCATCGGCGGCAAGCAGTCGCGTCCCGATTCGGGCTACTCGACTCGCATCGTCGGCGCGGATGGCCGAGTGCTCGGTGAAGTGGGCGAGGGAAATCGAAAGGATATTCGGAATGCTGTCGAGGCGGCGCATGCGGCGCTTGGTGGGTGGTCCAAGGCAACCGGTCACGCGCGGGCGCAGATTCTTTACTACATCGCGGAGAATCTTGCGGCACGCGCGGATGAATTTGCGCGGCGGTTGTCGGTGCTGACGCATGGCGACGGTGCCTCGGAGGTGGACGCATGCGTGCAGCGACTGTTCACGTACGCCGCGTGGGCCGACAAGTACGATGGCCTCGTGCACCAGGTGCCATTGCGCGGCGTGGCGTTGGCGATGAACGAGCCGATCGGCGTCATGGGGCTCGTCTGTCCGGATGAGGCACCGCTACTTGGACTGATTTCGCTGATCGGGCCGGCGCTGTGCGTGGGGAATACGGTGGTGGCGATTCCATCGGAGAAGTCGCCTCTGGCGGCGACGGATTTCTATCAGGTCCTGGAGACGTCAGATGTGCCGGCTGGTGTGATCAACATCGTGACGGGCGCGAAGGATTCGCTCGCGAAGACATTGGCCGAGCATGACGATGTGGATGCGGTGTGGTATTTCGGGTCGCGCGATGGAGTGCGCGCGGTGGAGTTGGCGAGTGCGGGGAACATGAAGCGGACGTGGGCGGAGTGGGAGCCGCGGGTGTGGGGAGATGTCGGTGAGGGGGAGGGTCGCGATTTTCTGCGTGAGGCGACGCAGGTGAAGAATATCTGGGTTCCGTACGGCGAGTAGCGGCTCGATCCAGAACCATCGGTCGCTCGATGATGTAGTGGCGACAACGGGGCCTGCTGATTCGCGCGGGCCCCGTCTACGTTTCACCACTGCGGACTTTACGGAATGCTATACAGCTTGAAATCGTCCATTCTCACCGTTCCGTACGTCTGCAGGCCGATTTTTGGTGCGCTCGAGAACGTGCGAGTCGTGCTGTAGAGGAGCGTGCCGTTGAAGTAGACGGAGTACACGTCACCCCGCTTCTCGAGTGCGCCGGTCTGCCAGTCACCTGGGACCCATTGCGCCACGGTCTGCAGCGGCGCACCGGAGATTGCGTGCCATGCATATGCCTGGTGATACACATACACGGCATTGAAGCTCGAAGGCGCTGGCGTCCCGACCCAAGCACTACCGACCTCGAAGATCTCCTTTTCGGAGTCCGACACCCACAGCGCGAACTTGGCGAGGTTGGCGATAGCTCCGCCGTTGTAGCAACAGTAGGCCTGCACCAAACCGGCTTTTACTTCCATCCGCCAGTTGGCGTTTCCGGGCTGCAGTGCATCTGCAAGCACCAACTGTGTCTGGTGACATCCGGGAGAGCCGCACCCGATGTTGTAGTCGCCAATCAGCTCCTGATTCTGAATGGTCCAACTTCCCAGGCCATCTGGGTCCTTTTCGACCCAGTGACTCAGGTCCGTCGAGAAGTCGTCTTCGAAAACGAGCGTGCCGAGCGGCGCGATGCGGAGATTGTCGAACCAGCTTTCGAAGTCCCAACCGGCTCCTTGCAGCCGGATCGACGTGATGCGAACGGCGGTGGGCGCGTACTGCTGGATGCGATGTGTCTCGTTCAACAGCCATTGGTTCGTCGGAGCGTTGCCGTTCGCAACGATCTGAATGGGGCCGCCCGAGTATCCAACACCGCCGGGGTACACCTGCGTCAAACCACCATCATTGTTGTAGGCGAACCATAGGTCCTGCTTCCCACCTCCGCTCAAATCGAGCGTCACCTGCACCATGCCCGGGTATTCCGTGCAGTTGAAGCCACATCCGTTCGCCACACTGCTGCTGACCACCTTCACGTCAAATGAGAGTGCGGTCGATGCAGTGACGGGAATGTTCAGTGGCGTCTGGAGATCGAGACCTTGCCCGGAACCGCCCGCGCCTGCGCGATAGATTCGCAGCGCTCCACTGGACGCGTCGAGAATCGTGCTCCCGACCGGCGGATAGCTCGGTGTCCATGTTGGGTTGGAGGTAAAGTTGCCGTCGCTGAAATCCTCGACGAATGTTGTTGGGATTGGCGGCGGCGGAATGGTCGCGATATACACCACCTGCCGAGCGCTCGACGACGAGTTGCGCACCGATGCCGTAAGAGTCTGACTCGGCGTTGATCCCAGCGTCCACGAGACATCGAGCAGACCCTGCGCATCCGTGTGCGCGGTCGTCCCCGATAGCGTCGGCCCAACGGCTGACCCACCGCCGGCAATCGCGATGTCGACTATGGCATTCGGCAGTCCGTGGCCGAGAGAGTCGGCAATGCGCATCCCCAACGGGTGCGTCCAGCCTGCGGGGCCCGAGAGGCTTGTCGGAGACTGGGAGCGGATCACGACTGGAAGACTGACAGATCTGATGGCGATCGTCCACTCGCCACACCCGCCAGCGTGCTTGTTCCCGCAGGCCTTGGGCTTCTTGCCGCCGATCGTTCTGATGTCCCCGGTGTCCGCCCACATCCAGAAATTCAACATGGGCATGAGAGGCTGTTGGGGAACGGCGACGGAGGGTGCAGCGATCGTGGCTGATTTCAGGAGCGATCCAGGCGGGCCGTTGGGAGTTGCGAAACTGGCGAAATCGACATGACCTGCCTGCCACTCGAATCGGTGGCGTGTGGAAGCCACCATGTCGTTCCAGTTCACTGGCGCAAGGTCGGAAACTCGAGATCCGTTTTGCCCTGCTGCCGGCCACACCACGTACTGCAGCGGAGTTGACGCGCCCCACGCTCTCGAAAGCTCGACGTCGATTTCATCGTGGTCACTCGTGCCGCCGTAGAGAAAGAATCCGAGCACGGAGTTGGTGCCCAGGCTTGCGGGAAGCGAATCGATCTCGACTTGATATTCACCCTTTCCGAGACGAGCGAACTGGTCGGGTGCATCCGCAGCAAGCTGAATCTGCGCCCCTTGCCACCACACGATGTCGTCGGTGCGGTACAGCGTCAGGTAGAGCGTGCCATTGTTGACACAAACGTTCGGGCGGCTGAACTGTGTCGTACCCTGATCTGGTGCGTCGGGGTTCGCCGTTCCGCCGACGAACCATTCGAATCCGGAGAACTGGATTCGATTGTTGATGATTGGATCGCAAACGCTCGGCCTGACCAAGCGGGCTGGTTGCGTGACAGCTGGCCCGGGCACAGTGGCGGTTGGTGCGGTTGGTCGTTCACATCCAGTGGCGACCATTGCGAGCGTGAGCAGCGCGAGATGGCGTTTCATTCACGTTCCTCTGATGGAGGTGGCGGTTGGCCTGCGCGCCATTGCTTCGCACGCGCCGCCCAGTCGACGTCAGTCGACTCGACTTGACGCAGGCATGACGCTCCTCATTTTGAGGTCTTGGTAGCGGATGTCTGATAGGACCCGGCCGCTTGTTGAGCGTAAAGTGTGCTCCCGCGCGCATCTCCGAATGATCTGGGAAAGTCTCTTAACCCGGTGTTATCAGCGCACTTGACGGAAGACTGACAGCCTGGCGGCACGTTGGCGACGTTGGCACTCAAACGATCGCTCGTCGATCCCGACCCACTCCTCTACCGTGCTTGCGACAGTCACCGCGCCTCGGTGCGCGTTCCGCCTCCGCACACTTGGAGCGCTAGCGCTCTGCGATGAGACAAACCGGTCCGTTCTCTCGGGCGGCAAGCAGATCGCCATGCTCGCCTACCTGACGTGCGCACCGTCGCGCACCGCATCCCGCGCCATACTCGTCGACCTTTTCTGGGCTGACGGAGATGAACTGGCTGGACGCCATGGACTTCGCACCACGCTTTGGGAGATCCGCCGGCGCCTCGGTCTCGATGTGGTCATCACTGACGGCGATATGCTCCGGCTCTCGTCCTCGATCACGTGTGATCGCGATTTGTTTCTGCATTCCGTTCAGAACGCCGAACACTCCGCCGCAGTCGCCGCGTACCATGGCGAGTTCATGCCTGGCTTTGCCGCTCCAGGGTGCGGAGACTTCGAGCAGTGGGCAGATCTCGAGCGACGTCAACTTCGCATCGCATTCGTCCGCAGCGCCGAGATGGCGGCGCGGCGCGCGTTGGAGAGCGCCCACTGGCGCGAGGCGCAGCGCTTCGCGCGCCAGGCACGCGACGCCGACACGGGAAACGAACGCACATGGCGTCTCTTGCTCGAGACGCTCTTGTCGGGAGGCGACAGCGTGGAAGCGGCGATGGAAGCGCTGCGGCTGCAACGCACTTGGGCCGATGATGAGCGTGATCTGGAGCCCGACACCATTCGCTTCGTCACGATTGCGCTCGGCGACAGGGGCGTTTCGCCGCACATCTCTGAAACAACAGAGGAAACCCCGCGTCGCCTCTCGCCGGAACTCGTCGGCCGAGCCTCGGAGTTTGCGACGTTGTTGCATGCGTGGGAGCGGGTTGGGGCTTCGCGCGGGTCGCACTTTCACGTCGAAGCCCCTCCTGGCCTTGGCAAGACGCGTCTCCTCGAGGAGGTACACCGGCGTCTTCGCGCCACGCGAGCGCGTGTGGTGATGGTCAGTGCCGCACTCTTCGACCGAGACCTGTCGTACTCCCTCGCTAGCGATATTGCCGGATCGCTCGGCACCCTTCGAGGTGCGCGCGGCATCTCGCGCGACAGCGCGGGTGCACTCATCGCCCTCAATCCGAGTCTTGCCGCTGTCTTCGACGCCACCGCGGACTCGACGCTCGATGAAGAGGCGCTCCGCCGTCGCGCCCTCGCCGTCGAGGAGCTCCTTACCGCAGTAGCCGAGGAGCGACCGCTCGCGCTTCTGGTCGACGATGCGCATTGGGCCGACGCGACGTCGCTCCGCATGCTGCGACGACTCATGCGACGAGCACGCGAAGTGCCCTGCCTCCTCGTCACGGCAGGCCGACCGGGATCAGCGCTCGCGTTGAGCACCGAAGCGGGCTCCATCCTCGAGCTCCGGCCACTCGGCGTTCTCGAGGTGACGGAGCTGGTGACGTCGCTTGCTGCACTTCCTGAAGAACCATGGACCGCCGCGCTCGCCGACGACCTGTCGACCACGTCGCGCGGATCGCCGCTCGTGATCATCGAGACGCTCGCGCACTTGTGCGACACCGGCGTGCTGCGGCTCGACGAGCGCAAATGGCGGTGCGACGATCCGTCACGATTGCGTGAGATCGTCGCCGGCGGCGCGGTACTCAGACGTCGCGCCGCGAGTCTACCAGCGCTCGAGTCCAGCCTGATGTTGGCGCTCGCAACACTTGGCAGCTCCGCCGAGCTGTCGCTCCTCGGCGAGGTGACATCGACGGACGAGAGTGCGGCATTCGCATCGCTGACCCGGCTCGAGCGCGATGGCCTCGTGCGTCGTTCGCATGAAGGCCGGTGGGCATGTGCGCATGACGAGATCGCCGCGGCGGTCGTCGACGAAGCGACAACGATTCATGCCTCCTCCGCGCTCGCCCCCCTTTCGGCGATGCATACTCGCATCGCGACCATATACCTACGCGAGATGCACAGTGCCACGGCGTTGCGTCGAGCGGGCATGCATGCGCTCGCAGCGGGTGATGATCCTCTCCTCATCCGTGCGCTGCAGCAATGGGCCTCGCTGCGTTCGGCCGAGGGAGATCGTCGCGACACACGGACTCGCGTGCGCGAGTTCCTCGGTGCCGCGGCGGATGACGACGGTCGCGTGAGCACGTTAGCGTCGTCACTCCCGAGGTCTCGACCGCGCTGGTATGCAGGTGCGGCGGCTATTGCTGCGGCGTTGCTCATCTCGGCGTTTCTCCTCCCTCGTCTCGGGGCAGCGCGTGCGCAGCACCATGCAACGGTGAGTCTCGTGGGGCAGACGAGCAACGGGCATCGACCGACCGTCTCCGTAAGCCTGGATGCGGGAGTGGCGGAGCTGCCGCCCGCACTGGCACTCGACCGCACAGGCGATCGTGTCCCACTGCTGCCACGACCCGGCAATCCAGGCGAGATCGCGTTTACCAAGTCATTGGGTGACAGCGGAGAGCACGACGTCTACATCGCGTCGGCCGAGCATGTTCGCCGAGTCACCTTTGCGCCTGGCGACGATAACGTCTCGGATTGGTCGCCCGACGGTCGGCAGCTTTTGGCGTCGACCGGCCGGTGGGATCCTGATTTTTACGTTGATCTCGCGATCATCGACGCCGTATCAGGAAGCACACGTGCGTTGGTGCGCACGCGCGGCAAGGCCGAGACGATGGCGCGCTGGAGTCCCGACGGCACGCGCATCGCCTTCGTGCGGCGCGAAATCGTCGAGATGGAGCCAGATCGCGTCTGCACCATTGGCGCCGACGGGCTGGGAGAGCACTGCATCGAGCTACCGGGCCACACCGGCTTGCAGCTCGCCGCGTGGCGGGGCATCGACAACCTCCTCGTTGCCGCAGACAGCAACGCGGTACACCGACTGCTCGAGATCGACCTTTCCACCGATCGCGCCAAGACTCTCGAGACGCGAAACGGCGAGATCTTCGTCAGCCCCGGTGGCGACTGGGAGATCTGCTATTGCGTCGACGCCGGCGCAAAGCGTCGAATCTGGCTCTTGTCGCGCACTGGTGTGCCGCAGGAGGCAAGACCGATCCCACTGCCCGCCACGCTCACCGCCCTTGGTCCGTTGTGGAACGTTCCGCAGATCCCCGCACTCGCGCGCGTGCGCATCTCCTCGACGGCGGAAGCCATTCCTCTCGATCAGACGTTCGCCGCCGAAGCCGAAGGCGAGGCGGTCGGTGGCTCGCGCATGCAGTTGCGCGCGCTCCGATGGTCGTCGTCCGACACGTCGATTGCGGTCGTCGACACCACGGGCCGCATTCTTCCACGACGAACTGGTCGCTTCGTACTCCATGCGTCGGCCGGAGGTTGGGCGAGCGATTCGCTGTCGATGGTCATCGGTGCACCGAGTGCCACGCTCTTGTGGCACGCAGGCTGGGCGCACGACAGCAACGGCTGGCGAGACGTCGCAGTCTTCGGTGAACCGAAGCCCGAGCCATATCGTGACGGACAAACGTGGTCGTTCTTCAATCACGGGGATGGTTCATTCAGCAGTGGCGCCTATTCGCGAGCACAGTGGCGAACCAAGGATGGCCTGTCACTCGAAACTTCCATTCGGCTGTTGAGAAACCATCCGGTTTGGCAGAGCATCAGTATCGGATTGATCGGGAATCTGACCGAGGCGGCCATTGCCTCCTGGGATCACCGCACGAATGGTCCCCCGCTCGATGCGGTACTGCCGCAGTGCGTGCTCTCCGTGCCCGCCGCTGAGGGCAAAGCCGCAATCGGCACGATGGGGTTGAATACAGAGACGGAATCACGCGTCGTCGCGGCGCCATCGTCCGTGCGCAGCGGCAACTGGGCACACATGCGATTGGACGTTCACGCCGACGGCAGCTGCACCCTTGCGATCGATGGCATTCGCGTCGCGTCGGTCATCGGCATCGCTCGGCCGGTTCCTCGGCGTTTCATTACATATGGCCAGTCGAAAGGAACGCGCGCCCTCGTTGGACCAGTCGACGTCTGGTCGGGAATCCGCGGTGCCACAATCGGAGTCACAAAGCCGCGATAGTCGTAGCAAGATGCTACGAAGGCCGTTTCTCGCGAGACGGCCTTCGTGTTTCCAAGAGCGCTGCCGATCAATGGCGCGGCGGGAGTGGCTGCGGATTGAGTGGCATGCGTCCACCCTTCAGCGCGCCCGCGTCCTTGTCCGAGACCTCTGCGTCGTTGATGTCCTCGATCTTGTCCGTCTTGTTTGTCTTTGACGGATCGATCTTGGGCGTGTTGTCGGCACTCATGTCGAGCTCCAGTCGTTCGAGGGGTCGGCTCTCGACGGTTCGTCGAGGCGACAAGGATGCTGCGGGTCGTTCAGTGGCCCTGAATCGGATTGCGGAACAGCGGAGGATCGGGTTGCGGATCGAAGCCGCGAATCTTTCCCGGTGGCTCCGGTTGCGAGTTGAAGCCGCCCTTCACGGTATCCGCAGCATCAGCGCAGATGTCCTCGTCGAGGTCCTGAATGGGGTCGGAACCGTCCGTCCTCTTCTTGCCCTTCTCGTCGGGTGTCATTGGATTGCTCCGCTCATGGGGTCCGCGGCCCGACTGAGCATCACTCGGGCGCCATCACCAAAAGCAAGTCGCAAGCCGTTCGCTCGATGCGCCGTAAGTGAATGGTTTTTTTGGTGTTACGTAACTGGCTCCACAATGCAGTGACAGGCGCGTGGGTCCGATTCGAAACCAATTGTCGCGTTGTGAGACCATGGCGGTGCAATTCAGGGTTGCCCCATAGCGCGCGCGAGTACCTCCGAGTGTACTTGGCTGGTTGGTCGCCCACCCGCTACACGACGATGCCTATGATTCGTATGCCGCGCACGTTCGTGGTGTTGCTCGTTGCTGCGACGCCACCCCGTCCGTCGTCTGCCCAACGTCACCTTTCGGAGAACGGAGCGCCCGACGTCGAGACCCGCATCGGGCTCTCGCTCGAAGCAGTGGTGACAACGGGTCTCGTCGACCCGGCGAGCGGCACGCGCGTGCCGTTCACGGTAGGCCGAGTGGACGCGGAAAGCGCACCGGTGCCCGCGCCGAACGCGATCGAGACGATCCAGGGCAAGATCGCCGGCGTCACGGTGATTCCCAGCGGACAGCCGGCAGCGGCACGAACATCTTCCTCCGCACGCCGCAGCGGGCTCGCTGTACGGATCGCGCGGCATCAGGCGTCATCTCCATTCGGACACGCCGAGGAAACGGGCTGGCCGAGGGACAGACGACGATCACGACGCGATCTGAGTCGGCAACAATGCGCTGCCCGGCCAGATCCACTGGGCCAACACGCACTACTATCCACGAATGCATCGGGCCAATATGTCAACGCCGCTGGCACTGTGGTGATGCGGGTCGCATTTCAAAGCCAGTGGCATCGCGCTTCCAGGACACGCCGTATCGGGATCCGGCATCAAGCGTTTGACGAAAATGCCACAGGCCTCACGCGACGTTCGCGTGAGGCCTGTTTCGTTTCCCGATGACGCGGCGATGCGCCATCCGACTGTACATCGGGCTGTGTTGCTCACACGAACGACGATGCATCACAGCGCGCGTGTGTGCTGCGTCACAGTTCGAAATGTTCGGCCCGCCGTTTGCCCGATGATGATTTGGCCGGCACCGCAATCCGCCGGTTGAACCATCTGCCAAGCGAACGATGACGCCACGCCTCCTGGATTCGGGCCGCACTACTCCACTCACCGACGCGACGCACCATCGCGGCAGGGTGCAGGATGAGGAACGTCGTGCGTACGTCGCGACCATCGCCTGCCTTGCCGACGCCGTTCAGGCCAAAGACCCATACACGCATGGACACTGCGAGCGCGTCTCACACTACGCGCGTGCAGCAGCAGAGCGACTCGGCCTCTCGGACACGGAATTGCGCGTGACCTGTTACGCCGCCCTGCTGCACGACGTGGGAAAGATCGGCGTGAGCAATGGCGTGTTGAATAAGTCAGGACCGCTGCTCCCCGATGAACGCAGGCTGGTGGAAGCACACGTACGCATCGGGCACGACCTGCTGAACGGCGTGCCCGCCCTGCGCGACGTCGCGTCTGCCATACTCTATCACCACGAGCGATACGATGGCCGCGGCTATCCGGAAGGTCTCTCGGGTGATCGCATTCCGATGGCCTCGCGCATCGTCGCCGTCGTCGACGCGTACTGCGCGATGCTCGACGAGCGCAGCTACAAGAAGGCGTATCGGCCCGAGCGTGCGCGCGCCGAATTGATCCGGTGCTCGGGCTCGCAATTCGACCCGCGCGTCGTCCCTGCGGTGCTCTGCGCCATCGACGAGGTGGACGCGGAGGTGGCGGAGGAAGCACACTCGGGCGCGAGGTATAGAGTGACGTGCGACATCCTGCCACCGCTGCAAACCGACCAGATCGCGCGTTAAACGGCTCTTACGGCTCAGCTTGCGACCCTGGAGTGTGACGTGGGGTACAAATCTCCATGCGACATTCTACCTACTTTTGCGCGCTGCTCACACTGGCGACACCCGCTCTGGCGCACGCGTCGGAGCTGCGCGGCTCGCCCGCGTCCATGATGCGGCAGCATGCGATCGCGATGCAGGAGGACTACTCCTTCCTTCGCACGCCAGCCGACGTCCGCAAGCAGGAGGACGCGGGACGCCTGGTGCCTGTCATCAGTGGCACCGACTTCACGCTCAGCAACGTGTCGTTCCCGAGCACGCGACCGGAGGTGCTGTCGTTCATCGAGCACTTTGCGGCACAGTATCACGCTGCCACCGGCACACGTCTCGTCGTCACCAGCCTCACTCGGCCCTCCATCCTCCAGCCATCGAACGCGCACAAGCTTTCCGTGCATCCGGCGGGCATGGCCGTGGATTTTCGCGTGCCCGCCGACGCGAACAGTCGTGCGTGGCTCGAGACGTCGCTGTTGACCATGGAGCGCGATGGACTGATCGACGTCACGCGGGAGAAGCGACCCGCACACTATCACATCGCCGTCTTCGCGGAGCCATTCCTCGCCTACGCCGCAAAGTTCGATGCGGCAGCGGACGCGGTGCGCGAGAATGCGCGGCGCGCCGCCGTTTCGCGCGCGCTGGCATCCACGTCGGCAAGCGCGGCGGCTGAAACGGGGTCGAGTCACACACCTGTGCTGCTCGCCGGCCTGTCGGCGCTTGCGCTCCTGCTCCCGGTCACGCGCCGAGTGAGAGAGCGGCGCGCGCGGCCGCGTCACCTCAGCGACTGAACGTCGAACGCAGCGTTCTCACTGAGGTCGGGACGACATCCTAGACGGGCTTGCCGTTGATCGTCACGCGATCGTAGGTGAGCCCACGCACGTTCTCGATCACGCTCGGGCTGGCGACGTCGTTGAACTGGCAGTTCACGATCCGGACGTCGGTGATCGGGGCATCGGGAAATGCGCGGAGGAAGAGCGCGTGCTTGCTCTTCGGGCTCGACACCCGCTCGACATTGATGTCGCGAACCACTGGAGGGAACGAGCCGTTCGCGCCCTCTTTGTAGATGAAGTCGACGTGGACCACCGCGCTGGCGACCTGGCCGATGGTGACGTCGCGCATGAAGATGTGCTCGAGCGTTCCACCGCGCATCGCGTTGGTCTTGAGCCGCAGCGCACGGTCGAGGTTCGGGCTGTCCATCGTGAATTTTTCGGCGAACACCCACCGTACGTCGCCGGAGATTTCGCTGCCGATCGTGACGCCGCCTTGGCCGTCCTTCATCACGCAGTCCCGGACGATCACGTTGTCCGTTGGCGCATGAAGGCGACGACCATCCGCGTTGCGGCCGGACGTGATGGCGATGCAGTCGTCGCCCGTGTCGAACTCGCAGCCTTCGATCAGGACATCGCGACATGACTCGGGATCGCAACCGCGCCGATTGCCGAACGAAAGGCAGCCATGCAGTCCGTCGTTCCTTCTCCGCGCGCACCGTACGTGAGACCAGGCGCGACGAGCATTCCGCCGGCGCCCGTCGCCAGTGTGCGGATGAAGCTACGGCGCGACGGTGCTTCGTCGTTCATTCGTTGGCTCCAGTGCCTTCGTCATCTCCGTACGTCCGGCCGCCGTCATCCTGAGCGTGAAGGCGCGCGCTGATGGCAATCGGCAGCACGAGCGCGCGCACCACGCACCGAACGATGAACCGGTAGCGTCCATCGTTCGCCCGTCGAGTGATCAACCCGACTCCGCCCCGTCGAACTTCGCTGGCTCCATCCGTGGCACGAGCAGGTGGATGCATGCCAGCGCAACGAGGTAGATCAGCCCACAGAACATGAAGATGTAGCGATACGCCGTTGGGTCCTGCTGCAGCATGTAGCCCACGGTCCGCTGGAAGATCACGCCGCCCATGGCGCCGGCGAAGCCACCGAAGCCGATGATCGATGCGACGGCACGGCGCGGAAACATGTCACTGGCCAGCGTATACAGATTCGCCGACCACCACTGATGCGCCGCAGCAGCGAGACTCACCAACAGCACCGCCGACCACATGCCCGACACCTGTGGAGCGAACATCGTCGGCACAATGAGGAGCGCAGCGATCAGCATCGTGAGCTTGCGTGCACGGTTCAGCGGCATGCCCATCTTCATGAATCCGCCCGACAACCACCCGCCGCCGACCGACCCGATATCCGCGATCATGTAGATCACGATGAGCGGCATCGTCAAGGCGCCGAGCTGAACGCCGAAGCGCGCATCGAGAAATTTCGGCAACCAGAACAGGTAGAACCACCACACGGGATCGGTGAGGAACTTTCCGACGACGAATGCCCACGCCTGACGGTGGCGCAGCACTTCGAGCCAACCCACCTGCTCGACGCCAGCATCCTGGTCGCTGCGGATGTACGCGAGCTCCTCAGCGCTGAGTCGCTTGTGTTTTTCCGGCGTCTCGTAGATCGTCAGCCACAGCACAAGCCACAGGAATCCGAGTGCGCCGGTGCCGATGAATGCCCACCGCCATCCATAGTTCAACGCGATCTGCGGAACGGCCCATGCCGCGAGCAGCGCACCGACATTCGTGCCCGCGTTGAAGATGCCCGTCGCGTAGGCACGCTCTTTCTTCGGGAACCACTCGGCCGTCGTCTTGATGGCCGCAGGGAAATTCCCCGATTCTCCGAGGCCGAGCGCCGCGCGGGCGTACGAGAAACCGGTGGCCGTCGTGGCGAGCGCGTGCGCCATCGCCGCGAGACTCCACGCGACGATGGCTGCGGCGTATCCTTTCTTGACGCCGATGCGGTCGATCAACCGACCGGCACCGAGGAATCCGATCGCGTAGGCGAAGCTGAACCACGACGTCATCGCGCCATAGTCCGTCTCTGACCATCCGAGTTCGCGCGTCAGCGTCGGCGCGAGGATGCCGAGCACCTGGCGGTCGACGTAGTTGATCGTCGTCGCCATGAAGATCAGCGCGCAGATCGTCCATCGATAGCCGAACTTCGCCGGCGCCACGCTGTCTACGGATCCGACATCCTGGACCGCCATGCATTACCCCTGTGTGTTGTTACCGAATGACTCGCGCGCCCTTTCCCTTCATTGCCGCTTCCACTTCCTCAACGCGGACCATCGACGTGTCGCCCGGCGTGGTCATCGCCAGCGCACCGTGCGCCGCGCCATACTCGACGGCCGCCTGCGGACCCTTCCCCTCGAGGAATCCGTAGGCGAGTCCGGACGCGAAGCCGTCGCCGCCGCCGACACGATCGTAGATCTCGAGATTCTCACGCTTCACCGACTGATAGAGCTCGCCCTGATGGTAGAGGATCGCGCTCCAGTCGTTGATCGACGCCGTGGTCGCCTTGCGCAACGTGGTCGCGGCAACCTTGAAGTTCGGGAACGCCGTGCACGCCGACGTGATCATGCGCTTGAAGCTCTCCGTCTCGATCGTCGTGAGGTGCTCGTCGGCCCCCTCGACCTCGAAGCCGAGACAGGCGGTGAAGTCCTCTTCATTGCCGATCATGACGTCCACGTACTTCGCGATGTTGCGGTTGATCCGCTGGGCTCCTTCCTTGCCGCCCTGACTCTTCCACAGCGACGCGCGATAGTTGAGGTCGTACGCCACCACGGTGCCGTACTTCTTCGCCACCTCCACCGCCTCGATCACCGCCTCCGCCGTGTTCGACGCCAGCGCCGCGAAGATGCCGCCGGTATGAAACCAGCGCACCCCCTCCTCGCCGAATATCTTCTCCCAGTTCACTTCACCCGGCTTGATCTGCGATGCCGCGGAGTGACCGCGATCCGAGCAGCCAAGCGCGGGACGAATACCGAAGCCCTTCTCCGTGAAATTCAGCCCGACACGCGTGTTGCGACCGAGCCCGTCGAACTCACGCCAGATGACGTGCGACATGTCCACGCCGCCCTGCATGATGAAGTCTTCCACCAGCCAGCCCAGGTCGTTCTTCGGTAACGCGGTGACGACGGCCGCACGCTTGCCCCAGCACTTCCGCATCGCGCGAGCAACATTGTATTCGCCACCGCCTTCCCACACCTGAAACGACCGCGCATTGCGCACGCGGCCGAATCCGGGATCGAAGCGGAGCATCACCTCGCCGAACGACATGCAGTCCCACTTCGTCTCGGCTGCAGCTTTGATCGTGAGTGCTGTGTCAGTCATGGTCTACTTGCTACGGATGGTCTTGATGAGTTGCACCGTGTCGCGAACCTTTGCCTCGATGCCGTCGTAGTCCTGCGCATCGAGCAGCGACTTGGTGATCAGGTTGCTGCCAATGCCGCACGCGACGATTCCCGCGCCGAACCACTGCTTGAGCGACGCTTCCGTCGCCTCCACGCCGCCTGTGGGCATGATGCGCGTCCACGGCATGGGGCCGAGAATGCTCTTCACGAAATCCGGCCCGCCCACGGAGGAGCCGGGGAATACCTTCACGATCTCGCAGCCCAGCTCCTGCGCGTCGCCGATCTCGGTCGCCGAACCGCAGCCCGGGCTGTATGGAATGCCGCGGCGGTTGCACACCTTGGCCACGTCCGCGTTGAGCAATGGGCCGACGACGAACTTCGCGCCATTCGCGATGTAGATGCCGGCCGTCGGCGCGTCCACGATGGATCCGACTCCCATGATCACGGACGGATCGTTCTTCGCGAAGTGGCTCGCGATTTCATGGAACACGTGCGACGCGAAGTCGCCACGATTCGTGAACTCGATGCACTTGGCGCCGCCGTTGGCACACGCCTGAATCACCTTCGTGCACACGTCGACGTCGGGGTGATAGAACACGGGGATGACCCCCTGGTCCATCATCGCCAACAGCACGGACATTCTATCCTTGGCAGCCATCTCAGTTCCGTGAAGGAGACAATTATGAAGACGCGAGGTGATGTTCGAGCGCCGCACCCATACCCGTCGAGCGCATGCGCCAGAGGTGATCGGCGACGGCCTCGCAGAAGCCCGGCAGCATGGTGAGATCGACTCCCCAGAGGTTGGTATCATGGCAGATCGCCCACACCACCTCGCCCACGGAAGCCGACGCATCTTCGGCGGCGTCGCCCCAGTATGCCACGAGCGTGTCCGCCTGATCGTCCGCCGGAACCGGGAGCCCTCGTTCGCGACGTGACGCCTGGAAGCGGCCCTGCATGAACGACAGATAGGCAGCGAAGCCGAATGCCAGCGACTGTGGAACGGTGCCGGTCCGCTCGATGAACTTGTGGACGATCGGCACCACTCGCACCTTCATTTTCATCGTCGCCTGGAGCGTGATGTCGACGAGCGCGTGCTTGATGAACGGATTCCTGAACCGGTCGAGCACCGCCTCCGCGAACGCCATCGCGCCCTCGGCCTCGACCATCGGTGCGATCTCGTCCAGCATCGCACGGCGCACGAATCGGTCAATCGACGGTTGATTGATCGCGTCCAGCACGGTCTCGCAACCAAGCGGCAGCGCGACGCAGGTGAGCAGCGAATGCGCACCATTGAGCAGGTGCACCTTCCGCTTCCGGTAGGGCGCAATGTCGGGCGCGATGATGATGCCATCGTCCACCTTCGCCCAGGCGAGCTTCGCGCGCAATGCGTCGTCACCTTCGATGGCGAACAGGCGATACGGCTCGCAGCACGTGAGCATCGCATCCTCGTAGCCGAGCAACTCTGCGAGTGGCCGAGCGTTCGTCTCGCGCGGAGCGCCGGGCACAATGCGGTCGACGAGCGTGTTGCAGAACGGCACCGCGCTGTCGAGCCACCGTGTGAACTCGTCGCCGAGTTGCCAGCGGGCGGCAATCGTGCCGACGATCTCGCGCAGCTTGATGCCGTTATCCTCGACCAGCTCGCAGGGGATGACGGTGAGTCCGCGCGCTGTCTCATACTCGAATGCCGTTGCGCGCTCGTAGAGAAAGCGAGTGAGTTTCGCGGGAAATGATTTCGGCGGGGCGTCGTCGCGACGACTCTCCGCATCAGCCACGATGCCCACTTCCGTCGTGTTCGAGAACACGTACTGGAGTGCTGGCGAGCGCGCGAGCTCGAGCACCGCCTGCCACTCGTCCACCGCCGAGATGGCGCGACTGAGTGCGCTGATGATGCGACGCTCCGCGACGCGCTCTCCCTGCACGATGCCCTCGACCACGAGCGTATACAGGCCATCCTGCTCGTTGAGCGCGCGATCGCGCACGCTGCCCGTGGATGCCACCGCGACGATCCGACCGGCGAAGTGTCCCTTCTGGTTCGCGCGGTGGATGAAGTCGTCCACGAATCCGCGCAGCAGTGCGCCGGTGCCGAACTGCACCGCCAGCTCCGGCAGCACGAGCAGGTCGTCGACCGGCACGTCGACGACGGTGCTGCGCGCGTGACGAATCGTTTCGAGCAGCGAATGGTCGAGTCGCGGCAGCGCGGCGGTCAAAGCGTCACCCCATCCTTCCAGATCGCGATCTCGCGATAGCCGTGCTGCTCGTTGTTGGTGCGCTTGTTCCCCGATGCGATATCGAGCACGTAGGAGAACAGCTCGTCGGCGAGCGCGTCCATCGACCGCGTACCGTCGAGGAGCGCGCCCGCATTGAAGTCGATCCAGTGGGGCTTCTTCGCCGCGATCTCCGAATTCGACGAGATCTTGATCGTCGGCACCGGAAATCCGAGGGGGGTTCCCCGGCCGGTCGTGAACAGCAGCACCGTGGCGCCGCTCGCGATCATCGCGGTGCACGACACACCGTCGTTGCCCGGACCTTCCAGCAGCGACAGTCCGCCCGGCGCAGCCGGCTCACCGTAGCGCAGCACGCGCGTTACCGACGCCTGGCCGCCCTTCTGGATTGCACCGAGCGATTTTTCCTCGAGCGTCGTGAGCCCGCCCGCCTTGTTCCCCGGCGACGGATTCTCGTAGATGTTCTGGCCGTGACGGATGAAGTACGCCTTGAAGTCGTTGATCATCGCGACGAGCTGCTCGTACACCGGCTCGCTCGTCGCGCGATTCATCAGCAGTTGCTCGGCGCCGAACATCTCCGGCACCTCGGTGAGCAATACTCCACCGCCGAGTGATGTCAAACGATCGGCGATCCGACCGACCACGGCATTCGCCGAGATGCCACTGAAGCCGTCGGACCCGCCACACTTGTGGCCGATTACCAGCTCCGATGCAGGGCGGGTCGTACGCTTGTCGTCGGCCATTCGCGCCACGAGCTCCTCGACCATCGCGAGGCCGCTCGCTCGTTCGTCCATCACGTCCTGCGAGTTGAAGAACCGGATGCGGCTGCGGTCCACATTGCCGGCGCGCGCGAGCAACGCATCCATCTGGTTGTTCTCGCAGCCGAGTCCGAGCACGAGCACGCCGCCTGCGTTCGGGTTGCGCATGAGCCCCGCGAGCACCGCCTGCGTGTGCGAGAGATCGTCGCCAAGCTGGCTGCAGCCGAAGGGGTGTCCGAACGCAAAGATGCCGTCTACCTGTTCCGCGCCGCGTGCCATGGCGCTCTTGGCAATGCCTTCCGCGACGAAGTTGACACATCCAACGGTATTCAGGATCCAGACTTCGTTGCGCGTGCCCACTCGGCCGTCGGCGCGCAGATAGCCTTCGAAGGTCGGCATGGCGGCGCTGTCGACGACACGCGGCGCGCCCGGGCGATAGACGTACTCGCTCAGCCCCTCGAGCTGCGTGTGCAGGTTGTGGCTGTGCACCCAATGTCCTGCCGACACCGGCGCCGTCATCGCCCCGATGGGGAACCCGTACTTCATGATCGGATCGCCAGCGTCGAGGCGATCGAGCGCGAACTTGTGTCCGGCGGGCACGTCCTCGCGTAGCGTGATGGAACTGTCGCCGACCGCGACGACATCGCCCGCGGCGAGCGGACGGATGGCGACCGCGACGTTGTCATCCGGATGGATGCGAACGGCGGCGGGGCGCGCGACCGGAGGTGGTGCCGTGGTCACCGGCGTCAGGCGTCCATCGCCGGGAAGCGATAGGTCTCGCGGACGAGATCCACAGTCACGGCCTTCGCGATCTCGTGTGCCTCGTCCATCTCGATCATGTGTCGCGCGACCAGCCCGCCGATCCAGTTCGCATCCATGCGTCGCGCCAGATCGTGCCGCGCCGGAATCGAGCAGAAGGCGCGCGTGTCGTCGTTGAAACCGGCGGTGTTGTAGATGCCCGCGGTTTCCGATACCTGCTCGCGGTAGCGACGCATACCCTCGATGGAGTCGTGGAACCACCAGGGCGGACCGAGTCGCAGCACCGGATAGTGGCCCGCGAGCGGCGCGAGCTCGCGCGAATAGGTGCTCTCGTCGAGCGTGAAGAGCACCATCGAGAAGCGCGGGTCACTGCCGTACTTGTTGAGCAGCGGACGCAGGTTGCGCGTGAACTCGGTGGCCACCGGAATGTCCGCGCCCTTGTCACTGCCGAACCGTTGCCACACCGCGCTGTTGTGATCGCGCAGCGAACCAGGATGCAACTGCATGACGAGTCCATCCTCCGTGGCCAGCCGAGCCATCTCCATCAGCATGTGCGCTTCGTAGCGACGCTGATCGTCTGCCGTCGCCGCACCGTTGCGCGCCGCCTGGAACAGGCGCTCGGCCTCCTCGGGCGCGAGCTCCGCGGTGTACGGCTCGAGCACGCCATGATCGCTCGCCGTGGCGCCGAGTGATGCGAAGTAGCGACGACGATCCGCCAGCGCGGCGACGAGTGACTCGCTACTCGCGATCCTCGCGCCGCTGACTGTTTCGAGTGCGCTGACCTCCGACGTCCACGTCGGCAGCGCGATGCGGAACAGGGCGTCGGGCCGAAAGGTCGGCACTACACGATTCCTGCCGTAGCGCCAGTCCGATGCGCGGATCTTGTTGTGATGGATGAGCGGATCCGCCGCAGCGTCGGTCGTTGCGAGCATCTCGATGCGAAACTGCTCGAACAGCGTTCGCGGCAGGAACTCCGGACTCCGCAGCTTCTCGGCGATCTCGTCGTAGATGCGCTGCGCGCTCTCGCCGTCGAGCCGCTCCCGAACGCCGAACACCTCGTGCAGTTCGTGCGACAGCCAAGCGCCCGAAGGCGTGCCGCGGAAGAGATACCAGTGATCGGCCACGCGCTGCCAGATAGTCCGTGGATCTGCTTCCACCTGGCTTCCGTCGCGCGCGGGGACGCCCAGATCCTCCATCGCCACGCCACGGCTGTACAGCATCCGGAAGATGTAGTGATCCGGGATGATGAGCAGCGCGGTGGGTTCCGGGAACGGCGAATTGTCGGCGAGCAGCGCCGGGTCCACGTGGCCGTGCGGGCAGATGATCGGAAGATCCCGGATTCCGTCGTACACCTCACGCGCGGCCCGCCGCACCGAGGGGTCCGGATCGAGGAAGCGGTCCGCGTGAAGGCGGAGCGGGCTTCCGACATGGTCTACCGCACTTGCCATCGCGCGTGGGTGGGAAAGAATGGTAGGCAGCAGGCCGCGCTATCGGCCCGCCTGAATTTGAGCGCGTTTAGAACAATCGACGGACGGATGGCGCAACAGCGCAACCTGACTACGTCCTGCTCACGCCGTCCGCTGTCGTGCGGCTTCAACTGCGACGGAAGCGGCTCTTGCGCCAAACGCCCGCGAGCCTGAATTTGTTCGATTCAGAAACTAATCTTCTCACTGAAGATACGTATCGTTCCCTCGCCTCGCAATAATCCGATGCTCGGCGCAATCGAACGATGATGCATCCGTCATTGCTGAGCCTATCGGAGCTGGACCCTCCCCTCCGCTGAATCCCCCGTGAGAAAGATCGACACCCGCGACTTCCGGCGCGCGACACGCACCACGTCGCGCGAGATCAACCGGCGAATCGTTCTCAATCTCGTGCGCGATCATCAACCGGTCTCGCGCGCCGACCTCGCCCGACGCATGAACATCGGGCGTGGCGTCGTGACGTCGATCATCCAGGAGTTGATCGGCGAAGGCACCATCTATGAAGGCGCCACCGGCCATGCCGCGCGCGGCCGCCGTCCCACGATGCTCTACGTCAGGACCCAGGACCGACTCGTCGTCGCCGTGGACGTTCGCTTCAGCCGCACGTTCATCATGCTCAGCGACTTCGCCGGCACGCAGATAGCCCTCGAGTCGTTCGAGACCATTCTCGCCCCAGAGCTGCTCGTCGCCGAGCTGATCGAACGCATCAACAGGATCCTCGCGGCGCATGGCGCGCACGGCCGGTGCGAAGGCGTCGGCATCGTCGTGCCGGGCATGGTCGAGCGCATGTCCGGTCGCATTCTCGTCGCGCCACAGCTCGGGTGGCGTGACGTGGACATCCGCAACGCCATCTTCGACGGCGTGGGGCTGCCCGTCAGCATCGAGAACGCACCGATGGCCTGCGCGCTCGCCCAGATGTGGCTGGGTCAGCGTGGCAACAGCAGCGATAATTTCGTCTACGTCACGGTGTCCGACGGCGTGGGAGCGGGCATCGTCCTCAACGGACAGCTCATTCGCGGCGACTCCAACTCGGCCGGCGAGTTCGGGCACAATCCGCTGGACCCGGATGGCCCACAGTGCCTCTGCGGCGCACACGGCTGCTGGGAGGCGTACACCTCCAACCAGGCAACGCTCTCACGCTACCTCGGCCGAGAGCTCAGTCCCATCTGGGGACAGTCCACACGCCAGGCAGTGCCGCTCACGATCGAGGATCTCATCGCGCGTGCGCGCGGCGGCGACACCCGCGCCGCAAACGCGATCGAAGCCACCGGACACTACTTGGGCATCGGCCTCGGCTCCATCGTGAACGCGCTGAACCCATCGCAGGTGTTCGTCGGCGGCGAGATCACGGCAGCCTGGGACATGATCGAAGTGGCAGTGCGCGAGGGGATTCTCGAGCGTGCACTCACACGCGCAGCTGGGGCGACCCCCGTCGTACCCGAGCAGATGGGTGGCTACCCACGCCTTCGTGGCGCCACCGCACTCGTGGCAGCACCACACTTTGCCGCGCCGAGAGTGGCGTAAAAGCCGTCTCCCTGTCTTCCCGTCTTCCCGTCTTCCTCTAATGCTCACCCCCCCGCCCCCGACTCGGCCGGAAGATCTTCCCCTCCACGAAGACGTCCGCCACCTGGCCGCGGCGCTCGGTCGCGTAATCCGGCGACTCGAAGGTGAGGAAGCGTTCGAAACGGTGGAGAGCCTGCGCCGCGACGCGCGCGCCCGGCGACGCGGCGATCCCGATGCGCCGAACCTCGAGACGCTTCTCGCGCATGTCGAAGGGCTTCCCGCGTCACTCTGCGCAACGGCGGCACGCGCATTCACCTTGTTCTTCCTGCTCATCAACACGGCCGAGCAGGTGCATCGCGTGCGACGCAGCCGCGTGTATGCGCGCGATGCCGATGCAGCGCCGCAACCGGCGTCGGCGCGATGGACGATGCGCAAGCTGCGCGAAGACGGCCGGTCGGCGGACGATGTGCTCGACGCCATCGCGCGGCTCGACGTGCGGCCGGTGCTCACCGCACATCCCACTGAATCGACACGACGCACGTTGCTCGCGCTCCAGGCGCGCGTCGCAGATATCCTGCTTGGATGGGAGACGACCGCGCACGCCGAACGACGCGAGTCGGAGGAGCGCCTCGACGGTGAGATCGAGTTGCTCTGGCTCACGGCGGAAATTCGCAGCGACCGGCCGACCGTACGCGACGAGGTGAGCACAGGTCTCTGGTATCTCGAGACACGGCTGATCGACGCGAGTGCCACCGCACGCGATGCACTCATGCGCGCGTTCGAGGATGAATTCGGCGCAACGGCCGATGCGCTGCGCATCCCGGTGCCCATTCGCCTCGGCAACTGGGTCGGCGGCGATCGTGACGGCAATCCGTTCGTGACGCCTGACACCACCGTCGCATCTGCGCGACGCGCGAGCCACGTGATACTCGGCCGCTACGGACGCTCGCTCGACGACCTGATCGAGCGGCTCGCGCTCTCGGCACAACTGGCACCGCCACCCGCCGCGCTCCTGGCGTCCATCGAGGCGGACCAGAAGGTTCTTCCCGACGTCTTCGCAGCGAATCGAGAGCGCAACTCGAGCGAGCCGGTGCGGTTCAAGCTCAGCTTCATGGCGGCGCGCATCGCCGCGACACGACGGCTCATCGCCGCGCGCGATGGCGGAACGTTGCGGCCGGAGCCGGCCGCGTACGGTGGAATCGCCGCGTTCGAGCACGACCTGCTGTTGATTCGCGAGAGTCTCCTGAGTGCGGGTGCGGTGGAAGCGTGTCGCACAGTGCTCGACCCGATGATCGCGGTGGTGCGGGCGCATGGCTTTCACGGGTTCATGCTCGACATACGTGACCACGCCGACATGCATCGCGCGGCACTCGACGAGATCACGGGCATCCTGGGCCTCGCACCACTCGACGCCGCGGCGATGCGCGCCGAGCTGTCGGGACGACGGCCGCTCGTAGGCGGGCATCTGCCCGTCAGCGACGCCACCCAGCGTGTGCTCGACACCTTTCAGGCCATCCGTACCATTCAGGACGAGGCCGGAGGATCGGCAGCGTCCACGTACATCATCTCGATGGCGCGATCGCCGGAAGATCTCTTCCGCGTGCTGCTCTTCGCGCGTGAGACCGGCCTCGTCGATCTCGCGGCGGAAATTCCAATGTCGCGCCTCGATGTTGTGCCGCTGTTCGAGACGCTCGACGATCTCGATCGGGCGGCTGACGTCATGCGCGAGCTGCTCGACGATCCCGTCTACAGGAGACAGCTCACTGCGCGCGGCAATCGGCAGGAAGTGATGCTCGGCTACTCCGATTCCGCCAAGGATGCGGGCCTGCTCTCCGCGTCGTGGGCGCTCTACCGCTCACAGGAAGCCCTTGCCGCCCTGTTCCGCGACGCGGGAGTGAGCCTCCTGCTGTTTCACGGACGCGGCGGCAGTGTGGGGCGCGGTGGTGGATCGCCGGTGCATCGCGCGCTGTCGGCACTGCCGCCGGGCACAGTCAACGGCCACATCAAGATCACCGAGCAGGGTGAGATCATCTCACAGCAGTTCGGCTTGTTGCCCGTGGCCGAGCGTTCGCTCGAGGTCACGGTGTCGGGAGTGTTGCTGCATGGCTTCACCGATTGGCGCGTGGGTCTCGACGCATCGGAAGTCGGCCGCTTTCGGGTCGTGGTGGATGCGCTCGCCGAGCGTTCGTATGGCTTCTATCGCGACCTCGTGCATGAACGGCCGGAGCTCTTCACGCTGTTCCTCATCGCGACGCCGATCGCCGAGCTCGCCGATGCGCGCTTCGGTTCGCGTCCGTCGTACCGGCCCGGCGCGAACTCCGGCATCGATGGCATTCGAGCCATTCCGTGGGCATTCGGGTGGACGCAGATCCGCCTGATGCTCACGGGATGGCTCGGCGTCGGCACTGCGTTGTCGGAGTCGATCGCGACACAGGAAGGACTCGACGAGCTGCGGCACATGACGCGCACCTGGCCCTTCTTCGATGACTTTCTCGCGAAGGTCGAAATGGTCTGTGCGAAAACCGACCTCGAGATTGCGCGCACCTATGTCGAGCACCTCGGTGGCGATACTGTGCTGCTCGTCCAGCTCGAGCAGGAATTTCAGCGCACCGTGGAGAGCGTACTGAAGATTCGCGAGACGTCGCACCTCATCGCCGATGTACCGGTGCTGTCGGCGGCGATTGGGCTGCGCAATCCATATGTCGACCCGCTCTCGCTTTTGCAGATCGCGTTGTTGGGGCGGAAGCGGCGAGCCGAGGGAAGCGATGAGGATCACGCCGTGATCGACGACATCCTGGCGACGACGTTGAGTGGGATCGCTCAGGGACTGCGGAATACCGGCTGACGTAGCGGTGAGCGCGAGGCAACTTCTTGACGGCAGTTGAACTTCCGTCGACTCAACCTGCGTAGGACAGACTCGCCATATCCTGCAGGAACGGATACTTCTGCCGAATGCCCGATACGCGGGCCGTGGACACATCCACGAGACTTGGCGATGCGACTGCCAGCTTCATCGCCGCCGGCTCACCCCACGGATCGTACGCGGCCGAGCCGCCGTCGTACTGAATCTCGCCGCCGTTGCCCGTGCGGTTGACGCCGACGACGTACGACAGATTCTCGATGGCGCGAGCAGGCAGCAGCGCATCCCAGTGCGAGCGACGCACCGCCGGCCAGTTGGCGATCACCACCAGCAGGTCCGCCTGCGGTGACGCTGCCCGAAACAGCTCAGGGAAGCGGATGTCGTAGCAGACGAACGGGCTCACGCGCACGCCGTCGATGTCGACGATGAGTGGCGCCGCGCCGGGCATGTAGTGCTCGTGTTCACCACCGAAGGCGAAGACGCGCTGCTTTGCGTAGCTGCCTACCAGCTCGCCGCTGGGGTCGAACACAGCGGCAACGTTTCGATAGCCCGTCGTATCGCGTGTCGCGATACCGGCGATGATCCACACGTCGTTCCGCGCGGCCATCTTGCCGATGCGTGTGTAGATCGGTCCATCCACGGCCTCTGCCCACTCCTCCGGCTGCATGGTGAAACCGGTGGCGCACATCTCCGGTAACACGACCAGCCGCGCGCCCGTTGACGCCGCACGCTGGACACAGACGTTCGCGCGGTTGAGCGAGCCATCGGTCTGGTGCCACCCGGTGTCGTATTCGCCGAGCGCGACGCGCAGCGTGACGTCAGGTCGTTCTGTTGCCGGAAGTGGGGTCATAGCAGCGCCTCGCGCAGCTTGACGCTGCCTTCGCGAACCATCGCTGTGTCGCAGCTGAACGAGAAGCGGATCGCATCGGGATAGCTGGGGCCGAAGGCGTCGCCCGGTGCGCTGCCGATGCCATCGTCGGCGAGCGATGTGGAGAGCGCGTCGGCGTCAGCCACCTCGAGCCGCTCGTAGAGCGACGGATCGAGCTCGACCCAGATGAAGAACGTGCCGCGCGGCACGAGCGGGCGCACGCCGGGAATGTCGCGCAGGGCGGCGAGCATGATGTCGCGCCGGACGCAGTACTCGTCGCGCATGGCGAGGCTGCTCGCCTGGCTTCCCGTCACGGCGGCCAGTGCGGCCCATTGCGAGAGGCTGTTCACGCCGTTGATGGTGCAGCGCAGCAGCTTTGGCAGGCGGTCCTGGAGCAGCGGCGCACGCGTCACCACGTAGCCGGTGCGCAGCCCGCTCATCGCGTGGCTCTTCGAGAAGGAGAAGATGCTGATGACGCGCGTGTCGTCCGCGTCGGCGAGTGAGCCGATGGACACGTGCTCGTGCGGTGCAAAGACGAGGTCTTCGTACGCCTCGTCGGAGATGATCCACAGGTCGTGCTGGCGGGCGAGATCGTAGATGGCCTGCAGCTCGGTGCGCGACAGCAGCGCACCGGTGGGATTGTGCGGCGTGTTGAGGAAGATCGCCGTCGTCTTGGGCGTGATGGCTGCTGCGATGTCAGCCGCGCGATAGGCGAAGTCCTCGTCCGCCGAGAGCCGCACGCCCACCGTCACACCACCGGCGAGGCGGATGTTCTCGGCGACTTCCGTCCACATCGGATCGGGGATGATCACTTCGTCACCCGGCGAGAGCAGCGCGCCGAAGGTGACGTTGAGCGCGTGCATCGCGCCGTTGGTGACGAAGACGTCGTTGCTCATGATGCCCGCGATACCGTTCTTCGTCCGGACCTTCTCGGCGAGCGCGGCGCGCAGCTCGGGGATGCCGTTGTTGGGGACGTAGTGGGTCTTGCCCGCGTACATCGCGGAGACGATCGCCTCGGAGACGTGCGCGGCGGGCGCGAAGCTCGGGTCTCCCGACTCGAACCGAAACACGACTTTTCCGGCCGCCTGCGCGGACAGGAGTCGTTCCCGAATCTGGACGATCTTGCCGAGCGAGACGAAGTCGAGAGGATGCGGAGCGCTGACGTTCGGCTGTTCGGCAGACTGAGTCATGGGAGTCGGGGCTGAGGGTTTTGTTATTGTAGCGTCCTCCGTGCCCAAAGTGCAATAAATAGTTCTGATTTTGTCCGTGAACTGTGCAATACTAGAAAAATGCTCGCCATTTTTTGCATCTTTGACAATATTCAGTGAGCATTTCACGCTTTCGGGCCGTTTCGCAGCCACTTTGCTGGCGGAATCGTGCTCCATTCGTCAAACCACTCGGTACTCATGAAGCTGATCACCTGCATCGTCCGACCTGAACGGCTGCACGCGGTGAAGGAAGCGCTCTTCCAGGTGGGCGTCACGGGGATGACGCTCGAGCGAGTGAGTGGCCATGGTGGCGAGCAGGAGGTGGTCGAGCACTATCGCGGCTCCGCGCTGGTGCTCGAGTTCCGCGACAAGGTGAAGATCGAGATGGCCGTCTCCGAGCCGTTCGTGGAGGCGACGATCCAGGCCATCCTCAGTGCGGCGCGCACCGGCGAAGTGGGTGATGGCAAGATCTTCGTCCAGCCGCTCGATCGCGTCATCCGCATTCGCACCGGCGAGCGCGACGTCGACGCCCTCACGCCGGTGACTGCCGACGAAGTGCAGACCAAGCATCACACCGAGCTGTGGGGAGCGACGTCATGAACCCGGCCACCTTCTCGGCGGGCGACACCGCGTGGGTGCTGATCTCCACCGCACTCGTGATGCTGATGGTGCCCGGACTCGCGCTCTTCTATGGTGGCCTGGTCCGCGGCAAGAACACGCTCAACAGCATGATGATGTCGCTCGCTCCACTCGGCATCGTGACGGTGCAGTGGGTGGTGATCGGCTATTCGCTCGCCTTTGCACCGGGCAATGCGGGGATCGGAGGACTCGTATTCTGGGGCTTCGGCGGCGTCGGCGGAGCGGCGAATGCGACGTACGCGGCGAGCATTCCGCACGTGGCGTTCGCGCTGTTCCAGGCGATGTTCGCGGTGATCACCGTCTCGCTCATCTCGGGCGCGGTGGTGGAGCGCATGAAGTTCTCGGCGTACCTGCTGTTCGGCCTCCTGTGGACGACGTTCGTCTACGATCCGCTCGCGCACTGGGTGTGGGGCGACGGGGGCTGGCTCCGCAATCTCGGCGCGCTGGACTTCGCCGGTGGGACGGTGGTCCATGTGAGTGCAGGCACTGCGGCCCTCGTCGCGGCGATGATCCTTGGCCGGCGACGCGTGCTCGGTCGTGCGCCGCTGGTGCCGCACAGTGTCCCCTTCACGCTGTTCGGTGCCGGATTGCTGTGGTTCGGCTGGTTCGGCTTCAACGCCGGCTCGGCGCTGTCGGCATCTGATCTCGCCGCGACCGCATTCGCGACGACGCACACCGCAGCCGCCGCGGGACTGACGGCGTGGATGATCATCGACCTGGTTCGAACCGGTAAGGTGACTGCTGTTGGAGCGGCGACTGGTGCGGTGGTGGGGTTGGTCGCCATCACACCGGCCGCGGGCTTCGTGAGCACGCGGGCCGCGCTGGCGATCGGAAGCTGTGCGTCGCTCGCGAGCTACGCGGCCATGCAGATCCGTGCGCGCTCGTCGCTGGATGACACGCTCGACGTCTTCGCGTGTCACGGCGTCGCGGGTATCGTGGGTGCGCTGCTGACGGGCGTCTTCGCATCGAAGGCGGTGAATGCGGCTGGTGCAGATGGACTGTTCGCCGGTGGCGGCTTTCATCAAGTCGGGGTGCAGGCCCTCGCGGTTGGCGTCACGATGGTGCTCTCCGGCACACTCACCTCGGGCATCCTGCTCGGCATTCGCGCGTTGTTCGCCTTACGCGGTTCCATTGCCGACGAGTTGACGGGCATGGATTCGAGCGAGCATGGAGAAGAGGCGTACCATGCGGGCGATCTGGGCGAGATGGGCGGAAGCGCGGGCGCTCTTGGTCAGGGCGTCGTGCTGATACGTCCGTCGATTCCTCCGCAGAAGGCGCGCGAGGTGGCATAGGCGGACGGGTCGCACGACTGCCGCCGCGCGACCGCCGTTACTGCACCTCGAAGTAGGCCTTGATGCAGCCCGAGATGAATCGCTCGAAGGCGAAACGGCGGCTGTCCGAGTGTCCGATGTCCGCCAGCGGCGCGCGCTCGAAGAGCTGCTTGATGGCGATGAGCATCTTTTCTGGCGGCAGGCCCAACTCGCGCGCTTCGGTGCAGACCCTGTTCGTCAGGTCGCGTAGCTGAGCGTCCGCCTCTGGCCCCTGGGACAGCAGATACTCGTTCAGTGCCTGCGCCACATCGCGGGTCAGCTGTGGCGAGAACCCATCTGGACCAGAGCCGGAACGGTCGTGCGTGACCATCGGGAGTCTTCCGCTGGTAGGATGCCGCGAGGGTCACAGGCCGGCGTGGCCGCCCCACTCGGCACGCGAACCCACTATAGCGACAAATCCTCCCTTTCGCTTGTGATCTTCCCGCTCAGGCATTTCGAGTCGAGACACGGCCGGACAGCCGTCTGGTTCCAGGTTGGCGGGTCGCCGTGCGATGACCCATTGTTTACGCACTCGAGGTCACTTCCGTGCGCCATCCCACAGATCGGGAGCATCGCGTGCGGGTACCAGGTGTCCGTCCGATTGGCATCGCGCTGTTCGTCCTTGCCACGCTGGCCGGCATGGCGGGGTGCGTTCACAAGATCTGGGTCACCGAAGCCCATGACGTTTCCTTGCCCGGCAAGGACGCACGCCGGGACGCGTTCCAGTACATCAACAGTCCGCTCCGGGCGCACCTCACCGACGGAAGTACGGTCGTCTTCAGCCAGGGCGCGACGATCCGAGGCGGACAGATCGTCGGAACGGGAATGGCCTACCCGCTGCTCGACGACCTCCACTCCACCGTCCGCGACCGTGTCCCGCTCGACAGCGTCGTTGGGGTCGAGGCCTTCGAGGGCAAGGTCCTCATGGCGCAGTCGGTCACGCTCTCCATCGCCGCGTCGGCGCTGACGGGAGCGGCGACCATCGCGCTATTGAAGGCCGTCTTTGGCTCGTGCCCCACCGTGTATGCCGACACCGGCACCGGCGCCGTCCTCCAGGCCGAGGGGTTCTCGTATGCCATCGCGCCACTGTTGGAGAACCGCGACGTGGATCCGCTCAACGTGCGCGTCGACGCGGACGACAGGATTCGCCTCGAGCTGCGCAACGAAGCGCTCGAGACGCACTTCATCAACCACATCGAGCTGCTCGCGGTACGGCATGCCAAGGACGCCGTCGTCATTCCCGACCAGGGCGGCAAGCTGGTTGAAGTCGGGCTGGCCGCCGCACTCACCTCTGCCCGCGACCGTTCGGGCCGCGACGTACGCGTCGAGCTCGCGCGAGCGGACAGCCAACTCTTCGCGTCAGCCCCCGCCACGGTGAACTCGGCGCACGCCGGCGATCTCGACGACTGGATCGACCTCGAGGCGGACGATCTCCCGAACGGGGACTCCGTTGCCGTGGTGCTGCGCCTGCGCAATTCCCTGCTCAATACCGTGCTGCTCTACGACGGCATCCTCGGCGGGCGTGATGCCGCCGATTGGATGACCGGAGGCCTGCAGAATATCGGCACGGCACTCGACGTCTCGCGCTGGTACATCCGCACGATGGGCATGCACGCGACCGTCGACGGCGTCCCGCTGCCTGCGTCGACGGTGCGAGAGCATGCTCGCCTCAGCGACGTCGGACCGATCGCCTTTCGCGACGTCGCCATCGTGCTCCCGCGTTCAAGGAAGGATGCGAAGCACGTTCGCGTGCGATTGCGGTTCGTCGCGGATGATTGGCGTATCGACCGCGCCGTGATCGCGGGTACCGTGTCGCGCCCGACTCCTTCCACGGTGCACCTCACGCGCGTCGTCGTTCCCAATCCAGCGCACGGGGGTCCTGCCGTTGCCGACACCGCCGCACTTCGCGCACTCGCCGACGCCGACGACCGCTATCTCCAGACGCAGCCCGGTCAGCGTATGACGCTCGAATTCGCGACGAAGCCTGCCGCTGGAGACTCTACGACCTCGTATCTCATCGCGTGGCAGGGCTGGTATCGCGAGTGGATTCGCGGCAGTTGGCTCGCCAACCCGACGCGGACCACGGCGTGGGTTCCTGGCGACTCGGCGGTATCGACGGCCCTGACACGCTGGCGCAGCAAACGTGATGGCCTGGAGCGCGCATTCTATTCGTCTCGCATCCCCGTTCGGTGAGGACGACATGAGACGCATCATCACGAAGTCGATGACGCTGTGCATGCTCTTCGTCACAGCGTGCTTCAACTGGGGCAATCCAGTCGACAAGGTCGCGCCAGCCAATGGACCGCAAGGCGCGCGCGTCGCGATACGGTTGCGCGGCGAAAACGGCGACAGGGTCGGCGAGCTCTTTGCCGTCGACTCCGTCGGGGTCACCGTTCGCGAGGCTCGCCTGATCCGCGTGAGCTGGGCGAAGCTCGCGGCGATGGACGTGAAGAACATGGGATCGGCCTACGACGTCGGGCTCGGTGAGACCGTCACGGCCGAGAAGCGCGCGACGCTCGCACCGCTGAGTCGCTTTCCACAGGGACTCTCCGGCGACCTCCTTCGCTCCGTGCTCTCGACACTCGGCCAAGGCGCACTCGAGGAAGTGCGATGATGCGAGCGCTGTCGCTCTTGCTCCTCGCGACACCGGTGCTCCTCTCGGCGCAGCGCTCTGTCGACGCACTGGCAGCCGAAGCGACGCACGGCATCGCGAAGTATGCGGATCGCCGAGTGGCCGCGGCGGATGGATATCGGCGGGTTGGGCCGGATTTTCCCGGCATGGGTGAGCATTGGCTCAATACCGCGATGCTGCTCTCCGGAAAGCTCGATGCGAAGCGTCCAACCATCCTGATCTACGCGACCATCGTCGGCGAACCGACGCTGCTCGGCGTCGGCTTCGTGACGACGACGCGTGGCGACGAGGCGGCCGATGGCGTGCCCGGTTGGCCGGAGACGTGGCACGAACACAGCGGACTGCTCCCCGACGAGAGCGGAGTCGCGCCCGGCGCGAGTGCGGCAGGTGGCGCGCACGTGTGGGTGCTGCACGCGTGGACGGCGCTCGCGAACCCGGGCGGCCAGTCCACTCCGGAGAACTGGGCGCTCCCATTCGTTTCGTGCGCAGCTCGACGTCCCTGCCCACACCGATGCCGACGCGGCGCGCGCACTGTCGATGTTGAACGGTGGCGACAGCTATCTCCGCGACGTCCTCACGGATGCAGGGATGCGATCGGCCGAGCAGGCGACGCCGGTCGATTCGGTCCTCGCGGCGTCGCGGGCGCGAGTGGCCGCGCTGGTCGGTGCGCGCGTCGCCGCGACGTCACTTTCCCACGAGCAGCTCTCGGCGCTGCGCGACGAATGGTATGCGATGTCGTCGTCGCTGCGCGCGCTGCTCGGCGCAGACGTCGACAAGTATCTCGCGCCACCACATGCGTCGCCGCATGGCGCGCAGCATCGCGCCGGAGTCCGGAATACGCCGTGAGTGCCATGGAGACTTCGTTACGCGAAGATTCCGACCTGGCCGCCGGTGTGCCAGAACAACACGGTCTCGTCGTCGTGGAAGCGGCCAGCGCGCAGGTAGGCGATCATCGCCGCAAGCGCCTTGGCGGAATACGTGTGGTCGACGAAGATCGCCTCGTTGCGCGCCATCAACTGCTGCGCTTCGCGCGAGGCGTCGGAGGGAATGCCGTAGCCCTCGCCGACGAACGTGTCGTCCACGATGAATGGCCGCGATGGCGAGATCTCCGTGTCCGGCGAGAGGAGCTCGCCGATGCCCCCGATGATGCGCGTCACCGTGGCCTTGATGTCGGCGGCGGGATCATCAGCGCTCACGCCGATCACGCGCGTGGCCAGACCGTGCAGGGCGCAACCGGCCACGATCCCTGCCAACGTGCCGCCGGATGACGTCGCGTGCACGATCACGTCTGGTGCAGGCATCTGCTCCAGCAATTCACCCACCGCGCGTACATAGCCGAGCGCGCCGAGCGCATTCGAGGCGCCGAGTGGAATGAAGTAGGGTTTGCGTCCCTCGTCGCGAAGTCGGTCCATCGCGATCTCCGAGGCCGACGCCCGCTCGAGCCGCGACGGTATGTACTCCACCTCGGCGCCGAGCAGCGAGTCGAGCAAAGCGTTGGCGGTGAGTCGGTCGGGCTGCTGTCCGTTGATGACGAGGCGGCAGTGCATGCCCAGCTTCGCGGCGACCGCCGCCGTCGCTCGCGCGTGGTTCGACTGCACACCGCCAACCGTGACGAGTGCGTCGTCACCCTTGGCGATCGCATCGGCGACGACGTACTCGAGCTTGCGCACCTTGTTGCCGCCGAAACCGAAAGGAATGGCGTCGTCGCGCTTCGCGAATATGTGCGGGCCCACACCGAGTGCATCCCGCAGACGGAGGAGATCTTCGACGGGTGTTGCAGCCGGGATGAGCGACAGGTGGGGAATCGCGGCTAGCTGGAGGAGCGCGTCACTATCGTATTCTGGCATGGCCGAGAAGGTGCGACCTCCCTGGGCAAAAAGACAGGCCTCGTGACGGCGGAATAGCAGGTGCCTCGACTGCGCTGCGGAAGAGAAGAGGCTACGCCGCCGCGCGCTCGGCCTGTCGTTCTGCGTGAAGCTCCGCCACGGCGCGTACCCGCGCCGTCTCGTTGAACGCATTCTCACTGCGCGCCACCACGAGCGTCGCCGCGCCGTTACCGATCAGATTCGTGATCGCGCGCGCCTCGCTCATGAAGCGATCGACCCCGAGGAGGATCGCCACACCCTCGATCGGCACAACCTTCATCACGGCAAGCGTGCTCGCGAGCACGATGAACCCGGAGCCCGTCACCCCTGCCGCACCCTTCGACGTCAGCATCAGCACACCGAGCACGCTCAACTGCTGCGCCAATGACAGGTCTACCTTGAACGCCTGCGCCACGAAGATCGTCGCCATCGACAGGTAGATCGACGTCCCGTCAAGGTTGAACGAGTAGCCCGCGGGAATCACGAGCCCCACCACCGACCGCGCGCACCCGTACCGTTCCATCTTGGCGAGCATCAGCGGCAGCGCCGCTTCGCTCGACGACGTGCCCAGCACGATCAGGATCTCCTCACGGATGAACTTCAGGTACTGCCACAGGGAGAAGCCGTACCGGCGGAGAATGAGGTTCAACACGATGAAGATGAACAGGAACATCGTGAGGTAGACGTCGAACATCAGCCGGCCGAGCGGCAGCAGGCTCTTCACCCCGAACGCGCCGATCGTATACGCCATTGCGCCGAACGCACCGATGGGCGCGACCTTCATGACGATCGCCACGATGCGGAAGAACACCAGCGACAGGCGATCGAGCAGCTCGATCAGCGGCCGCCCCGCCTCGCCGACCAACACGAGCGCGATGCCAAACAGCACCGCGAAGAACACCACCTGAAGCACGTCGCCCGCCGCGAAGGCTTGGACGACGCTCGACGGCACGATGTGCGTCGCGAAATCCATGAACGTCAGCGCCTTCCCCGCGTCGGCGTACTTGCTCACGTCGCCGCGGCTGAGCGAGCTCACGTCCAGCGACGCGCCCGGCTTCGTCAGGTTCACCACCATCAGCCCGATGGCGAGCGCGAAAGTGGTGACGATCTCGAAGTACAGGAGCGCCTTTCCGCCCACCCGCCCCACCTTCTTGAGATCGCGCATGTTGCCGATCCCGAGCACGATGGTGAGGAAGATGATCGGCGTGATCACCATCTTCACGAGGTTGATGAAGGTGTCGCCGAGCGGCTTCATCGCTCGACCAGCACCGGGAGACACGAGGCCCAGCAGCACGCCGAGCGAGATGGCGACGAGAACCTGAACGGTCAGGTTCTCGTGCAGTCGCTTCCGTCGCTCCCTGGGCGCTGCGATCTCCACCTCCACTCCTAACGCCGCGCCGGCGCGAGGATCGTTCGCGCTTCCGTTACGCCTTCCACGGCCGACCGCGAGTACTTCACCGGGAAGTAGCGATCGTTCTTCCACAGCTCGAACAAGTCGCGGTAGTGCGGGCTGCTCACGTCGCCCGACTGGCCCGGCGTGTTCGTACCGACGGCTGTATCCCAGTCTCCCGCTTCCACGATGAAGCGGAACGATGCACCCGCTGTCTGGTTCTCCGCGTTCCCCGTTGAGCCGGGCGTGTTTCCGTCGCCGCCCCGCGGCCACGGCCCCACCTCGAACTGCGACCGGAGTTCGGGCCCGATCGCCGCGCTCATCGGGTGGCGCAGTGTGACATAGTGATAGCGGCCCCACGCCCATCCCGACATGTCAGCGCCGTACCGCTGCGTGAGCTCCGCGACTCCTGCCTCGAGTGTCGCGAGCAACAGCGAGTCTCGGCGGGCGATCGGGTTCGCGCCGAAGTCGCCGCCAGGCGCGGTGACCCATTCGATCAACCGCTTCGTGGACACGCCGCGGCGCATCCGGGCGGCAGCATCGGGAATCACCACCTGGGCGATCGCCGGTGCGAGGTGACGGAACCACGCTTCATAGATTCCGGCCTCCACGGAGTTCTTGTCGAGCACATTGTTCCACGCGAGCAGCATCGTCCGCGCGCGCTCCGTCGTCGCGTTGCCGGCCGTCAGACCGGCGAGCAGCGGTACCAACGAGCGGGCGGGAATCGACGTGTAGTCGTTCTGGAGCCGCATCATGTCCATCATGGACATCCGGCGTCCGGACCCCAGCACTTCGCTGATGCGCGCAACGCGATAGGGATCGGCCCAGGTCCAGCCGATGGCGTTGCGGTGCAAATAGTTCTCGGAAGTGAGGTTCGCGTTCGCGGTTGCGATGAATCCCTCGTGCGGATTGTACGCATGCGGCTTCTCCTTGATCGGCAGGAAGCCCGCCCAGTCGAACCGCCCGTCGCCCGGCACGGGAACCAGGCCGCTCGACTTCGGCCGAATCGGGGCAATGCCCACCGATTGCCAACCGATGTTCCCCGCCACGTCCGCCCAGATCATGTTCTCGCCCGGGATGTTGCTATAGGAGCATGCCTCGCGGAACTCTTCCCATGTGCGGGCCTGATCCATCCGCAGCGACGCCAGGTACGGTGCCCCGCCGGGCTCCATCCATGCGGCCCGAACGGCATACGCGAGGTGACGCGCGGTGTCCTCGTAGACCACCGGCCCGTGCCGCGTGTACTTGAACACCGTCGGGGCGGCCGCCTGTCCCTTCACGGGAATCGATTCGCGAACGACGCGCATCGTCTCCCACGCGCCGCGGTACTGATACTGGCCGGGATTCGCCGGATTGGTCTTGTAGACATACAAGTCCTCGCCGTCCGTCCCGAACACCGTGAGCCCCCACGCGCCGTGCTCGTTGTGACCGATCGACACGCCGGGAATCACGGGCTCACCGCCGCCGATCACGTTCCAGCCCGGCGCATTGAGATGAACGAAGTACCGCAGCGACGGCGCGGACTGCGCGCGATGCGGATCGTTCGCCATGACAGCTCGGCCGCTCAGCGTCCGCGTGCCAGTCGCCACCCAGTTGTTGCTCCCGATGTCGCGCCGCTGATTGACACGAATGTCCTCGAGCGCGGTCGAGTCGAGCGCAGCGAGTCGGCGTGCTGCAGTCGTGTCGTTCCGATAGGCCGTACGGAGGTCGGCAGGCTGGAAGCGCACCGGAGCGCGAAACGCTTCGTACAACGCGAGGATCGGCGCCGAGAGTGCCGCCTTGTCGATCATCGGATCGAGCGCGAGCTGCGGTGAGCCGGGGCCGGGATGAAACCACTCCACCTTCTCGACCAGCGCCGGCCCGAAGGCAGCGACCTGCCGACCGAGTTCCAACTCCTCCGTGATGTTGCCGAGAAGGCCCTGATGACGCGAGATGACCACCTCGGGCGTCCACCGACCCGGCTTGAGGCCGAGCATCCGGAGCTCGATCGGAATCAGCGACGGGTTGCGCGCGGCTTCGTCCACGAACGTGTTGATTCCGTCGACGAACGCCTCGACGATTGCTTGCCCGTGCGGGTGATAGTGGACGAGCTCCGCCTTCATGTCACCGCGGAACTTGAAGAGCCTCGCACCGCGATCGCGCTCGAGCTCACGACTACCGAGCACCTCAGCCAGCGTGCCCGTCGCCTGACGGCGCCAGAGCTCGAACTGAAACGCCCGGTCACGCGCCGCGGTGTATCCCTGCGCGAAGAACAGGTCGTGTTCGTTCTTTGCATAGATGTGCGACACGCCCCAGTGGTCGCGCAGGATCTCCACTGGATGCTGGAGGCCGCCGAGGTTGAGCGTGTCCGCGTGGTCTATGGTTCGCTGTGCGGCCGCTGGCGTGGCGGCGAAACACGCGAGCGCGGCGACGCACGCCGAGCGGATCATCTGCTTGCGCACCCTCACGAGTTGCCACCGAGAGCTGGGTTGGTGGCGAGCAACGTCTGGCTGAACGGCGAGCAGATCGCACGGGTGGCGAGCGGCAGGTTGCCTGGTGCAGCGGCTGCCATCGCCTTGAGGATGGGGTCGGCCGCGGGACTTCCGCCCCAGCGGAAGAGGTCTCCGCCACGCCGGCTCTCGAGCCACATCACGATGGCTCGCTCCTCCTTCAGCCGGTCGAATGCCTCGGCCTTCGTCGTTGGGTTCACAGGCGCTACCCCAGCGGCGGCATGCAGCGCATTGATCATCGAAACGCCAGTCTGCCACGTGCCATTCACGATCTCGTTCTCCGCCTCGATCAGTCGCATCTCGGCGCCGCGCGTGAGTACCACATCCGCCCCGAGCTCGTTGTATTTGCCCTGGATGAGATGCGGGCTCACGCCGTCCGCGGAGATGGTCAGCTTGGGATCCGTGCCGACGACGGTGCGGGCATCGTGCGAGGCCGTCGCGTATTTCTCGAACCACGTGTACTTGACGCTCAGGTTCACACGCTGCCGGTTCTCGGCGAAGATCTGGTTCTGCTCGCGCAACGACGACGTGCTGAAGCGCGACGCGTACGAGAACGTCGTGGGAACCTTGCCCGCGTCACTGAGCGCACCGGCCCAATTTCCCTGAACGAGACGGACCGAGGCCCGGCCGCCGTAGGCCGCCGGCTTCGTCGTCGCGGCGGTTGCACCGGCGGAGGTCGCGACCTGGATGGCGTTGGTGAAGGCCGACTCCGCGCGGGCAAAGTACGCCATGCGCGGCAGTAGTGGTCCGCCGTCGATCACCGCGGCGCACATCGTCTCACCCAGCAGACGATTCGCGAACCCCGCCCACATGTACGCCTCCGCCGCGTAGGGTGACGACGCGAATGAGGTGCCCAGCACCGTCTTCATCCGCTCGATGCCGGACTCCGCAACCCAACGGGCCCGATACACCGAGTTGTATTCGTCCGCATCCTCGGGCTGCGGATTGCCCGCCCAGTGCCGCTGCCGCGAGAGGTAGGCCGAGGTTCCGGAGAGGTCGCCGATCAATACGGCGTTGTTCCAGCCGATGTCGCGCAGTCCGACCTCGAAGTCGCCGGCCATGCCGGTCACGAGAATCGGTATGGCGGCGGCGTTGTTCAAGTCATCATCGAGGATCTGCCCGGGATTCGTGACGTCGCAGCCGGCCATCACGGCCGCGAACAACATCACACCGACACAGCGCCGGACGGGCACCAGTTGCCTGCTGATCATCTGTGCTCTCCGTCGCGTCAAAAGGTGGACCGAATGGTCACCGCGAACGTCCGCGGCACGGGCGTCTGGTAGTATTCCCAGCGCCCGAAGTTGTCGCCGTTCTGTGATACTTCGGGATCGAGCCCGACATAGTCGGTGCTCGTGAACAGGTTGCGGCCGGAGACGTTGAGGTTCCACTTGCCGCGGTTGCCCGTGAAGCGCTGCGGCACGTCCCAGCTGACGGCGATGGCGCGTACCCGCCAGAAGTCGGACTTCGAGATGTACGCGCCGTAGCTCATGCTCCCTGGGTCGCACTCGTAGCGTTCACGGGCGGTGAGCGCGCCCTGGCCCTGCGTCTCCAGCTTCTGCACGGTAGCGAAGCAGGGCGGCCACACCTTGCGCTGTGCATTGCGCCACGCCGTGTGGCTCAGGTTGTAATGTCCGCCCTGGAACTCGGTGAGGCCGTTGATCGAGAGTCCCTTGCGCAGCGTGATCGTCGAGGAGAACGACATCAGTTGTGTCGGGAACACGGGCCCGTAGTACGACTCCTGTGTCTTGGGCTTCCCGATTTCGTCGGGGTTGAGCAGCTTCGGCCCCCAGTAGCCCGGCACCGCATACCCCTGCTTCACCCACAGGCCCGGGGCGAGGTCCGCGCCCACGAACACACTGGGCCCGCCGCCCAGGTCGGCCATCACCGACTTGTTGCCGGACGCCGTGACGCCAAGCTCCACGGCGAAGGCGCCGCGCCGGTACGGGGTCCCATGCAGCGCGACCTCGAAGCCCTTGTTCTTGATGGTGCCGATGTTCGCGATCTGGCCATCGACGAAGCCAAGCGATGCGTCCTGCGGCACGCGCATCAGTGCGTCGGTGGTCTTCTGCTGATAGACGCTGAGATCGATCGATGCCCGTCCGTCAAAGGCAGAGGCCTCGACGCCGGCCTCCAGCTCGCCACTCCGCTCCGGCCCGATGTTCGGGTTGCCGCGCGTCAGAGGCGAGACGCCAGGGTTTCCCTCGTTGGCCGAGATGGGCATCCACGTGCGGAGGGCGTCGAAGTAGCCAGGTGCCTTGCCAGACACGCCGTACGCAACGCGCACCTTCGCCTCTTCGATCGTCTTTGGCCAGAAGCCGTAGTCGCTCAGCACATACGAGGCGGAGATCTTCGGGTACGCCTGCAGTCCGAAGCTGGAGCCGAAGGCGCTATTACCGTCGAGGCGCACGCCGCCAGTGATGAAGAGCCGGTCGCTCACGCCGAGCAACTCCTGCACGAAGAGACCTGCATTCACCACGCGCAGGCGTGCCTCGCTGGCGTTCTGCTGGGAGCCGGTGTTGAGTGTCGGGCTGCCGGGGCCCGCGAACCGTGCCGAGGTACCCGTGACATTGAGCTGCTGTGCGTCGAGCATCTGACCGCCGACGGATGTCGCCGTGGTGAGCCACGACGCCGCGCGCCGCGAATACGTGCCCTGCACGTCCACCTGACGGTTGACGTTGCGGAAGCGGCGGGCCGTGCGCGATCCCTCCGGCACGAGCAGGCTGCCGAAGCTCACCGTGCTCGTGTAATCGGAATCGAGGTAGTCGAGCCCGACGATCACCTTTGCCGTGATGTTCTCGGTGGGCGCGTATGCGAGATCGAGCCCGCTGATGAAGTGATTCTGGTTCTCCTGCACCCTGAACTCCGTGAGGAATACCGAATCGCGATCCTTCGTGTAGTCGAACGGTCCACGCATCACGTTCAGCGTGAAGCTGTTGGCGTTCCAGCCACCGGGAATCCAGCGGATGTCGCGACCCGTGAAGGAGTTGTTGAATTGCACGAACAGCGCGCGCGAGGGGCGGAAGCCCAGGTTGCCGCGCACCGTGGTCGTCTGTGCTCCCTGCTCCGGCAGCACGCCCTGCTCGTCGGTGTAGCCCGTGGAGAGGAAGTAGTTGACGCCATTCGGCCCACCCGTGGACGCCTTCACGGAAAGGTTGTACTCCTGCGCGAGGCCGTTCCGCACCCACTGGTCCATGAACAGCCCGCTCGCCTTGGGGCCGTAGCGTTCCATGAATGCAGTCGATGGGGTGGGACCAACCTGCGGAAGGCTGGATATCGCTTCGCTCACCCTCGCGTCCCACTGCGGCGACTGCGACGTGCCGCCGCGCTTCGTGAAGATCTGCACCACACCGTTCGAGGCCTCGGTGCCGTAGAGCGTCGTGGCCGCCGCGCCCTTGATGATTTCGATGCGCTCGATGTCGTTCGGGTCGATGTCATTGAGCGGCGACGACGACTGCCCCTGCGACGAGGAAGGCAGCGCTTCGCTGTACATGCGGATACCGTCCACGTAGATGAGTGGTCGGTTGCCCTGCGTGAGGCTGTTGATGCCGCGCACGCGAATGGACGCGCCGGCACCAGCGACGCCTTCATTGCGGATGACCGCTGCACCCGGGACGCGCGCGCCGATGATGTCCTCGACTTGCGGGGTAGGCGTACCCTCGAGCGCATCCATGCGCACTGCGGAGATCGAGTTGCCCACCTCGCGCCGCGTCGTGGCGCCCACGGTACCGGTGACGACTACCTCGCTCAGCGTGCGTACCTGAACCGTCAGCGCGAAGTTCACCGTGGTCGGTCGGCCCTCCACTACGGTCGCGGTACGCTCCATCGGCGCGTAGCCGATCCGTCGTACGCTGATCGTCACCGATCCGGATGGTACGCTGCCGATGGTGTACACGCCGGCTTCGTCCGTCACCCCACCCATTCGCGTTCCGGTGAGCGTCACCTGCGCGCCCGCGATCGGGCGTTGCGAAATGGCATCCGTCACCGTTCCGGTCAACGTGCCCGCTGACGCGACCAATTCCCCGACGGGCGCCGTCGGCTCCAGGAGGATCTGGCCCGCAGTCTCCGTCCATTGGTACTTGAGCCCCGCGAACAGTGAGTCGAGTGCCGCGGCGACCGTACCGGTGGCGCAATCACAAGACACGCGGCGCTTGCCCGGCAGCAGGCTGGAACTGTAGGCGATCCGCACCGATGCCGTCTGCATCAGCGCCTCGATCGCCTCGGCCATGCCGACGTCTCGCACCACGAGGCGTGCGGGCTCGAGCAGCATTTCCTGGCGTGCGTCGCGCGGTTGGTTTGTTGCCACCACCCGTATGCGCACTGGCGCGTCCTGCGACTGCGCAGCGAGTGAGGCCGGCACCATCAAGAGCCCGGCGAGCGCGTGTCGTGCCAAGAAAAGTGTCTTCATTGTCATCCGCTGCGGTTGGTGAGGCTTCGCGTGGAGTGATCGTGAATGAAAGGAGGAGCGGTGTTTCAGCTGCCGACTGCTGTGCGAGGCGTTGTACGCGCGGGTTCAGTGGCCGGTTCGATGTGCACGACGCCGCTGTCCAGCTTGAACTGCGTGTACGTCGCACGACTCACCACGGCGAGGACATCTTCCAGCCGCTGATGTGCAAACCACGCCGTGACCGTGCGGTCGCCCACATCCTCGGCGACGTCCATCTTCACGCCGTAGAGCTGCTGAAGTTCTTGCGCGACGGTGCGCAGGGGCGTGTTCCGAAAGGCGAGGAACCCCCGCATCCACGCGAGCCGCGCCGCCAGATCGGTGACCGCATTCGAGGTGATCGATGCAGCCGTCGCACTCATGGCATAGCCCGCGCTGCTGCTCACCCGCCCGCCGGTCGCTTCCATCGTCACCTCGCCTTCCACGATGACGACGCGCGTTGCCTCGGCCGTCGACTCTACGTCAAAGCGGCCGCGCGTGACTTCGACAATGCCGCGCGGTGTGAAGACGAGCAGCGGCTGCTGGGTTTCGTGCGACACCGCGAAGAACGCGCGACCCTCGAGCTGGATCGCACGACGCGAGCGTGAGCGCACGACGCGAAGCCGACTGCGCGGCGCGAGGTGCGCGAGACTGCCGTCCCCGAGCGTCACGGTCATCGTCTCCGCGTCGCGGGTGCTGTACTCCGCGGTCGTTTCGGACCGGAAGGGCAGCCCGAATCCGGCATCGCCGACTGCCAGACCTCCGGCCAACGCCACCAGCAGGCTTGCCGCGATCAGCCAGCGGCGCGACTGTCGCACGCGCGTTACGGGAAACTCGCCCGTCGATCGACGGAGCATGCGTTGGCGCTGGAGGGCGTCCGGAATCGGCATTGCCGCCTGCCGGCGCTCGCGCTCCACCACGGTGAGCGCCCAGAGCGACACGGTTGCGTCGTGATGACGCCGGAACGCCGCGGACTCTCGGAGCCGTGCGAGCGCGCGCTCGTCGTCGGGCGTTGCTACGCCCTGGAGCGAACGGACGATCAGTTCATCATACTCGGAAAACTCGGGTGTCATGACGAACAGACACGCCACTCACCCCGATCTACTAGTCGTCGCCCGAACGTTTCTCGCCGGAGGCGGACTCGTCGAGCAAATCGGCGAGCGATACCCTGAGGTCGCGCAGTGCCGCGCTCATGTGATTCGCGACCGTCTGCGGTGCCATCGACAGGGTCAGGGCGATCTGCTTGTGCGTGAGGTCGTGATACCTCGCCAGCTCGAATACCTCGCGACGGCGGCGCGGCATCATCGCGACCGCATCGCGCACGCGCTGCTCGGTCGCTTCCTCTTCGCACGGCGGCGGCGCGCAGGGGTCGTCGCCGGCCTGTGCCGCGCGCCAAAGATGCCGCACGCGATACCATCGTCGCTCATTCAGCGCACGATTGCGCACCGCGCGATAGAGGAACGGCGCGACGCTGTCAGGCGCGAGCGGTTCACGGCGTTGCCACAACCCGATGAACGCCTCCTGCACCACGTCCTCGGCACCATCTGTCGATCCGATGATGCCGCGGGCGTACCGCACGAGCGGACCCCACAGTGCCGTCAGTAGCCGCTCGTAGTCGTCGGTGGCGCCGGTGACCTGCTGCGCGACGGACGACTCGAGCCGAAGAACGCGGGTGCCGCGAATTGTCGTTGCTCCGTGAATCAGTTGAGATGACGGAAGAAGCCTTACGTCGATTCTAGAAAGGCGTGCGTCGGTCGCGCAAGTGTACATCGTGCGCTGGCCACGGCCCGCACTGCTCTTGTCACCGGCGCACGGTGCTCAGCCACAGCATGCGCGTTCGGACGATCATGCATGCCGATTTTTGGTGACGGTTCCACCGAGACGCCCTGCGTATTCTGCGAGGCACCTGATGCCTGTCGCCGACAGCAGCATCACGTGCCACCTCAATTCAGGGGGACGACATGTCGACGATGCTTCATCGAGGAGACCGTCACACATTGCCGAGGCTCCTCATGCTCGCGATTGGGCTCGGTGGAATTGGTTTGGTGGCGTGTCAGGACGCCACGTCGTCGCTCGCGCCCGCGAGCGTGCAACTTGCCGCACCGTTGCCGTCGTTGACGGTGAACGGCAACACGATGACGCTCGTCGGCACCGAGCTGGTGCTCGAGAGCGGCAAGCGAATGCGGATCGACAGCAC
>JBBQDT010000006.1:0-57236 GCA_038319955.1 Gemmatimonadales bacterium | reverse complement strand
GCCGGCGAGTCGCTCGTCGAGCTGCTCGAGGCCAGTACCGCCAATTCACCTATTGGCAAGTTCGTCGCCAAACGCGGTCCGGGAATCCATCATATCTGCTTCGCCGTCGATGACCTCGATGCCACGCTGGCCCGGTGCAAGACTGCCGGCGTTCGACTCATCGACGAAACGCCACGCATCGGTGCCGAAGGGAAACGTATCGCGTTCCTTCACCCAAGCGCCACCGCTGGCGTTCTCATCGAGCTCAGTGAATTCTGACACGCTCCCGTCGCGACTACTTCGCGGCGCAGAGGTCCTTCACCGGGTCCAGCGCAAAGGTGCGCACGAACCAGCGGTCTCCGCTCCGTGCCAGTGAGAAATCCGTCGACTTCGCAACAGTTCCCCGCACCAGTTCCACCCGCATCAATCGTTCGCCGTCCAGGGCCGGCGAATCGCCGAGCACGCGGAAGCTGTCGTGCTTGAGGCAGCGGATGATGTAGAGCTCGCGCTGCTCCATGTCTTCACGCGACATCACCTTCGCGTCACGCACAGGGCCGTTCTTGTCGCCCCACACACCAGACATCGCCTGCAGGTCCTGCGCGCGAATCGCGCCGAGGAACCCATCGAGCGCCAGTCGCGGCGACGCCGCACCCGCGAGCCCGCTGCCGGCCACTGGCGGTGGCGACGGAGCGGTGGTGACGGGCACTTCCACCGTGCGCGACCGGCACGCACCGGCGAACATCAGAACGACAAGCAGCAGCTTTCTCACTCGGTATCTCCTGAGTATTGGTGCGAAGCTAACGTGTCACGCCTTTTTCCGGCAACCACGCTACGGACTCGGACAACATCATGACGCAACGCCAGCGGCTTTACATCAACATCGATCACATCGCGACGGTGAGGCAGGCGCGTCGCGGTCACGAACCCGTACCCGGCGACGCGGTGAGCGTCTGCGAACGCGCTGGCGCCGACGGCATCACCGCGCATCTGCGTGAGGATCGTCGTCACATCCAGGACGCCGACATCGAGGCAATCTCGGCCGCCGTCACCACCGCCTTCAACCTCGAGATCGCCGGCACCGACGAGATGATCGCGCTCGCCGAGCGCATGCGACCGCTCGAAGCGACGATCGTGCCCGAGCGCCGCGAAGAGGTCACCACGGAAGGCGGACTCGACGTCAGTGCATCGCCGGAAAAGCTCGCGCGCATGATCCGTCGCCTGCGCGACGGCGGTGTGCGGGCCAGCCTGTTCATCGATGCAGATCCCGCCAGTATTACCCGGTCCCGCGAGCTGGGTGCCGACGCGGTGGAATTGCACACCGGTCGCTACGCGCACGCCCCCGCCGATCCCGCTACGATCGGTGCCCTCCGCGACGGCGCGGCGCTTGCCGCGTCGCTCGGCCTCGCGGTGCACGCTGGACACGGTCTCACCACGTCGAATGTCGGGCCCGTTGCCGCCATTCCGGAGATCGAGGAGCTCAACATCGGACATCATGTGATCTCGCGGGCCATCTTCGTTGGCCTCGACACGGCGATCAGGGAACTGCGCGCCGCGATGGACGCGGCGCGCGGGCGGCCCTAACTTCGACCACACGTGCAGCCGAACATCACCAGCTCGGAGTGGGCATGACGGCTCCTACCCCCGTCGGGTTTCTCGACTTCTTCATTCTCGAAGCCAGCGACTACGTCGAGCAACTCGATGCGTTGCTGCTCGCGGGGGGCGACGCCGGCCCTGATGCCGACAGCCTCCAGCGCGTAGCGCGCGCGCTGCGTGGCAGCGCAACGATGGCCAAGCTCACCTCCTTTTCGGAGATGGCAGCGGGCGTCGAGCGCGTGGGCCGCGCGCTGCGTGAGGGCGCCCTCACGTGGGATGCCGGCCTCCGCGGAGTGGTGGTGGCCACGGTGGACGACTGCAAGCTGCTCCTCCGCAACGTCCGCGCATGGAGCGACGCGGACGAGACGCGCGCCCGCGCCCGCATCACCGAGTTGACGAGCTATGCCGCCGTGCGGGGTCCTACCCCCATGGCGTCGCCCACGCTGCAGGGCCACGACAGTTACCTCGCTACCGAGGCAGCCAACATCGGGGCCGGACTCGAGCTGCTCGCCACCCGTCCCTCCGACCGCGATGCGGCAGCCAACGTGCTGCGTCGCGTGCGCGCGCTGCGCGGCATCGCCAGCGTAAAGGACCACGCGGCGTTGGCCGACGTCCTCGAGGCGGCCGAGCAGGCCATCCACCCGCTCGAGATCGGCGAGCCCACGCTCAGCGCGGAACGCATCGCTCTCCTCGGCGCCGCGGCCACGGTGCTGCGCGGCGTCGCGGCGTCGATCCGCACCGGCACATCCACCGATACGCATGCGAAGGAAGTCGTCAGGTTCGCCGCGGCGCTTGATTCCGTGCGCGAACGCGAGACCGGCGTCGAGCGCGTAGTTCCCATCTCGGAGCTCTTCTACGATGATGGCGGCGTCACGGTGGTCGACGCATCGGCTAGCCCACCGACCACCCCGGCCGAACGATTCCGGCTCGAAGTGGTCAGCCAGGGCGAGCATCTACGCCGCCTGATCTTCGACGCCCGCGCCACGAACGACGAGCTCGCCCGGGAGCGCGTGCGGCGCGCGCTGCGCCAGGCCCTGCGCTCGTTGCACCACGCCGCCGAAAGCTTCGGCGAGAATGACGTCGCCGAGTTCATCACGTCGCATCGCGAGGCGGCCGACCGGCTCGACGCTCGTGCACTGCGGTCGCTCGACGAAGTGGCCACGCTGCTCTCGCAGCCGGGCAGCGCGCCTGCACCACTCGGTGAGCGCATCCATGCGCTCAAGTCCACGCGCGCATCGATGATGACACCGGCCATCTCGTCGCTCGCCATCGCGGAGCCGCAGGAGCGCGTGCGCCCGGCGGCGCAGGAGGTGGCGGAAGCAGCGGCGCAGATGTCGCCAACAGCGTTACAGAACGATCTGCTCGCCGCCGGCATCGACAAGCTCATCTCGCTCGGGGGCACGCCACTCAGCGCACCCGTGGCGATACCCCAGCAGCCGGCCGTCCCCATCGACGTCCTCGTCTATCGTGGGCGGTCGGCGATCCTGCGCTGCGTCGAGATTCGCGACGAGGCACGACAGGGCGGCAGGATGGTCGAAGGCGAAGCGCTCGATGAGTTGCTCGACCTGCTCGATCTCGCACTCACGAACTGAGCTCGAGCGATGAAATTCGGCTGGCGCAGTGCGCTCGGCATCGTCCTGAGCGCGGTTCTCCTCTATTTGGCGTTCAAGGACATCGAGTTCGCCAAGGTCATCGCGAACGTCCGAAAGGCGAATCTCGTCCTCCTCGCGCTGTCCGCGATCACCGCAACGCTCATCTTTCCGCTGCGTGCGCGTCGCTGGCGGCCGATTCTCGATCCCGTTGCGCCGGGCCTGCCCTTCGGTGCGCTGTGGCGTGCCACGGCCATCGGCATGATGATCAACAACGTGGCGCCCGCGCGCGCCGGCGAGCCGGCGCGCGCGTTCGCACTGTCGCGCTTCACGTCGAAGGTGTCGTTTCCTGCGGCGTTCGCGTCGCTTGCGGTCGATCGGCTGTTCGACATGGTCGTCATTCTGCTGCTGATGTTCGGCGCCATGCTCGATCCCGCCTTCCCGTCGGGTGCGCAGGTGTTCGGCTTCTCGATGTCGAGCATCGCGACGAAGGGGCTGCTGCTCGTCATCGTCGCACTGGCGGGCATGTACGCCATGGTGCTCTTCCCCGGCCGTGTACTCGCGCTCTACGAGCTCGTTGCGCGGAAGATCGCGCCGAAGCTCGAGGATAAGGGCAAGGTGGCGCTCGTGGCCCTCATGCACGGTCTCAGCGTCCTTCGGTCGCCGAGCCGCTTCGCCGCCGTGTTCGCATGGACGGTCGTCCACTGGCTCGTCAATGGACTGGCATTCTGGATCGGGTTCAAGGCCGTCGGCATTGACGCGCCGTATTCGGCCGCTCTGTTTCTCCAGGGCGTGATCGCCATTGGCGTCGCGGCGCCGCAGGCACCTGGATTCTTCGGCGTGTTCGAGCTGTTCGGGAAGGAAGGGTTGAGGCTGTACGGCGTGAGCGGCGATGCCGCGGTGACGTGGGCCATCGGATTCCATTTTCTCTCGTTCCTGCCCATCACGTTCATCGGCGGCTGGTACTTCCTGAGGGCCGGCCTGTCGCTGGCACAGATCGGCAGTGTCGAGAAGGACGCGACCGCCGCTGAGCCGGCGGCTGCCGCGCCTCAGCCGCGCGGGTGAGCGCGAACGATCGGCCCCGCGCGGTGCAGGTTGCCGCGCAGGCGAAGATCAACCTTCGACTTCGTATCCTCGCTCAGGAGTCGAGCGGCTATCACCAGGTCGAGACGCTGCTGCTCCGGCTCGAGCTGGCCGACGAGGTACGCGTTCGCCTCACATCGGGGGAGCGCACCCTCGACGTCTCCGGTAGAGATCTCGACGCGGTCGGCCCCGTGGAGAAGAACCTCGCGTGGCGTGCGGCGGAGGCGTACTTCGCCGCCAGCGAATCGCGCGGCGGCTTCGCCATCGAGCTCACGAAGCGCATTCCGATCGGCGGCGGACTGGGAGGTGGCAGTGCGGACGCGGGGGCGGTCCTGCGCGCGCTGCACGCGATGGCCGACGCGCCAATCGGCGAGCCGATGCTTCTGGGTCTGGCAGGGCGTCTCGGTGCGGACGTGCCCTTCCTCACCACGGAGCACGCGTATGCGCTGGCGTGGGGCCGCGGCGACCGGATGGTCGCGCTCACGCCGCCGCCAGCTCGTGGAGCCATGCTCATCGTGCCGTCATTCGGGGTCAACACGGCGGATGCGTACAAGTGGCTCGATGACCTCCGGGCATCGGCGACCCGCGATCGGGGTGTCCATTCCCAGGCCTTCCAGCTCGACGAGCTTTCCGATTGGGATCGGCTCGCGCCTCTCATGGAGAACGACTTCTACTGCGTGGTGCAGGATCGGCATCCTGAAATCGACGATTATCTGGGCGCGTTGCGCTCGCTTCGCCTGCTGACGCTGATGACGGGATCGGGGTCCACGTGTGTGGGTCTGGGGGACCTTGGCGAGACAAATCCCAATTGGCGGCGCGATGATCGGTCTCGCGTCGAGGATTGGGGAACAATTCAGAGCCGGACGGCCGACCGAGTTGAGCCCCTCCTCCGTGTCGAGTAGCTTTATCGGCTGTTCGAACGATGCCCCTTCGTCCAACGGCAGGACAGCGGCCTTTGGAGCCGCGAATCTTGGTTCGAATCCAAGAGGGGCAATTCGCCAACGTCGGCGTTGACATAAGTCTCTATCCCACCTTACTTTACAAGGCTCTGCATGGACGGGCTCGCGGTTCCGGCGCACGGGTTCAAGCTGTTGTCGGGAACGGGAAACCGTCCGCTGGCAGAGGAGATCGCGAAGCAGTTGGGAGTGGATCTGGCCAAGCTGACCTGTAACCGGTTCGCCGACGGCGAGATTTTCGTCCGCATCGATGAGAACGTGCGCGGGAACGACGTCTTCATCGTGCAGAGCACGAATCCGCCCGCCGAGAACATCATCGAGCTGTTGCTCCTGATCGATGCGGCGAAGCGGGCGAGTGCGGCGCGGGTCACCGTCGTGATGCCCTACTACGGGTACGCCCGGCAGGACCGCAAGGATCAGCCGCGGGTCGCGATCGGGGCAAAGCTCATGGCGAACATGATCGTGGGCGCCGGCGCCGATCGCGTGTTGGGCATCGATTTTCATCAGCACCAGCTGCAGGGGTTCTTCGACATCCCGGTCGATCATCTCTACGCCATGCCGGTGCTGACGACGCATTTTCGCAAGAAGCAGCTGAAGGACACAGTCGTGGTGGCGCCCGACGTCGGATCGGCGAAGATGGCGCGAGGCTTCGCGAAGCGGTTGGACGCGTCGCTCGCGATCATCGACAAGCGGCGGCCGCGCGCCAACGTGAGCGAAGTGGTGAACGTGGTCGGAGAGGTGGAGGGGCGCGATTGCATCCTCGCCGACGACATGATCGATACGGCGGGAACCATCACGGAAGCGGCACATGCGCTGAAGCGACTGGGCGCGAACTCGGTCTATGCCTGCGCCACGCACGCACTGCTGAGCGGACCCGCCATCCAGCGGCTGAAGGATTCGCCGATCGTCGAGCTGGTGGTGACGGATACCATCAACCTGCCGCCGGAACGAAAGTACGACGGCCTGACGATCCTGTCCGTGGGTGAGCTGTTGAGCAAGGCAATTCGATACACGCACGCCGAGCAGTCGGTCAGTTCACTGTTCGATTAGGAATTGTTGTTCCCGCGATGTGCCCCGGTGGGGCACCGGCATGGTAGGGCGGACGCAGCCGCCTGAGAGTAGCACCGGCATCGCGGTTCGCTGCAGTCGAAGAACGCACGTCCAGGTAGACATCACATGGCATCCGCATCACTCAGCGCCGAAGTGCGCACGGAATCCGGCAAGGGCGTCGCCCGCAAGCTTCGCGCGGCCGGCCGCGTCCCCGGCGTCATCTACGGTCACGCCCGCGAGGCGAAGTCCCTCTCGCTCGTCGCGCGCGACCTCGACAAGCTCCTGTCGCAGATCGCCGTCAGCAGCACGGTCGTCGAGCTTTCCCTCGCCGGCACCACGACGCGCACGCTCATCCGCGAGATCCAGCGTCACCCGTTCAAGAAGAACATCCTGCACGTCGATTTCCAGGAGATGGTCGCTGGCGAGAAGGTCACCGTGAAGGTGCCGCTCGTGTTCGTCGGCGTTCCCGAGGGCGTGCGCCTCAGCGGCGCGCTGCTCGAGCAGATCCTCCACAGCGTCGAAGTGCTCGTCGATCCGGCGAACATCCCGAACCACATCGACGTGGACGTCACGCACCTGGCGATGGGACACTCGTTGCACGTGCGCGACCTGAAGCTGCCCGAGGGCATCGAAGTCCAGAGCGACGAGGATGCGACGATCTGCGCCGTGATCGCGCCACGCGCCGCGGTCGAAGCCGCCGCCGCCGAGCCGGGCGCCGCCGAGCCGGAACTGATCCGCAAGGCGAAGGAAGAAGAGGACGCGAAGTAACATTCGCCAGCTTCTCGCAGCACTCATTCGGCGGCTCCGCCCATCCGGGTCGGAGCCGCTGGTGCGTTCAGACGACGAGACCACACCGATGAAGGTGATCCTAGGGCTGGGCAATCCAGGAAAGGAGTACGAGCACACGCGACACAACGTGGGCTGGTGGCTCATCGACCATCTCGCCGAGCGATGGCAGTTCGACGGCTGGAAGAAGGACGGGCAGGCGAGGGTCGCTCAAGGGCACCTGACCGGTGTGAAGGAAGCCCTGCGTCTTCTCAAGCCGCAGACGTACATGAACCTGTCGGGCGGCGTGCTGGTGCAGTATGCGCGTCGCCCGTTCTGGGCGGCGGCGAACGACCTGCTGGTGGTCGTGGACGATGTGGCAATTCCGGCGGGAACGTGGCGGCTGCGGGCGGAAGGCGGCGCGGGCGGGCACAACGGGCTCAAGTCGGTGGACGGTGCACTCGGCACGCAGAAGTATGCGCGGTTGCGCATCGGTGTCGGTGACCCGGAGCGCACACCTGGCGGGCCGCTGACGGACTTCGTGCTCGGCGCGGTGGGCAAGCGCGACGGCGAGGCGATTCGCGCGCTGTTCCCTCTCGTGACGGAAGCAGTGGAGGCATGGGTGCGCGAGGGTGTTCGGGGTGGCCTTGATGTACAGTCACGCAGAATCTGATTCGCATCCGAACAATGAAGGCTGATTGCTGATTGCTGACTGCCGATTGCTGAAAAGCTGAAAACTGAAAACTGAAAACTGAAAGCTGAAAGCTGAAAGCTGAAAGCTGAAAGCTGCTCGGCGAGCGTGGCAGTCAGCAGTCAGCAGTCAGCAGTCAGCAGTCAGCAATCCATGAACCCGAGAGCCGCTAACGGGGTCGATTTCACTTGCTGTCGACGTCGCGGTTCGGTCGCTCACGGTTCCTCCGCTCTGAGCCAGGCTTCTGGTTTCGGATCGCACGGATGTAGCAAAACAGCACGCGATTCACCTCATCGATATCAGCGAGCAGGCGCTCGGCAACCGGTGGCTCAACGCATCGAAGGGCTGTCGCGAGCAGCAGATGGTTGTGCGTCTCACGAGCAGAGGACATCGCCTGGTCGAGATAGTGCGCGAAGTCTGCCTCGGTTGACCGGCCAGCTGCCTCTGAGATATTCGCCGCGATGGAGTCCGTAGACCCAATGAGTTGGCCCTTGAGTCGTGGCCGCACGCGGAATCGTGCCCAATCGACTGTCGCCTCCAACCGTACGGCGAATTCATGCGCCTTCTGCCAGGCGATTATCTTTTGAAAGTCTCTCATGGCCGCAACTTCGCGCCGCCCTTCCCCGCGCAGCGCACCGAAGCAACGCACCACGAACCATCCCAATGCTCAAACTCGGCATCGTCGGTCTTCCCAACGTCGGTAAATCGACGCTGTTCAATGCACTCACCAGCGCGGGTGTGCTCGCCGCCAACTACCCCTTCGCGACCAAGGATCCCAACATCGGCCGCGTGAACGTCCCCGACGACCGCCTCGCCGCGCTCGCGGAGGTCGTCAAGCCGCAGCGCACCGTGCCTGCCGCGGTGGAGTTCGTCGACATCGCTGGCCTCGTCGAGGGCGCGAGCAAGGGCGAAGGGCTCGGCAACCAGTTCCTCGCGAACATCCGTGAGACCGACGCGATCGTGCACGTCGTCCGCTGCTTCGACGACGATGACATCCTGCATGTCATGGGATCCGTGGATCCCGTGCGCGACCGCGAGGTCATCGAGTTCGAGCTCGCACTCGCCGATCTCGCGACGGTGGAGAAGCGGCTCGACCGCGTGAAGCGCTCCGCCAAGACGGGCGACAAGGAGGCGCTGGCCGAACTGCCCACGCTCGAACGCGCGCACGAGTTCCTCAGGGACGGAAAGGGGCTGTGGGAGGCGCGGCTCGATGCGGACCAGCTCGCGCTCCTCAAGCCGCTGTCGCTCATGACCGCGAAGCCGATCCTCTACGCGGCCAACGTCACTGACGCGGAGCTCTCCGGCGACGAGGGGACGCACATCACGGCGCTCCGCGCCGCTGTCGCCGCGAGTGGCGAACACGCAGAGATCGTCGCTTTTTCCGCCAAGATCGAGAGTGAGCTCGCGGAACTGCCCGCCGAGGATCGGAAGGACTTCCTCGCGTCACTCGGGTTGGAGAGTGCGGGCCTCGACAGTCTCATCAAGGGTGGCTTCCACCTCCTCGGCCTGCAGACCTACTTCACGGCCGGGGAGCAGGAAGTGCGCGCGTGGACAATTCATCGCGGTGATACGGCACCGCAGGCCGCCGGGGTGATTCATAGCGATTTCGAGCGCGGTTTCATCAAGGCGGAGACGTCGGGCTACGGCGACTTTATCGGCAACGGTGGCTGGAAGGGGGTGAAGGACAAGGGATTGATGCGGCAGGAGGGCAAGGAGTACGTCGTCAAGGACGGCGATGTGCTGCTGTTTCGGTTCAATGTGTAGGTGGCTGGCAAAATCTGCGTCGCTCGGGTCGGGCGGCTATCGATGGCCGAAGGCGCGATAGAGATAGAGGTCGAACGCCGCCTGTAGTGCGATGAGCGCAAAGAGCGCGGGATACGTGACCGCGAGTCGCGGAGCGTCTTTCCTGCGCCGCAGGATGATCCATCCCCCGACGACCATCGACGATTCCACCACGAAATCGAATAGCTCGAACCGATAGAGGCCGAGTCCGATCGCCGGCCCGCCGAACCAGAATGGCTTGAAGCCGGTGCTGAGGTCGAACAGCGCATGGACTCCGACGAGCACCCCGACGAGCACCGCCGTCGCGCGGCGATGCCAGATGGCCCACGCGAGCGCGCTCGCCGCCCCCGCGAGCAGGAGGATAGCCGGGAAGGCATGCGTGTACAGCCCGCATTCGGTCCGGCATTGATTCCCCTGTGGCAGCACGAAGTCGGCGAGGTCAGGAAGTATGGACGCCACGAGGAGCGCGACGATTTCCGCACGCGGATATTTTGCGCGCGCCAGATAGGCGGTGCTGAGGTGTCCTGTGACCACGTTCCCCCGATGACATGTGAGCGACGAGCCGCGCCGTCGCTATAGCAAGATCTGCTACATCTCCACGCGAAACGTGGTGCCCGCACCGAGCGTGCTCTCGACGCTCAGCTTGAACCCCATCGCCTCGCAGAGCGCCCGCGAGATGGAGAGGCCGAGTCCACTGCCGCCGTAGCGGCGCGACGTGGACGACTCGGCCTGTTCGAATGCGCCGAACACGGCCTCCTGCCGGTCGGCAGCGATGCCGATTCCCGAATCGACAATCTCGATGACGGGATGCCGGACGTGCTCAGCCAGGATGCGCACGGCGATCCCACCCCGTGGCGTGAACTTGATCGCATTGCCCACGAGGTTGAGCAGCACCTGCTGTAGCTTCGCGGGGTCGGCATCCACGACGAGTGCATCATGGCCGGTCGTGAGCGACATCGCGAGCCCCGCGGCGTGTGCGTTCGCCTCCATCTGTGCCATCACCGTCCGCGAGAGCGCCACGATATCCACCGGCCCCACCTCGAGCGACATGTGGCCCGACTCTACCTTCGCGATGTCGAGCACGTCGTTGACCAGCGCGAGCAGGTGCGTGCCGGCCGCCGTCACGCGCTCGAGATACGCGATCTCCTTCTCGTCGAGCGCGCCGCGCTTGTTGCGCTGCAGAATCTTCGAGAAGCCGATGACGGAGTTGAGCGGGGTGCGCAACTCGTGGCTCATCTTGGCCACGAACTCGGTCTTCGCAAGGTTGGCAGCTTCTGCCGCTTCGCGTGCCCGACGCACCTCGGCGTCCGCCTCGACGCGTGCGGTGACATCCCGCACGGTGACCGTGACGCCGTCGCCGAGTGGGACGATCTGTTCCTGGATCCAGCGCGTGCGTCCTTCGACGTCGACCGAGGCGCGCTCCTGTTCGATGGGCGTGCAGGTATCCACGACGTTTGCCAGCACCGAGAACGGCGCGAGCTTGCTCGCCGCCGCTGCCAGCGAATGGAGCCGCCTGCCGGCGTAGGCGCCGTGCGGCAGCTTGCAGAGTTCCTCCGCGCGCCGATTGGCGTCGAGCAGGGTGAAGTCGATGATCCGCTTGTCCGCGCTCCGAACCGCGCCAAGGATGAAGAGTGCATCGAGCGACGCGTCCATGGCAGCGCGAAAGCGCGCTTCACTCTCGCGATGCGCCGCTTGTGCGCGCGCCCGTTCGGCGAGCAGCGAGCGGCGCGTTTCGGCCGCCTGAGCCTGGGCGATCGGGCCGCCGACGAGTGTGGACACCATGGCGAGCGTTGACGCGCGATGGTCGTCGAAGGCGTCGGGTGATCGCGCGAGCGCGACGAGCCAGCCGATGGTCGCGCGATCGTTGAGAATCGGAATCGCCAGCACAGATCCAACGCCGGACCGATCGCAGACGTCGCCGAGGATTTCGGAGGACTCGTGGGTGTTGTCGTAGCGCAGACACTGGAGCCGCGCGCCCACGGTTGCACCGCCGCTCGGCATGAGGAGCGAGCCGATCGCCAGATCGAGGTCGGGCACTCCGTCATGCGCCCGGGCGAGTGCGCCCACGCCGTCGCGGAGCTCGATGACCGCAGCGTCGGCGCCAGTGATTTCTCGCGCGCGGAGCGCCACACGTGCGAGCAGTGCTGCGAGGTCGACGCTGAATGCGGCGACCTCCTCGCGTGTCTTGGCCAGGACGGCCAGCTGCACCGAGCGCGCTCGTCGGCGCTCGTCGCCCTCGAGATTTTGCGAGAGGTCGCGCGCCTGGACCGAGAATGCCGCGATGCTTCCACCAGCGTCCCGCATGGCGGTGATGACGGTGTGCACCCAGATCCGCGCGCCGCCCTTCTGCACCAACCAGGTCTGTGCGTCGGCGCGGCCGCCTTGGGCGGCGGAGACGAGATCGGAGGCGGGATGACCACCCGCGTCACTGGCGCCTGGATAGAGAAAGGCGAGCTCCCTCCCGATCACCTCTGCAGCGGTGTAGCCACAGAGGCGCGCGGCGTGCGGACTCCACCCGGCGATCCGGCCGGCGGGATCGACGAGGAATATCGCGGACGATGGCTCAGCCGGCGTCTGGCCGGCACCTGGTGAGTTCGGGGAGTCGGAGATCGACGGCATCGTGAGGGAATCGACTCGTCGAGTATCGGCGCGCGGCACCAGATGCTGAAGCGATGACACGTCCCCCTTCTCGGCAACGTCTACCTCGGCTATCTTCAATGGCTTACACAAGCTGGGCTGCCACGCTTCCGTGGCGCCCGAAAAACTTCCCCTCCTCCCGCTTCGGCAAACCAGCGGGGGGCTGGTTACGTCCAAAGGGAGGATTGCCAGGACATGCCACGTCCATACGAGGCGGTCTATGTCTTCGATTCCACACTCGAAGACAGTGCCGTCACCGAGAAGCTTGACCGCTTCCACCAACTCCTCGGCACAACCGGGGAAATGAAAGTTGATCACTGGGGCCGCCGGCAGCTGGCGTACCCGATCGGTCCCCGCGAGAACGGCTATTACGTCGTTGCGCGATTCGAGGCCGAGACGGCCGGCATCCCCGAGTACGAGCGCGCGCTCAAGCTCGATGAGGGTGTCGTCCGCTACCTGCTCACCATCTTCGAGCATGAAGTCGGCGCCCCGCCGATGACCGAAGAAGAGCTCGCCCTGGCCAAGAAGCGCGGCGAAGACGACGACGAGGACGAGGAGTAGACCATGCGACGCCCATCCAAGGCTTGCCCATTCTGCGAGACTCGCGTCCGCTTCGTCGATTACAAGGACGAACGCACGCTTGGCCGCTTCATCACCGATCATGGAAAGATTTTGCCGAGCCGCTTGAGCGGCGTGTGCGCGCGGCATCAGCGTCAGCTGAGCACCGCGATCAAGCGCGCACGTTATCTGGCGCTCATTCCGTACACGAAGGGTCTGCAGGGCTGACATGCAGGAAGCCGCAGTGCCGGCGCCGTCCGAGCGGGGGTGGGGCAAGCTCCTCCTCGCGCTCGCGGCGTTTCTCTTCATCCCATGGACACCTCCGCTTCGTGCGCTGTTGCCCGTGGAAGAGACGTTGCTGCTGCTCCTCCCTGCGCTCGCCGCGTGTTGTCTCGTGGGATGGTGGGCCGGGGGCCGGCCATTCCTTGCCGTGATCTGGGTGGGGCTCGCAGCTTGGGCCCTCGCGCAACCCGCGGTGCCGGGATCGTTTTACAACCTCGTGCGCGGGTGGAGCCTCCTGCTGTCGGGTGCGTTCGGCCTGGTCTGCCTGCTCGGAGCCCAGCGCCCGTTCTTCTCCCGGGCGTTGGCGACACTCTCGCTGTCACTCGTGATCGTCCTGGCCATGAGTGCACGAGGGCCGCTCACGCCGACGCGAGCGCGAGACGCGTTGCAGGTGGAGTTCGCTCGGCGTAACGCGGAGTCGATGGTGATGTTCCGGTCCTTCGTCAAGGAGCATCCGGACATCGTCCAGAGGATGCCGCAGGTCGGGTCATTGCCGGACGAGCTCGACAAGCAGTTGAAGCTCATGTCGGTGACGGGAGTTGGACTCTTCCCGTCCCTGCTCTTGTTGGAGTCGTTGATTGCCCTCGCCCTGGCCTGGGCAACGTTTCACCGCCTGTCGCGGACGCGCCTCGGCGTGCCGCTCGGGTTCTTGAAGGATTTTCGGTTCAACGACCAGCTCGTCTGGGGGTTGATCGCTGGCCTTGCGATCGTGTTCGTGCCGGCACTCGACTTTCTCGGAGGAGCGGGACGCAATCTGCTTGTTTTTTTCGGCGCGCTCTACGCGATCCGCGGGTTCGGTGTGCTCTCCTGGTTTCTTGCGCCGGGCGCGCTCGCCGTCTCACTGCTCGTCGGGTTCGCCATGTTGTGGTGGCCGGTGCTCAATGCGGTCGCCGTGCTCGGGTTCATGCTCCTGGCGCTTGCCGCCTTCGGGCTCGGCCTGGGTGACACCTGGGCCGACTGGCGCCGCCGTGCGCGCCCTACCACGTAACTAGAGGTATTACTCATGGAAATCATCCTTCGGCAGACGATCGAAAACCTCGGCGGTCCCGGGGACGTCGTCACGGTCAAGAACGGCTACGCACGCAACTTTCTACTCCCGCGCGGCTTCGCCTACGAGGCGACGGCGGGCAACCTCAAGCGCATCTCTGCGGAGCGTTCGCGTCTAGAGGCAGCGGAGAACGAGCGCCGCGGCAGCGCGTCCGATCTCGCCAAGCAGCTCGAGGAGGTCCAGCTCACCTTCTCGGCGCGCGTCGGCGAAGAGGGCAAGCTGTTCGGTTCGGTGACGTCTGCCGACATCGCGGAGCAGCTCGCCGCGCAGGGCTTCAACATCGAGAAGCGCCTGATCGACCTGCACGATCCAATCAAGGCGCTGGGTGTATATCGCGTTCCGGTCAAGCTCCACGCCGACGTGAAGCCGGAAATTCGCGTCTGGGTCATCAAGTCCTGAACGCCAACCGCAGTACTGACCTCCAGTACTCCGGTACCTTGTACGTCAGTACCTGACTACGAGGTACGAGCGGAAACACACTTGCTTCCAGACTGGGTACTCAGTGCCCGGTCTGGGAGTGTCCACAGTTTTTTCAGGCCATGCCCGCATCCGCAACGAAACAGTCCGAAGCAGAGATCACCGAGCTCGCCCAGCGTGCTGCGGCAATCCTTCTCGACCGCAAGGCGAACGACGTCGTGCTGCTGAACCTGAAGGGTGTGTCGGACATGACCGACTACTTCCTCATTGCCAGCGGTACGTCGGACACGCATGTGCGGTCGCTCGGCAATTCGGTGCTGGAAGACATGAAGAAGCAGGTGGGCCAGACGGCGCATCACGTCGAAGGGCTGTCGCAGGGGCGCTGGGTACTGCTCGATTACGTCGACTTCGTAGTGCACGTGTTTCACCCGACGTTGCGCAACTTCTACCAGATCGAGCGTCTGTGGGCAGACGCGCAGGTCGTTCCGCTCACCGCTGACGTCTCGCGCTGACGAGACCGAGGGCAGTCTGCACCGCCCCTCCGCCGAGGGAATTCTTGTGACCGTGCGAACGACGCTGCTGGCGTTGACGCTCGCGCTGGCGGCCTGCGGCCGCGGCGACCGTCGGAACATGCCAGCGACGCAGGCTACCGCCTCCGCCACCGCGCCGCGCGGTCCGGACCACCTCGTGCTGCGCGTGTCGCGCACCGGTGGCGAGGCTCGTGTTTACGCGTATCCGAAGCTGGACACATTGGTGTTCACGGCGCCGGACGCCCCAACGCCGGCGCACGTGCTCGCGTTCGACGACGAGGCGGGGAGCATCGCCTACGTCGACGGGAAGGGCTTACCGGCGCGGATCGACTTCCGCCAAGGCGCGGCCAGTACGGTGACGAAGACCAAGCTCACCGGCCTGGCGTCGTGGGACGGCTCCAACATCTTCGGCATCAATGGCGGCACCGTGGAGCGCTATGGTCCGAGCGGTCCGTGGAAGTGGAAGCCTCCGCTGGCGGCGCGCTCCGTGTTCCCCCAGCCCGACGCGAGTCTCCTCGTGCTGGCCCAGCGCGGAGACAGCAGCGTCGTGTGGCGGCTGCGCCCGCCGGCGACGAAGATCGTCGACTCCGTGGTGCTCGGCAAAGTAAGCCGGACGCTCCGCACGCAGGTGGGCGACCGCCTCTACCTCGCCTCGGGTCACGAGCTCACCGGTGTCCGCACGCGGACCATGCAGCGGACCACGAGCATCCAGTTCGAGGACGAGATCGAGGTGCTGGAAGCGACGCCGAGTGGCGACCGCGTGTTCGTCGTCACGAAGAACGGCACCACGGTCCAGGTGGTGGATCGCTATCGCGAGGAGATCAGCGGGAAGATCGACATCGGCCGTCATGCCAGCGACCTTCGCGTCGACGCGCTGGGCCGCTACCTGCTGGCGCATCCCGACGGCGTCGACAGCGCGCTCGTCATTGCGCTGGGCACCAATCGGGTAATCGGCTCGACACCCACCGCCTGGCGCGACGACCTCCCGTTCGTCGCCACGGACGGCGGCATCGCTACGGCGCGGCAATCGGCCGTCGTCATCGTCGACGGCGAGACGCTGCGCGAGCGCACGAACGTGGCCGGCGGCGCAGCCGATTTCTGGTATCCGTTCCGCTGGACGGGTTTCCGCCCGCGCGATGCACGTCTCGACAAGCCGGTGGACTTCAGCGGACCACCGGTGGACAGCACGCGTCCGCCGGTGGATTCGGCACCGCGACCCATCGCGGATTCGACCGCTGCTCCAGCCATCCATGCAGCGCCGCGCGATACGGCCCCGCGTCGTCCCACCGGTTTCACCGTGTCCTTCGCGGCCCTGCTGGTTGGCGACAAGGCGCGCGAGCTCGCCGCGCAGATCAGGGTGGGCAATGAAAACGCCCGCGTCGTCACCGCCATGCGCGATGGCTCGACCATCTATCGCGTTGTGCTGGGGCCGTACCCGACGCGTGAAGATGCCGAGCGTATCGGCCGCGAGTCGAAGCAGTCGTTCTGGGTCTACGAGGGAGGTCCGTGATCGAGCCGCTGAGCTGGACGGAGCGGGGTCGCGACCTTGGCGCCACGATGAGCGGATATTTCGCCGTCGTGGTGGCGGGCAGCGATCCAGTGGCGACGGCGGAAGTGGCGCTGGGCCTCGCCCGCGTGCAGGCGCAGCACCGCCGCGTCGCCATCGGCGACCTGGTCGGCGACGCTCCGCCGCTCAGGGCGCTGGTGGAAGGCGAGGATCCGCACGGTCTGGTGGACAGCTTCCTCTTCGGCGTGTCACTCAATCGGATCGCGATTCGGGTCGACGATGCCGGCGAACTGTTCATCATGCCGACGGGTGTCGCACCGATCGATTACGACGAGCTGTTCGTGCATCCGCGCTGGGGCCGGCTGGTCGCGGGCTTTCGCGAAGTGGGCGCGCTGCTTGTGCTCGTCGCGCCGGCGGATGCCGCACGGTTGCCGGACCTCGTCGCGTACACGGACGGAGCGGTCATCGTCGGCGATGCGGTGCCCGCGGACATTCCGGTAGCGCAATCACTCGCGTGGCTGCGTCCGAAGAGAAGCGGTCCGACCTCCATCGCCAGCGCTGCCCCGCTGGCGACGGTGAACGCAGCGGCTCGGGCGCCAAAGCGTCGCGACAGAAGTCGGATCGCCGCAGGCGTTGCGGGGCTGCTCCTCACGGGCGCGCTCGTCGGTGGCGGACTCTGGATCGCACAGCGACCGTTCGCCAAGGGTCACGCGCCACAGAAGGCAGCACCAACGCTGGCCAACGCCGCCGCGGCGACGGCCGGCACGCTCACGGCTGACAGCCTCGCCCGCGTTGCTGCGGATAGCACGCGACTCGACAGCGCCGCGCGACTCGAGACGGCGCGCACCGGCATGCTGCCAGCGCCGGGCGATTCATTCCCTGTGCTGCTCGCGGCCAACGCTGCCGATTCGGCCACGGCATCGGCGTGGAGCGTCAAGCTCGAGCAGACGAACACCAAGTCTGGCGCCATCCTGGAGTTGCGTGGGCGTTTCGAGACGGTGCCTGCGGGCACCTATGGATTCGACCTGCGCACGCGGTTCTATCTGCTCGTCGCCGGTGCCTACCCGACGCGAGCGGGCGCTGAATCACTGCTCGTTCGGTTGCGCACCAACAAGATTCTCGCTCCTGGTTTCGGGAGCGTCACGTCATTTCCGTATGCATTTCTGGTTCAGGCTGACGTTCCCGTGTCGGAAGTCGCTTCGCGGCTCACGCGCTATGCGGCGCGTGGACAGCCGGTGTATGCGCTTCGTCAGCCAACTGGAACGGCGCATCTTTATTTCGGCGCCTACGAGACTCCGCAGCAGGCGGCGCTCGCAGTGCCGACCGTACGGGAGTCCGGCCTGACGCCGACGCTCGTCTATCGAATCGGGAGAGTGTTCTAGTGCGGTTGACCAAGCTCGAGCTGCATGGTTTCAAGTCGTTCGCGGATGCCACCCAGCTCGTCTTCGAGCCGGGGGTCACGGCGATCGTGGGTCCCAATGGCTGCGGCAAGTCCAACGTGTCCGACGCAGTGCGCTGGGTACTTGGCGAGCAGCGCGCGCGGCTGATGCGCGGCGCCAAGATGGACGAAGTCATCTTCCAGGGCTCTTCGGCGCGACGCGCGGTGAACGTCGCCGAGGTGTCGCTGCATTTCTCGAACGACGAAGGGCTGTTGCCCGTGCCGTTCAAGGAGGTCGTCATCACGCGCCGGTTGTCGCGCTCGGGTGATAGCGACTACTTCCTCAATCGCACGCCGTGCCGCCTGCGCGACATCTCGGACATGCTGCGCGGCACCGGACTTGGTGCCGGCACCGGCGTGGTGATCGAGAGCAAGATGATCGATGCGCTGCTGTCAGATCGCCCGGACGAACGGCGTGAGCTGTTCGAGGAGGCAGCGGGCGTCGGCCTGTATCGCGACCGCCGCCGCACCACCGAGCGGAGGCTCGAGGAAACGACGGGTGACCTCCAGCGCCTCGACGACCTGATCAACGAGGTGTCCGGGCAAGTGCGCAGCCTGGCGCGTCAGCGGCGCCGCGCCGAGCGACACACCGAGATCACGACGCGCCGCTTCGTGGTGGAGCTGTCGCTGGCAGCACGCTCGATGCTGGCATGGCGCGAAGAGCTCGAGCGTCTCGAGTTGCGCGTCGCCGAGCTGCGTGACCAACTGCCTGCCGCCGAAGCACACATGGCCGAGGCCGAGGTCGCGCGCGAAACGGCGCACGGCGCTCGCGCTGCGGCCGAAGCACAGCGGAACGAGCTGTCGCGTCTCGTCGGCGGCCAGCGGGAACAGGTCGTGCGCATCCGCGGCGAGATGGCCGTTGCCGAGGAGCGGCAGCGCAATGCGATGTCGCGCCGCCAGCGCGCCGAAGCGGAGGCCACGGCTGGCGAGCAGAGTGGAACCCAGATCGCCGCGGAGCAGGAGTCCGCGACGACGGAGCGCGCGCGTGTCGAGACCGAGCTGCAGCAAGCCGACGCCGAGCTCGCGCAGCACCAGGAAGCCGAGAACGAAGTGCGGCGCATGGTGGCGGACGCACGTGCAGCGGTCGAGCGCGCCGAGCGCCATCTGCGCGAGCTCCAGGATCGCGCGCGTCGCGTCGAGCACGAGCGCGAGCGCGCGCTGCGCGAGCTGGACGAGGTGACGCAGCGCAGCGACGCGCTGGCGTTGGAGCGCTCCCAGCTCGATGATGCCCTCGCTATCTCGGTGAGCGCGCTCGACGCGTCACAGGCCGACGTGGACACCGCGCAGGAGATGGCCAGCGCCACGGCGAGCGAGCTGGCATTCGCACGCCTCAACGATCGCAGCGCTCGCGAGAGCGAGTCGCTCGCCCGCGCGGAACTCTTCCGCGCCGATGAAGCACTGACGACCCTGCAGGGCCGTGTGAATGCGCTCGAGCAACTCGAGCGCGATCGCGTGGGGCTCGCGCCCGCCGCGTCACGCCTGCTGCGCGAAAAGGAGCAGTTCGGCGAGGGGGCGGTGCTCGGCCCGCTCTCCGACTTCATCGGCGCCGACCAGAGCTCCGCGCTGCTCGTCGAGAAGTTCCTCGGGAACTCGGTCCATGCGGTCCTCGTGCGCGACTCGGCCGTGGCCGACGCCGTTCGCAGCTGGCACGCGACCGCGAGCCCGGGTCCACTGTTGCTTCTTCCCGCCGACGCGATGACGGAAGAGGCGGCGGGCGAACCGCTGCCCGACGCACTGGCGCATCTCGTCAACGCCACCGCCCCCGCTCGCGCGTGGATTCGCAACCTCCTCGGCCACGTGCACTCGGTGGATGGCGGCAGCGCGTTCGTCGACGCGCGCGGCGCCGTGTGGCTGCCAGGCACCTCAGCCGGCCCGGGCCCGCTGCGGCGCCGTGCCGAGCTGGCCAAGTTGCGCTCGGAGCTCGCGAGTCTCGAGCAGACGCGCAACGACGCATCGGCGACGGCTGACGCCATGCGCGAAGCGCTCTCCGTGAGCGAGCGGCGCGTGCTGGAAGCGACGGAGACCGCGTCGGTTACACAGCAACACGCCCGTGCCGCCGCCGAAAAGCACGGCGAGAACGGCCGCAAGGTGGCGCGTGCGACCAAGGAAGCACAGGACGCCGCCGCGCTCAGCGAGCGACTCGGCGCACGTCGCGCCGAACTGGCGGAACGTGGTGAAGCGCTCGACGTGGATGCGGCGTCGCTGGCTGCAGAAGCGCAGGCGCACGAGCAGACCATCGCCGACGCACGCGCGCGCGCCAGCGAGATCGAGCATCAGCAGGAGGAGGCGCGCGAGCTGCGGACGAAGTGGCAGGTGGAGCAGGCGCAGGCACGCGCTCGCGTGCAGATGGCCGCCGACCGCGAACGGCGGCTCTCGCAGGAAGTGGCGAGCGCCTCGCAGCGCCTGGCACAACTGCGCATTGAGTTGAGCGAGCTTGCAAAGTCGGATAGCGCACTCGCTGAGCAGATGGCGGTGTGGACGCTGGACCTCGAGACGCGCGAAGCGACACTCACCGACGGCGAGACGAGTCTCTCCGATGCCGAAGCGGCGGTTCGCATGGCCGACGAGACGCTAACCGCCACTGAAGCGGCGCTTAACGAAGTGCGGCGCCGGTCGATTGGTGTGAGCGACGAGCTGCATCATGCCGAGCTTCGTTTCACGGAGCTCTCGGGACGTCGCACGGCGATTCGCGAGCGACTGGAGACCGAGTGGAAGCGTCCTCTCGAGGAGATGATTGCCGAGGTGCCCGCGGTGGACCTCGACGACGAGACGCTGCGCGCCGAGGCCGACGAGCTGCGGAAGCAGCTGGAACAACTCGGACCGGTGAATGCGCTGGCGATCGAGGAGCACGACGAGACGGTCAAGCGGCACGACTTTCTCGTTGCGCAACGCACGGACCTGTTCGACGCGCGTGCCTCGCTGCTCCAGGCCATCAAGGAGATCGACGCCACGGCGCGCGAGTTGTTCATGGCCACGTTCGAGCAGGTGCGCATGAACTTCCGCGAGATCTTCATGTCTTTGTTCGGCGGCGGCGAGTGCGATTTGCGCTTGGAGAATCGTGACGCCCCATTGGATTGCGATATCGAGATCCATGCGTCGCCGCGCGGGAAGAAGACACAGCGAATCAACCTGCTGTCGAGTGGCGAGCGCGCCCTCGTCGCGCTGTCGCTGCTCTTCGGAATCTTCCTCACCAAGCCCAGCCCGTTCTGTCTCCTCGACGAGGTGGATGCGCCGCTCGACGACGCGAACGTCGGCCGGTTCGTGAAGATGCTGAACCAGTTCAAGAGCCGCACGCAGTTCATCGTCATCACGCACAACCCGCGCACAACGACGGAAGCGGGCGATGCGGTGTACGGTGTCACGATGCAGGAGCCCGGTGTGTCGTCGCTCGTGAGCGTGCGCATGCGAGGGCCCTCCACCGAGAGCGTCACCGACGGTGGTGTGGAGCTGGCCGAGTCGTCCGCGGCGGAGGAAGCCGCAGCCGTCTCGTGAGGTCGGTGCGGCTCGTCGTGGCGGCAGCGCTCGGCGCGCTGTCGCTCGGTGCGGTGCCGCAGAGTGGTCGCGCACAGGGACAGGTGGCCATCGAGCTTCCCCGCGACGTCCCCTTTCCCGCGGCGCCGGCGATCGTCGTGCGCACGTTCAATTTTCCGGATAGCAGCTCGCGTCGGCAGATCCGTCTTCGGTTGGCGCTCGACATCTCATTCGGGCTGGTGCTCTACGATTCCACGAAGGGGGGCGATGCCCCGACCTTCACGACGATCAAGCTGCTGCCGGAGAATCGCGACATCTACGCGGAGGCCACGGTGCAGGATCTCAGTGGACGCGCGATCATCACGGTGACGCAGCTCGCGGGTCACACAGGGCCGCGGCTCGAGCTGCTCTCGCCGAATACCCTCGGCGGCGTGACGTTTCTTTCGCGGCGACCGACCTTTCGCTGGCGCAGTGCGAAGGTGACGGCGCCTCCGGGCCCATGGGTGTACGACCTCTTCATCACCGAGACGGCGACGCAGGTCACGCGATCGACGCCCGGCATCAGCGATACCGTGTTCGCCTATCCGATCGACCTGGAGGCGAGTACGTCGTATCGGTGGAAGGTGGTCGCGAGGCTCGAGAACGGATTGCCCATCGACAGCACGTTCGCGAGCTCCGCCTCGACCTTCACCATCCAACCGTCGGACGCGGTGGTGAAGACGCTGCTCTACCAGAACTTCCCGAATCCATTCCCCGCTCGCTCGTCGGCCACCACGTGCGTCTGGTTCGACCTGAAGACGCGGGGCAAGGTGGAGCTCACCATTCACGACATTCGCGGCAACAAGGTGCGCACCATCGTTCCCGGCGCGCTGGCGAGCGAGCTCGATGCGGGGCGCTATGGCCGCGCCAGCGCGCTCGATGGCACTGGCTGCGATCCGCGCCTGCAGTGGGACGGCACCGCGGACGACGGCCGCATCGTGCCAGCCGGCGTGTACCTGCTGCGCTTCCGCGCCGACGGCGTCGCGGAAACGATGAAGAAGATCCTTTTCCTGGGACGCTGATGCGTCTCATCACGCTCGGCACGGGTACCATCGCGCTGTCGCCGGGGCGCGTGTGCGCCGGACATCTGATCGAGGCGGGCGAGGTCAGGCTGCTGCTCGACTGCGGCAGCGGTATCGCGCACCGCCTCGCCGAGCGTGAGCTCAACTGGCGTGCCATCACGCACGTTGCCTTTACGCACTTTCACGCCGATCACGTCGCCGACTTCGCGACGCTGGCGTGTGCCTGGAAGCATAGCGCTCGGTTTGGACAGGCGGCGGCCGTCACCGTCGTGGGTCCGGTGGGCGTGACCGCGATGCTCGAACGGTTGCTCGGCGCGGTGGGCGAGAAGCTGGACGAGATGGGCTTTCCGCTGACGGTGCTGGAAATAGCGCCGGGCGAGGTGCTCGACCTTGGCGACGGCGTGCACCTTGGCGCAACGAAGGTTCCCCACTCGGCCGAAAGTGTGGCATATTCCGTTTCGCGCGGGGGTCGCCGCGTCGTCTATACAGGCGACATGGGGTACGACCCGATGTTCGGCGAGTGGGCGCGCGGCGCGGACGTGCTGCTGTGCGAATGCTCGCTGCCCACGGAGGAAACGATCCCCACCCATCTCACGCCGGAGCAGTGCGGTGCGCTCGCCGCCGCTGCGCTGCCGAAGTACCTGGTGCTGACGCATTTCTATCCGCTGGTCGAGCGCATCGACGTGCGTTCGCTCGTGGCGGCCCACTACGCCGGCCCCGTCTCGCTCGCGAGTGATGGGTCCACGTTCGAGATCGAGGAACGCTGATGCTGGTCGTCATGCAGACGGATGCAACGGACGCGCAGATTGCGCGCGTCGTCGAGATCATCAAGGCAATGGGCTACGAAGGACGGCCGATGCCCGGCGCGCAACGCACCACGGTGGGGCTCGTCGGCAACGACGGCCGCGTGGACGGCTCCCAGCTCGAATCGCTCGACGGCGTGGCGGAGATCATCCACGTCTCACGTCCGTACAAGCAGGTCTCGCGCGAATGGCGCCAGGAGAACAGCCTCGTCGAGATCGGACCCGGCGTCGTGTTCGGCGGCAGGGACATCCCGATCATCGCAGGCCCCTGCTCCGTCGAAAACGAGAAGCAGATCGTGCTCGCCGCGCAGCAGGTGAAGGATGCCGGCGCCAACGCACTGCGCGGTGGCGCCTTCAAGCCACGCAGCTCGCCGTACTCGTTCCAGGGGCTCGGGAAGAAGGGGCTGGAATTGCTCGCCCTTGCCCGGCAGGAGACCGGCCTTCCGATCGTCACGGAGGCGCTCGACGAGGAGGGCGCTCATCTCGTCGCCGAATACGCCGACTGCATCCAGATCGGCGCCCGCAACATGCAGAACTATGCGCTGCTCAAGACCATCGGGAGGCTGGGCAGGCCCGTGCTGCTCAAGCGCGGCATGGCGGCGACGATCGTGGACCTGCTGATGAGCGCCGAATACCTGCTTGCCGAAGGCAATACGCAGGTGATCCTCTGCGAGCGCGGCATACGCAGCTTCGATCCGTCAACGCGCAATCTCTTCGACCTCACGGCAATTCCACTCGTGCAAAAGCTGTCGCACCTGCCGATGGTCGCCGATCCGAGCCACGGCACCGGTCTGCGCGACAAGGTCATCCCGATGGGCCGCGCAGCGATTGCCGCCGGCGCGGACGGCCTGCTCGTCGAGATGCATCCCAACCCCGAGCAGGCGATGTCGGACGGTGGACAGTCGCTCTATCCGGATCAGCTCGCCCGACTCGTCCGGGAGGCACGAGCCATCGCCAGCGCCATTGGGCGATCGATTTCCGATAGCGCCGGAACCGCCACTCCCGCGCGCGGGTAGGAAGGCGGTGCGCACACGATCAGCGCGCCGACACTCTGGAGCACGCATGACTCGACGTAAAATGACGGCAGTGGCACTCGCCGCAGCTCTCCTTGGAACGGCCTCCGTGAGCGAGGCGCACCCGACCGCACGCGGCGCACAGGCCGACCTGCTCGACCGCGCGGTAGCCGTGTGGGCAAAGGTCAAGACGGCACGCGCCACCTTCGAGCAGACGATCAACAACCCGCTCACTGGCCGCACGCTCACCGCGAGTGGCGAATACCAGCAGGAGCGTCCCGCCAAGCTCGCGGTGCGCTTCGCCGACCCGGCGAACGATCGCATCGTGGCCGACGGCAAGTTCGTGTGGCTCTATCTGCCGAGCAGCGCGCCCGATCAGGTAATCAAGACGCCGCAGAGTGCCACCGGCACCGGCACCGTGGACCTCACGGCGCAGTTCCTCACCGCGCCGCGCTCCAAATACAACATCGAGGCGGTGGGAACGCAGACGGTGAGCGGCCGCGCAACGCACGGCTTCAACCTCGTCCCGAAGAACACAGCAGGCGCCGCGTTCCTCGCGGCCTCGGTGTGGATCGACGACGAGGACGCGACGATCCGCCAGTTCGAGGTCACGGACCAGAGCGGTGTACAGCGCAAGGTTCGCCTGACGTCGTTCAAGACCAACGTGCCTGTGGACGCGAAGGCCTTCGTGTTCACACCGCCGGCTGGGGTGCGCATTATCGCTCGCTGACGTCTCGCTGCATGGCTCCGCGTCCCCTGCTCAAGCTGCGAAAGATCTGTCTCGCCCTGCCTGAGGCTCATGAGGTGGAAGCGTGGGGCGAGCCGACCTTTCGAGTGCGCAACAAGCTGTTCGCGATGTACGCCGCGGCAAACAAACATCACGGCGATGGCCGACCGGGGGTGTGGTGCAAGGCCGCGCCTGGCAACCAGCAGCTCATGATCGAGTATGCGCCGAAGAAGTTCTTCGTGCCGCCATATGTGGGGCCCAGCGGCTGGGTGGGCATCTACCTCGATGGGGATGTCGACTGGCCAGAGGTGACCGAACTGCTGGCCGACTCCTATCGGTTGATCGCGCCGAAGAAGCTCGTCATGGCGCTCGACGCACAGGCGTCCTGAGCGCCCGCTCGTGGGCGCTCAGGACGACACAGGGCGCTTAGCGCTCCTTCGTCAACCGTTTGACGTTGTCCCGGTTTTCGGCCACCAGCTCGGTGATGTGCGCGCCGCGCTGCCCGGCATCGGGCCCCGTGTCTTCGACTGCACCGCCGAGTCGTATGTCGTCACGCAGGTAGTCCGCGCCTTCGGGATCCGTCACGAGATCATCCACGTCGGCCTTCCGTACCCGCAGGTGTCCATCAACATCCCGTCCGTTGTGAGGCTTGTGGCGCTCAGACATGGTCAACCGCTCCAGCGTTGAATGGACTGTCGATAGCGGCAATGTCTGCACCACTCTCGATTTCGCTGGAGAACACGCGCTGGTCGCGGCTGACTTCGCTGCGAGCCGGCTCCTACTTTTCGACCTGACGCGGCACACGCGTCAACAGCGCCTTCGGCGACGTCGCACCGGCGAGGATCTCGACGGCGCGCATCATCGCCGGATCGTCGCGCAGGTTGCGCGTGTACTCCACGCGCTGGCCGAACACGTAGCGCGCCAGCTGTCCGCTCAACGCGCGCGTGACGAGCGGTGCGGCGGAATCGTACACCGCGCGCGGCAGGGTCACGCCGCGGGCCTGAAGCTGTCGATAGAGCTCGGCGCGCATCGCTGGCGTCACCGTGAAGTTCGAGTCCCTGACGGCGCCTGACTTCCGCAACGACAGCGAGTATTGCACGATGGCGTCGCGGAATTTCGGAACGTTCGACCCCAGTGCTGCCTGGAGGGCCTTGTCCTCTGCCGTGACCGGACGTTTCGGGATCTCGATGTCAGGCACGATGCCTCCCCCGCCGAGCACCACGCGCCCCGCATCTGTCTTGAACTTCGGGCGCACCACGACGGAGTCGGTTCTGGGCGGATCATTCTCCTCGTCGTCGGTGACGGGGCGGCGCGGACGGTTGATGCTGCGCCCGCTCGGCGTGTACCAGAGCGCAGTGGTCACCTTGACGGCGCCATTCTCCAGCTTGAAGACTCGCTGCGCGCTGCCCTTGCCGTACGTGGCCGTTCCGATGATGACGGCGCGATCGTGGTCCTGGAGCGCGCCGGCGACGATCTCGCTGGCCGATGCCGACGAGCTGTCGGTGAGCACCACGAGCGGCATGTCGCTCCACCGCTGCGGAGCGCCGTCGTTGAAGCCGCGAGTCTCATCGGCGCCACGTCCGCGCGTGGAGACTATCATCTGTCCCGCGTCGAGGAACAGGTCGGCGACGCTCACGCCTTGATCCAGCAGACCGCCAGGATCGCCGCGGAGGTCGAGCACCAAGGAGCGAGCGCCCGCGGCGCGCAGCGAGTCGATCGCATTCGCGAGATCGGCCGCTGCGGCGGCGCTGAACACCGCGAGATCGACGTAGCCAATGCTGTCGCGCAGGAGGAGCGCATGCCGCACCGGGTTCACATCGATCTTCCGCCGCTCCAGCGTGAATGGCATCCGCTCGCCGATGCCTGGGCGCTCGATGACGATGCGCACTTTCGTCCCGGCGTCGCCGCGCAACGCCTTGAGCGCTTCCTCCGACGTCACGCGCACCGTCGTCTTGCCGTCGATGGACACGATGCGGTCGCCGGTGAGAATGCCCGCCTGCTCGGCCGGAGACACGGGCAATGTGCCGATGACGGTGATGCCGCTGTCGCCAACGTCCATCTGGATGCCGACACCCGCATACTGCCCGCTCGTGCTCTCCTCGAGACGCGTCAGACGCTTCGGGCTGAGAAACACGGTATGCGGATCGCGTAGCTCGCGCAGCGCTCCTTCGATCGCGCGACGGTACAACGTGGAATCGGGAAGGGTGTCCACGTAGTCGCGCTGGATATGCTGGAGCACCTCCTCGAAGAGGCGTGCGCTCGACGCGAGGTCCTTTCCACCGCCCTTGGAGCCACGCTCCATGAGCCAGCCGCCCGACACGAGCGCACTGGTGAGAACCGCGGCGACGACGATGGACCTGTTCTTCATTCTGCGACTCTCATGCGAAAGATCCAGGCCACGATGAATTCACCACCAAAAGCACGCGCGCAGCCACGTCATCCTCCGTGCCCTCCGCATCCACTGCCACGATCGGTCCACACTCGGGATGTGCAGCCTGCCAAGCCGGCTCGGCAAACGCCGTCAGCGCCGCAGCGACCCTGTGGTGAAATGACTCGCCCATGGCTTCCATGCGATCGTGCGATGCGGCACGATGCGCGGCGCGAGCGAGTCCCTCCACGACCGGAAAGCTAAGAAGAATCGTGAGGTCGGGTATCAATCCGCCGGTGGCGAAGCGGTTCGCGGCGCGGACCTCGTCCTCCGGGAGACCGTGGCCGGCGATCTGGTACGCGTAGGTCGAAAGGAAAAAGCGGTCGAGGAGGACCACGTCGCCCCGCACGAGCGCAGGACGAATTTCACGCTGGACGAGTTGCGCGCGCGAGGCCATGAACAGCAGCGCCTCGGCTCGCGGATCGATGTCGGAGGCGCGATCGAGCAGCAGCCGACGCACCTCGGTGCCCAGCGGCGTGCCGCCGGGCTCGCGCAGGCAGACGTGCGAGACGTCGTTCCGTGCGAGCGCAGACGAGAGGCGGCGCAGCTGGGTGGACTTCCCCGAGCCTTCACCGCCTTCGAAGACGAGCAGCCGTCCGCCCACGCTGGACACGAATCAGCCGAGCGTGATGATCGAACTCTGGGCGCCCTTCTCGATGCCTTCGACGATCCAGTCGTTCACCTTGCCCATGGTCTTGTCGAAGTTCTCCTGCGCAGCCACCAGGCGCTGGTACACCGGCTGCCCCTGCACCTGGCCGAGAAGGGTGTCCAGCTCCTTTTCCATCTCCTCGGTGGGCCGTTCGCCGCGCTGGATCATCTGCTGTGCGTTCATGCGCAGCTGCTCCATCTGCTTCAGCAGCGCCACGGCAGACAGGTCCTCGCCGAGCGCGTCATTGGCGCGCCGCACGGCCTTGTACTCGGAGCTTTGGCCGATCAGCCGCCCCAGCTCCCTCGCCTTGTCCTCGATCATCGCTACTCCTCCCGTCTCTTGGCGACCACGAATCGATCGCGGCCTGTGAGATCACGCAAAACCTGCACGTCGTCGTATGCATCCAGCGTACGCATGAATTCGGCGACGGCACCTGCCCGTCGCATATCCGCCTCGAGCGCCAGCAGTCCGCCTGGCGCGAGTGCACTGGCTGCCTGTCGCACGAGCTGAACGGTCGTCGCCATGCCGTCGGAGGCAGAAAAAAGCGCGATCGACGGCTCCCAGTCGCGAACGGCGGTGGGCAGCGCGGCCGCTTCCCCGAACGAAATGTAGGGAGGGTTCGACACCACGGCGCGCAGTCCGCGCTCCGGCACTGGGCCGAGGAGCGAGCCGTGCCGGATGTCGAGTCGCGCACAGCTCCGACCGACGCGCTTCACGTTGGCGCGGGCGACGGCCAACGCGTCGAGCGAGATATCGGTGGCGATGACCTGCTCGAAGCGACCTTCGCTCGCGAGCGCGAGCGCGATGGCGCCGGATCCTGTGCCGACGTCCACGGCGATGCCGCCACGCTCGCCTCTCGTGCGCTCCAGCACGATGTCCACGAGCAACTCTGTTTCGGGACGCGGGATCAGCACGCGCTCATCCACATCCAGCGTCAGGTGGCGAAAGGCAGCTCGGCCGGCGGCGTACTGGAGGGGCGCGCCGGCTGCGCGGCGCTTGGTGGCGAGCATCGCTGCGCTGATTTCCTGAGCGTTGATGGGTTGATCGCCGGCGACATGCGGCCAGTGGCGCGGCATGTCGTGCATCAGTGCGACGAGCTCGCGTGCCTCGGCCGTGGCCCCGTCGCCCAGGCTCGGGCGCAGCAGGGTGGCCATCTGCTGCACCAGGGCAGCCAGCGCCATAGCAGATCCCTCGCTGCGCTCGGGACGAGACTCCTGCGCCCTGTCGTTGCGCGGGGAGCCAGGGACCTGCTCTTCAGTCACGCTACTCACCCAGCAGCTCTTCGACGTCCGCGAGCTTCAGGGCGTCGATGATCGGCTCGATGTGGCCGTCCATGACGCCGGAGAGATCGTGGGTCGTAAAGCCGATGCGATGGTCGGTGACGCGACTCTGCGGATAGTTGTACGTGCGGATCTTGTCCGAGCGATCGCCGGAACCCACCTGATCCTTGCGCATCTTCGAGCGGGCCTCGTGTGCCTCCCGCACGCGACGCTCGAGCAGGCGGGCACGCAGCACCTCCATGCCCTTCAGCTTATTCTGGAGCTGCGACTTCTGGTCCTGCTGCGACACCACCAGCCCGCTGGGCAGGTGCGTGATGCGCACGGCGCTGTCCGTTGTGTTCACGCTTTGCCCGCCGGGGCCGCTCGAACGAAACACGTCGATGCGGAGGTCCTTGTCCTCGATCTTGACGTCCACTTCCTCGGCCTCTGGCAGCACAGCCACGGTAGCTGCCGAGGTGTGAATGCGTCCCTGCGTCTCGGTGGCAGGCACGCGCTGCACGCGGTGCGTTCCGCTTTCGAGCCGCATCGCGCCGAACGCACCTTCGCCCGAGACCTTGAACACGGCCTCCTTCACGCCGCCCAGAGTACCTTCGGCATGCGAGATGGTTTCGCGACGCCAGCCGGAATGGCGCTCGATGAATCGCGCGTACATCCGGAACAGGTCTGCGGCAAACAGCGCAGCCTCGTCGCCGCCCGTGCCGGGCTTGATCTCGATGATCGCGTTGCGATCGTCCATCGGATCGTGCGGCAAGAGCGCGGGCCGTAGATGAATCTCGAGATCGGCGATTGCCGCTTGCAGGCGGCCGACCTCGAGCGCCGCTTCCGCCGCCATCTCGGGATCGTCCACAACAGAAACGAGCTCGCGGGCTTCAGCGAGCTCGTTCTCGGCCTTCTCCAGCCTGGCCGCCAACTCGACAACCGGCTGGAGGCGGCGGTGCTCCCGTCCCAGTTCCGCGGCCTTTGGGGCATCGCCGAACGTGTCCGGATTCGAGAGCAGCCGCTCGACCTCCGCCGCCCGGGCGAGTGCGTCGCCCAGCAGGTCGCGGAGGCTCAGAGGATCAGCTCTCCTTCGTCTCTACCGCGGGTGCAGCCTTCGCGTCGCCCTTGGTCTGGTACTTCTGGCGGAAGCGCTCGACACGGCCGGCGGTGTCGAGGAGACGCTGCTTGCCCGTGTAGAACGGGTGGCACTCCGCGCACACGTCGGTGTGGATCTCGGCGATGGTGGAGCGCGTCTCGAAGGTGTTACCGCACGCACACTTGACGGTGGCGGTGGCGTACTCTGGATGGATATCGGTCTTCATTTTAGCCCTGCCTGGCAAAGAGATTCGGAAACAGCTTGTAAATGTACCCGGCGCAGGGCCTAAAATTCAAGGTGGCAATGGGTTGGCGCGGCAGGGAAAGATAAAAGCGGGAAGCGCGCGCGCGACGGCGATGCGGAATCGATCCGGTCGATCGGCTTGAGGACGTAGTCCACGGCGTGCACGTCGAAGACGCGAAGCGCATGCTCGTCGCAGGCGGTGACGAAGAGGAGCAATGGCACTGGCAGATGGCAGGCGAACGGTCGCGCGCGCGCAGCGGGACGTCCACGAGATTGTGACGACTCCCCTCGGCCCGTTGACGGAACGCGTCAATCGCGGACGATCCGCAGCCGCTCGGCTCGCGGGAACAGCTTGCGGAGTCGGTCGGATTTTCGGCACAGTGACGGGCATGGACACGTTCGCGCGCCTCGTGCCGGTGCAAGTCACGTTGTGACAAACACTTCACGGCTGGCAGCACATGCTACTCAAGGTTTGACAGGTCCTTGAGCGGGCGGTACGTTAGCCAGAATCCACCATTCGGGTTCCCAGCGGGCCGCCGCGTGATCGCTCAGACCGCCGATTTCCTCTCCAGCATCCCGCTCTTTCACGGACTCGACCGCGACGAGCTCGCCAGATTTGGCGAACTGGTTCGCGAGCGAGCGTACCCGAAAGGGAGCGTCATCCTCTTCCAGGATGACCCCGGTGATTCCCTTTTCATTCTCCGCACTGGGCGCGTCAAAGTCGTGCTCATCGGGGAAGACGGTCGAGAAGTCATTCTCGGCGTACTCGAACCCGGGGCGCACTTCGGTGAGCTCGCGCTCATCGACGATCAGCCGCGATCGGCGCACGTCATCGCGATGGAGGACGCGCAGCTGCTCATCCTGCGGCGCGAAGACTTCCGCCGACGCGTCGACGCGAATCCCAGCGTGGCGTGGGCGCTGCTCCAGGAGCTGTCGCGCCGTCTGCGCCGAGCCGACGAAAAGATAGGAGGGCTGGTGCTGCTCGATGTCCCCGGTCGCATCGCACGGCTGCTGCTCGACCTGGCGGAGGAAGGAGGCGGCCCGACCATCGACAAGGTGCTGACTCACCAAACCATCGCGCAGATGATCGGCGCCAGCCGCGAGACGGTGTCCCGCGCCATGAAGGACTTCCAGGAAGCGGGGCTGATTCGCGTCGATCGCCGACGTATCGCCGTAGCCAACAAAGAAGCTCTGGAGAAGCGAGCTCAGGTGAGGGTGTGATGAACATCACTTTCGGCTCGTGACCGGCTCCCTCGCGAATTCTAGCGTGCTGAGCGTATCCTCTGTCGTGAACGACGGGTCGTTGGGCTAATGCCTCTCACAGTACAATTCTGGGGGACGCGAGGCTCCATCCCGAGCCCGGGTCCGGCGACCGTTCGCTACGGGGGGAACACCCCGTGCGTGGAAATTCGGACCGAGGATGGCTGGCTGGTGATCCTCGACGCGGGAACAGGGATTCGCGATTTGGGGCGCTCGCTACTGGAGCGTGCGGAAGGGGCGCCGATATCTGGCGACATCTTCTTGACTCATGCGCACTGGGACCACATCCAGGGGATCCCGTTCTTCGCGCCGTTGTTTCGAAAGGGGAATCATTTCACGATCTGGGGCTCCAAGTCGCTCCAGACGAGCATCGATCGCGTCGTACGCGACCAGATGTCCCCTGTCGTGTTTCCGGTCAGTTTCGAAGAGCTACAGGCGCGCATCGACTTTCAGGAGCTGGGCGAGGAGCAGTCGCAGGGACTGGGATACGAGGTCTCGGCGATGGCGGTCCGGCACCCAGGGGGCGCGCTGGGGTACCGATTTACCGAGGGAATCACGCCTGGAAACGTTGGGGTACGTGGACTCGTCTATGTATCGGACAACGAACTCAGTCCGCGCGCCAAGTACGATGACCACCCCGGATGGCGGGAGCGGTTCGTCGAGTTCGCCCGCGGCGCGGCGGTGCTGGTGCACGACACGATGTTCACGGCCGAGGAGTACGACACGTTCGTTGGATGGGGCCATTCCACGTACGAGGACGCTGTCGAGTTTGCGATCGAGGCAGAGGTGGAGCGGCTGGTGCTCTTCCACCATCGGCCCGAACGAACTGATGATGAGGTCGACCAGTGCCTGGCGAAGTGCCGAGCGCTGGTGGCATCGAAGGGAGCGCGGCTGGAAGTCGTTGCCGCCGCTGAGGGAATGCGATTGTTCGTCTGACCGCAGTGCACAAAGGGCGCGGATGCGCCGAAGTACCGATCCAGATCGAAATTCCGCACGAGTCTCGGAGGAGACCATGACCCGCATCGCACGTTTTGTCTCAGTGGCCGCCGCCGTCGTCGGCCTCGTCGCACCCCTTGCTGCGGTACACGCGCAGGCCGGCAAGCCGACGGTGGCGATCATGTCCTTCAACAACGGCTCGTTCGGGAAGGATGCGAAGGACTATGACGGGCTGAGCAAAGGCATTCCCGATTTCCTCATCACGGACATGTCCGTCAACCCGGGCATTCGCGTGATCGAGCGCGACCAGGTGCAGAAGCTCGTGGACGAGCAGAAGCTCGTGACGGGTGGCCAGGTGGACAAGGAGACCGCCGTGAAGGTGGGCAAGCTCCTTGGCGCGCAGCACATGATCTTTGGCGTGTACATGACGGACCCGAAGGGCAACTTCCGTATCGATGCCCGCGCGGTGAACGTCGAGACGGGTGAGATCGAGCACGTGGAGCGTGTGGACGACAAGGCCGACAACATCATGGTCAGCGTCGGCACACTCGCGAGCAAGCTCAACACCGGCATGAAGCTGCCGTCACGCCCCGCGGCGACGCGCCGGGTCGGCGATGCGACGCCGGCGAGTGCCGCCGTCACGGGCGCCGCGGTGCAGGCTGGTACGGCCGCGCCGTCCCCGAAGCTGCCGATGCGCGTGGCCGTCATGTACGGCAAGGCGCTCGACATGAAGGATCATGGCAACAAGGCGGGCGCTGTCGAGCTGTTCAGCGCCGTGTTGAAGGAGTTCCCCGACTACGGTCCGGCCCGCGCCGAGCAGGCAAAGCTCAAGGGCAGCTGACATCGAGTCGTGACAAATCGAACCCGCCGCCGTCCATGACGTGGACGGCGGCGGGTTCGTCGTTTCTCCCATGTCGCTCCCACGCAGCCGAATGTGAAGCCACTTCTCCTCACTGCCGTCGGCCGAACGGTGTCCACTGCGCCACTCGGACGGCGCGGAGATGATGTCGAGGTGCGACACGTCCCCGCCCTACCGACGGCGAAGGCACTCGACCCCGAGCGTCCAACGGTAATCGCGCTCGATTGCGCACTGCTGCTCGGAGTGGGCGCCGACATGACACAGGTGCAGGAGCTCTGCACCGTGGCCGCGCTGGTGGGGTTTGGCGAAGTCGGCGAGCGAGAGCCTCCGCCGTCATTCCCTGCCGACCTGGTGACGAGCTGGATTCCCGGTGATGCGGCGGTGGGCACCGTGATCGTGGCGCTGCGCGGCGCATTCCGGCACGCGGCATCGATCGTTGCCGAGCGTCGGGCGCGCGACGACGCGTCCGAGCGGGCGCGCGAGCTTGCGGAGCTCACCGCCATCGGGGTGGCGCTGTCGACCGAGCGTGACCTGCACACGCTGCTGGAGTTGATCCTGACGCAGGCGCGGCGACTCACGAACGCGGATGCGGGGTCGCTCTATCTGGTCGAGCGGGACGAGGACGGCTCACCCTACCGGCTGCGCTGCGCCATCGCGCAGAACCATTCGCTGCCCGGCCTGCCCTTCCATACGTTCACCGTGCCGATCGATCACGGGAGTCTGGCGGGCTACGCGTCGGCGACCGGTGAGCCGCTCGTCATCGGCGACGTGTATCTGCTGCCGGACGACAGTTCCTACAAGCAGAACCGGAGCTTCGACGAGAAGGTGGGCTACCGCACGAAGTCGATGCTCGTGCTCCCGATGAAGTCCCACCGCGACGAAGTCGTCGGCGTACTGCAGCTGATCAACCGCAAGCGCACCGCCGACGTCAAGCTCAGCTCTCCGGAGGTGGTCGAGCGCGACGTACAGAACTTCGACGACCGCTGCCTCGAGCTCACCAGCGCGTTGGCGTCGCAGGCGGCGGTGGCCATCGAGAACGGCAAGCTGTACGAGGACATCGAGCGACTGTTCGAAGGGTTCGTCACCGCTGCAGTGACGGCGATCGAGTCGCGCGATCCGACGACGTCGGGACACTCCGCGCGGGTGGCGACGATGACCGTGGGTCTCGCCGAGGTGATCGACCGGGTGTCGGATGGACCGTATCGTGACGTGACGTTCAATCGCGAGCAGTTGCGCGAGCTGCGCTATGCCGGCCTGCTGCACGATTTCGGGAAAGTCGGCGTCCGCGAACAGGTGCTGGTGAAGCAGAAGAAGCTGTACGGGCCAGATCTCGAAATCATTCGGAACAGGTTTGGCTACCTTCTCCAGCGCAGCGATCTGGAGTTCGAGCGCGACCGTGCGAATTTCGTTCTGGCGCAAGGTACGGAGCGATACGAGTCCGAGGTGGCGCGGCTGGAGCAGGAGCGCACGGATCGCCGACGCGAGCTGCTCGCATTTCTCGATTCCATCGTGCACGCCAACGAGCCGACGCTGATGCCGGAAGGCAGCTTCGACGCGCTGCTCGACATCAATCGTCGCACGTTCGTGGACTTCGAGGGCCGCGAACGGCCGTTGCTCGAGGATCACGAGCTGCAGTTCCTGATGATTCGGAAGGGCAACCTCGACGACGGCGAGCGGCGTGAGATCGAGTCGCACGTGACCCACACATATCGCTTTCTCGAGCAGATCCCCTGGACGCGCGAGCTCCGGCGCATCCCGCAGTTCGCATACGGCCACCACGAGAAGCTGAATGGCGCCGGCTATCCGAATGCGGTGAAAGCGGAGTCGATTCCGGTGCAGACGCGGATGATGACGATCGCGGATATCTACGACGCGCTCACGGCGAAGGATCGTCCATACAAGCGCGCAGTCCCCCCGGGACGGGCGATCGACATCCTCCACATGGAAGCGAAGGACGGGATGATCGACACGGAGCTGCTCGACGCCTTCGTGGGCGCGAAAGTCTACGAGACGCTATAGCGCGACGACGCCCTCGACCGGCTCGTAGCGGGCGAGCACCGTGGCGGCGGACATGTCGGCAGTGACATGCGTGGCCGTGCGGAACATGTCGGGGATGGTGTCCACGCCAAGCAGGATGCCCACTGCCGCCACCGGCAGGTCCGCGGCAAGGAGGATCGGCACCATCACGATGACGGTGCCCCCAGGCACACCAGGCACGCTGAACGTCGTCACGACGGTCATGAGCGCGATCGTCACCAACTGCGCTGCGCCAAGATCCACGCCGTAGAGCCGCGCCATGAACAGCACGCCCATGGGAATCATCACGGCACTCCCCGTCCGGAAGACCGCGACCGCCACGGGGAAGAAGAAGGAGCGAATCGCCAGCGGAAGATGCAGAACATGCTCGGCGCCTTCGAGCAGCGCCGGAAGGGTGACGAGCGAGGAACGTGCGCTCACCGCGACGGCCTGCGCCGGCGCAACCGCACGCGCGAATGCGCGCAGCGGTTGCCGGCCCACGAGCCAGGCGACGAGGTACATCAACGCCATGAAGGCGACGCACATCCCGCTGACGGCCACGACGTAATAAATCACCGCGCCCGCGGCAGCGATCCCGAGCCGCGTCGCGAGCGGCACAGTGAGTGCGAACACGCCGACGGGTGCCGCAATCAGCACCCAGTGCACGAGCGTCAATGAGGCCTCCAGCACCGCGCGCACGACGCCCATGATCTGCTCGCGACCCTCCGCATCGAGCCGAGCAATCGCAAGACCGAGCAGCAGGCTGAAGATGATCAGCGGGAGCATGGCGCCGTCGGACGCCGCCTTGATGGGATTCGGCGGGACGAGCTCGACGAGCCACTGCCCGAAACCGACGATCTTTTGCGCACTCGACAGCGCATCACCACTCGTCTTGGTCGCGCTGAGGCGCATCGCATCGGCGGTGGCGGGGTCGATGGTGAGCCCCGACATCACCACGCGGCCTACGACCACCGAAAACGTGGCGGCGCTCGCGAGTATCGTGAGGGAGAGGAGCAGCGCGCGAATGCCGATGCGTCCGGCGATGCGCGGATCAGGCAATGACGTGATGCCAACGAGGATGGCGGAGACGACGAGCGGGATGACGACCATGCGCAGCGCATTCACCCAGATCGTACCCACCGGCTCGACATATCCGGGGATCATCGCAAGCGCGGTGCTGTTCGACGCCGAGATGGCAATGCCGACAGCCAGCCCTGCGACCAGACCTATGAGAACCTTCGCGGTCAACGTCATGATCCGTGACCGCCGCCACCTGGCGTCTCGATCGTGATCACGTCCCCGGCGATCAACGTTCTGCGACACTTCGCCGGCAGTGGCTCGCCGTTGAGCAGATTGCGGCCGGGCATTCCGTCGTCTCCGCCGGCAACGCCACGCGGCGCATGGCGGCGGCGCTCGGTGAGAAGCGTCACGGTGCATGGCGCCGTGGCGCGGTACGACCGGATGACGCCGTCGCCGCCGCGATGCGCGCCCGCACCGCCGGAGCCAGCGCGGATGGCGTAACGGTCCACACGCAGCGGTGTGGAGCGCTCCAACGACTCGATGGGCGTATTGAGTGTATTGCTCATGCCGACGTGCACGCCCGATGGACCGGCCCCGCGCGAACTGGCGCCCTGCCCGCCGCCGAGTGTCTCGTAAAACGTCCAGCCCGCGCCGCCGAAGGTGACGTTGTTCATCGTGCCCTGCCCCTGCGCGGCGACGTCGACGCCAGCGTGGCCGAGCGCGGCGAGAATCGTATCGGCGATGCGCTGCGACATCTCGACGTTGCCGGCGGCAACGGCGGCGGGCCACGCCGCGTTCACAGCGCTCCGCTCGGGCAGCACGAGCGTGATGGCGCGCGCGATGCCGTCGTTGGTCGGCACGTCGTCGTCGAGCAGCGTGCGCAGCGCGAACACCGCGGCCGCGCGCGTGACGGCGGCGGGGCAATTCACATTGCCGGCGACCTGTGGCGAGCTGCCTGTAAAATCGAGGTGCAGCTGCCCGTCGTTCACCCGCAATGCGATTACGACGTCGATGTCCGCGTCCGTGACGCCGTCACCCTCGAGCCGATCCGTCGCCGTACCGGTTGCACCCGCGAGCGGCGCCAACCGGCTTCGCACACGGCGCTCGGCATAATCGAGCAGGGCGTCGCACGCCGCATCGAGTTTCGCGCCACCGAGGCGCGCGGCGAGCGCGCGCCAACCGGCGGCACCGGTCGCACACGCCGCGAGCTGTGCGCCGAGGTCGCCGCGACGCTCCTCCGGCGTCCGCACGTTGGCGAGGATGAAGCCGAGTAGCTCCTCGTCGAGCACGCCCTCGCGGACGAGACGCACCGGCGGCACGATCAACCCCTCCTGCACGAGCTCCGTGGCGCCTTGCGGCATGGAGCCGGGACTCATGCCGCCGACGTCCGCGTGATGTGCACGCACGGCCGTGAATCCGCCGATGACGCCGTCGATGCTCACGGCCTCGATCAGCGTGAGGTCGGGAAGATGCGAGCCGCCGTGATACGGATCGTTGAGGAGAAAGACGTCGCCCGCCCTTGGACTCCTCTGCAGGACGGCCGCGACGGACTCGGGCATCGCGCCCAGGTGCACGGGGATATGTGCCGCCTGCGCAATCATGCGCCCCGTCGCGTCGAAGATGGCCGACGAGGCGTCGCGGCGCTCGCGTATGTTGGGCGACAGTGCGCTGCGGACGAGAACAGCGCCCATCTCTTCCGCGATCATGGCGACGCCGTGGGCGAGCACGGATAGTTCGAGTGGGTCGATCGTCGCGTCGCTCACTTCGTCCTCCGCGTGAGCATCCAGCCGCCCGTCTCGTGCGGCTCGCCCACCCAACCCTCGGCGATACGCAGCGTCGCGCCGGGCAGCACGACGACCGCTGGCCCCGCTACGCTGGCGCCAAATGATCCGCCGTCATCGATGCGCGTGGCATCGGTCCATCGACTGCCTGCTCCGCGCGTCAGGCTGATAGGGTGCGCCGCCCCGCTGGCGACGTGCCGCACACCGATCACCTCGGTGGGCGCGTCGAGCGTGAATCCGTTGCGTTGCGCGTGCATCGCCGCGAACCGCGCCGACAGCGTGGGCCCGTCGTCTGTCTCGAACGCCGCGACGTCGAGCTCGTGGCCCTGGCCGATATAGCGCATGCGTGCCGTCCACGTGCGATGCCACTCGTCGCCATCGGCGACGCCGATCGCCGCTTGATGCAGCGATGCGCGCACGGCCTCGCGATCGAGCGACTCAGTGCGCGCAAGCACGCTCACCATGCGCTCGCGTCGCTCTGGCGTGATTGCCAACCCGAGTGCGCTGAGCACTCCTGCATGCGGCGGAACGAAGATCGTCTCCATCGCCAGCAACTCGGCCAGGCCGCACGCGTGCAGCGGGCCGCCACCACCGAACGGAACGAGCACGCAATCGCGCGGATTTACACCGCGCTCGACGCTCACACGCCGCATGGCGCGCGCAACGGAGGCGTCGGCGATGTCGATCATCGCGCGCGCCACGCGCTCGGGCGACGCAGTGAGGCCGACCGTCAACGTCGCGATTGCGCGATGCGCCGCGTCGACGTCGAGCGAGACGCCCCCACTCAGGGCGACCGCAGTGATATGTCCAAGCACGACGTGGGCGTCGGTGACAGTCGGCAGTGTGCCGCCATTGCCGAACGCGGCCGGCCCGGGGATCGCACCCGCGCTGCGCGGACCAACGCGGAGTGCGCCTCCGTCGTCGATCCATCCGATGCTGCCGCCACCCGCCGAGACCGTCTCGACGAGCACGCGTGGGAGGGCGATGGGCACGCCGGCCACGCGTCCGCCTGGCTCGACGAGCGGCTCGCCGTTCAGGATGAGTCCGACGTCCGCGCTCGTGCCGCCGATATCCACGGACAGTGCGTCAGGGAATCCCGCGGCACGCAGTGCTGCCGCCGCACCGACGACTCCTCCGGCAGGACCGGAGAGCGCGAGCGATGCGGCGCCGCGCGCGGCCTGTTGCACGGTCCGCATCCCACCGCCCGACGTCATCACGCCGGGCGCGGGTACGCCGAGCGAGGCGGCGCGTACCGTGAGTCGCTCGAGATAGTGTGCGACGCCCGGACGGAGGTACGCCTCGGCCACTGTCGTTGCGGTGCGCTCGTATTCGCGGATCTCCGGAAAGACGTCAGACGAGATCACCACGTCGAGCGGCGGGAGCTCGGCGCGGAGCGCGTCGGCCAATCGTCGTTCGTGCGTTCCGTCGTGATAGGCGTGGAGCAGCACAATTGCCACGACGTCCGGTGCGAGTTCGCGTATGCGCGACACGACGTCGGCGATCGCCGCATCGGTGAGGGCGAGGTGCACGCCGTCGGGGACGAGCCGTTCGCGCGCGCCGACCGTGTGATCGCGCGCGACGAGTGGCGGGGGATGGTGGCGCGCGAGATCGTAGAGGGACGCGCGATCCTGTCGCGCGAGATGCAGGACGTCGGTGTAGCCCTCCGTGGCCACGAGCGCGAGGCGCGCGCCCGCGCGCTCGAGGAGCATGTTGGTCGCCACCGTGGTGCCGTGCACGAACCGCGACACGGCGGCGCCGCGGAGCATCTCGAGTGCGCTCGCGACGCCGTGACTTTGATCGGTGGGAGTGCTGGGAACCTTGTGGGTGGTGACGGTGCCGCTCGCGGCGACGGCGACGAGATCGGTGAAGGTGCCGCCGACGTCGACGCCGACCGAGAGTGCGCTCACGGCCTCCGCAGGAACCCGCCGAGTCCCGACTTGATCTTGTCCTTTGCCTTCTGTGCGGCCATTGCGGCGGCGCGGCGCTTCATCTCGTCGAAGGCAACCCGGATGAGCATCGACTTCGGCGACGCCTGCACCACGGGCAGCATCATCTGCGCGGCATCGCCGTATTGACCACGGTCGTAGAGGTTGAGCGAGTTCGAGAAACTCAGCATCGTGGACACGGCGTCCACGCGGTTCTGCTCCTGCTGTTCCGCGAGCGCAGCCTGCTGCTCCGGCGACAGCGCCAACCCCAATCCGTCGATGAGATTCTTGGCGAGCTTCTGCTCGAGGTCGAAGAACTTATCCTCGTCGCCCGTGACCTGCGCGGTCTTCACGATCTCGCCGGTGGCGACGCGGACGACGCGCGTGTCGATGCGCATCCTGGGCTGCAAGGCCGCAAACGCGCCGACCACGATGTACTCGGCGCCCATCATCCGGCCGACTTTCACCGCGGTGGTGGAGTCATAGTAGCTCGTGCGCTGCGTCTCCATCTCCTTGACCATGTCCTGCATGCGCTCGCGCTCGACCAGCTGGATATCCTGGACAGCGCCGAGGTCGCTGATCATCATCGCGGCGATGCCCTTGCCGAGGGGATCGTAGTCAGGCTTGCCGGTGTGATTGTCGAAGTAGAGGACGGCGACGGTCTTTCTCGGGGCGAGCGACTCTGGCGAGGGCGCGGCGGCCGCGAGTGTGGCCAGGGCGAGGATGAAGGTGATCGGGCGCAGCATGGTGGGCCTCCTGAGATTGATCCAGAGTATCGCCTCGCATGCGGTCTGTCGAGATACAGGGAAGAGGGGAGAGGGGAGAGGGGAGAGGGAAGGGGGGAGAGGGGAGAGGGAGCGGGGAGAGCCCCTTACCCTCCCTTCCCTCATCTATTCCCATCGAAAGACTCTGGCTGAAATCGCCGTGCAGACGAGAAACGCGACGACGAGGCCGATGACATCGCCCGTGTGCGCGATCCAGCCTTCGCCGCGCCAAATGCCCTGAAGCAGCGAAACGGCATAGGTCATCGGCAGCACCTTCGCCAAGGCGTACAGCGCCGGCGGCAGCTTTTCCAGTGGAATGAACAGGCCCGATAGGCCGATCATCGGATAGAGAATCAACGCGCCAATCGGTTGCGCGAAGCGGGCGGTGGGCACGATGCTCGCCACGATGAAGCCGATCGACAGGATGCTCCAGGTCGCGAGGAGCAACGCGATACCGAAGGAAAGCAGCGGCACGTCGGGGCCAGTGGCGTAATAGCGCTTCCCGGCGAGCACGAGGAGGCCCATCGTGACAGCTGTCAACAGCAGCTTCACGAGCACGTGTGCCGAGAGGATCGTCTGTGGCCGCAGCGGCGTCGCGCGCAGTCGCTTGAGGATGCCTCCCTCGCGATAGATGGAAATGATCGTCACCAACGAGAGCACGGCGTTGTTCGCGATGAGCAATGACACGAGCACCGGCACGCCGCCCGCACCGAACAGCGCCCCGACCGTCTTCGACGTGGCCGCCATCGTCCCAACGCCGAGTCGGCCGAGGATGAGGAAGGTCAACACGGGAATGATGATCGTGCCGATGGCGCCCATCGGCTCGCGAATGAAGATCTTCATCTCGAGCCAAGTGAGTTCCGGCAATCCGCGCAATGACAGCATGGTGCTAGTCCCGGATGGAGTGACCGGTGAGTCGCAGGAACACATCTTCGAGCGTAGGCAGCACCGTGCGAAATTCGGTGACGTGAATCCGGTTCTCCGACAGGCACTGGATGACGTCGGAGATGAACTCGTCGCCCGAGCCGGCGAGGGTGATGCGCTCGTCGTCGCACGTTACCGATACGACATGGGGAATGCGCGCGAACTGTTCGCGCGCGGTGTCGTCGGCGGTGGCGAGGACGACGGTTCGCTCGGGGCAATGACGCATGACGAGTCGCTCGGGCCGGTCGATGTCGATGATCTTGCCGTACTCGATGATCGCCACGCGATCGCACAGCCGCTCCGCCTCCTCCATCAGATGCGTCGTGAGAAAGACGGTCTTGCCGCGCGCACGGATGCCGCGCACGAGCTCCCAGATGGCGCGCCGCGCCTGCGGATCGAGACCGGTGGTGAGCTCGTCGAGAAACACGACCTCCGGATCGTTGATGAGCGCGAGCGCGATGAAGAGACGTTGCTTCTGCCCACCGGAGAGGGTCATGAACCAGGCGTCGCGCTTCTCCATGAGGCCGAGCTGCTCGAGCAGCTGCGCGCCGACATCCGGCTTCTTGCGGTACAGCGACGCCCACAGGTGCACCGCTTCCCACACCTTGATGCGCTTCTGGAGTTGCGCCTGCTGCAGTTGGACGCCGATGCGCTCCTGGAGCTGATAGACGTCGCGCACGGGGTCGAGGCCGAGCACCTTGATGGTGCCGCGATCCGGCCTGCGGATACCTTCGACGCACTCCATCGTGGTGGTCTTGCCAGCGCCGTTCGGGCCGATGAGACCGAAGATCTCGCCGTCGCGAACGTCGAGCGACACGTCGTCCACCGCGACGAGCTTGCCGTATGTCTTCCGGATGCCGGAGACCTCGATGACGGGCACGCTCACACTGAGCCACTCCATCGGTCCGCGCGAAAGGAAGACAGGTCGGCACTGACCGACTCCCCGAACGACATCTGCACGACCGCCTCACCGATGGCACTCGCGAACTTGAAACCGTGGCCGGAGCAGGCACTCACGAGTACAACCTCCGACGTCCCCCGCACCGTATCGACGATGAAATGGAGGTCCGGCGTGTTCGTGTACATGCACACTGCCGACTCACGAATCCGTCCCGCGGCCGTTGGCACGAAGCGCTTCGCGAGCGCGAGCACGGGCGCCGTGTCCCGCTCCGTCACCGCCCGCTCCACCGACTCGGCCGACGTGAACGCGCCCTCGTAGTGAATTGCCGCCTTCACGCCGTCGCCCAGGTCGGGAATGGCGTAGAACATCCGTGCCGGCGCATGCTCGATGATGGAAACCGGAAATTGACCGGGGCCGAGCAACGCGCCTTCCCCTGCGGCCTCGAGCCAGTGCATCGTCTGTCGCTCCACGGTGAGCGGCACGTCAACGCCGAGCGTCGCGAGCAGATCCCGCGTCCACGCGCCCGCGGCGACGATCACGCGCTTTGCCAGGATGTCACCATCGTTCGTCACGGCCCTGATGACGCCGTTCTCGCGTGCGAGTGAGCGCACACGCGTGTGTGCACGCACCTCCGCGCCGTCGCTCGACGCAAGACGCAGGTACGCGCGCACACAGGCCTCGGGCACGAGAACGCCGGCATTCGCCTCATGCACGCCGATCATGTCGCGCTCAGGGCGGAAGGCGGGAAAGCGCGCGGCGATCTGCGCGGAGGATAGCGTTTCGACGGCGATGCCGTGCACGGACGCGCTGCCCAGCGTCCCGACGATGAGCGTCGACTCCGGCACGCCGATCATGAGCCCGCCGGTGCGGTGAAACAGCGTCTCTCCTGAGCGGCGCTCCAGCTCCGCCCAGTTCGAATACGCTCGCCGCACAAGTGGCACGTACGTCGGATGCTCGAAGTAGGCTTCGCGAATGATGCGCGACCGGCCGTGTGTGGAGCCGAGCGAGTGTGGTGGCTCGAGACTGTCCACGCCGATGACCCGGCCGCCGCGCGCAGCAGCATAGTGGAGCGCAGCGCTCCCCATCGCGCCGAGCCCGACGACGAGCACATCATGCATCGTGTTTCACTTGATGCTGGCCACTCGCTCCGCGCCGGCAGTCCGGACACGCTCGCGCGCTGCGTCGATCGCGGCCGTCGTCTGCGCTGACGACCCGCCCACCTCGATGTCGGACATCGTCGCCAGTGAGTTCACGTAGTAGTCGGTCCACGTCTGGAGGATCTCGCGCTCGTTCACCGCGTTGCCTCCCGCCGCCATCGCCGCGCGCGACAATGCCGTCTCGACGTCCAACCGGGCGAGCGCCGCTCGCGCCTCTTCGTTGATGAGCGACCGGGCCATCGCGCCGTCGGCAGACGTGAGCGCCAGCGCCGAGACCAGCGCCGAGATGCCCACGTTCTGAAGTGTCGTGGCCGACACCTTGTCGATGCGGTCGCCATCGGTGTGGTAGAACTGGTCGGTGAAATGCCAGAACAGGACGCCCGGCTTCTTGAACTGGAGGAACGGCGTGTGGTCGCTGCCGCCCTCGAACGGATTCGTCTTGACGATCCAACCGTTGGTGGACGCCTGGTCGAGACACCGGGCGAGGAGGAAATCGTTGAAGTAGTGCGGCACGATCTTGTCCTTGCTCATCGGGCTGCCGCCCCATTCGGTGTGCTTCTCCTCCCCACGCGTCCACACGGCGGATGGGTCGGGCATCTTCTCGATGAGGAACGTGCCGCCAGTCTTCTTCGTGTCTTCGCCGACCATGTCGAGACTCACGCCCCACTTCACGTCGCGCGTGCGGACGGAATCATCGGAGAGGAAGTTGCGCGTCTGTGAGATCTCGTTGCCGAAGATCATGGTGATCGTGCGCTTTGGCTGCACTGCACCACGCTTCGACAGCTTCGCGAACACACGCGCTGCTTCGGCCAGTGCGCCGACGCCAGACGCATTGTCGTTCGCGCCTGGCTCCTGGACGTGCGCGCTGAACACGAACCGCTCGTTCGGCAGCGCGGTGCCGCGCAGCTCGGCGACGACCGTGCGTTCCACCGACGGAAAGAGCTTCGTCTTGACGATGGCGCGTAGACGCACCGGGCCCTTCGCGAGTGCGGCGCGCAGCGAATCGAGTGCGCCACGCGAGATGGGCATGCCCCAGCCCTTGCGCACACTGTCGAGCATGATCGACGAGAACACGATCGACGAACGATTGATCTCCGGCTTGAGGTACGCTCCCATCCGATGGGCCAGCACGCCGACCGCACCTCGCTTCTGCACCGCCTCGGCGAAGAGCTGCGTGACGCTCGTCTCGCCGATGACGATCTTGCCGGCGACGTTCACCTTGTCGTAGTCCGCTGACGTTGCCTTGCCGAGGTCCACGACCTCCGCGACGACACCGGAATCGGGGGTCGAGTAGGAGTTGATCGCGATCATGTTGAGATTCGTCGCGAATTTCAGCAGCGGTGACTTGTCGCCGACGATGGTCAGCGATGCGTCCACCGGATCCCACGCGGGGCCGCGCAGCGGGCGCTTCTCGATGCGATAGGTGAGATGCGTCGCCCTCGTCGCCGAGTCCTCCAGCACGTAGCCCGCAGCACGGAGCTGGGAGATGACGCGATCGAGGCTCGCGTCGAATGCCGTATTGCCGGGCAACCGGAACCAGCCGCCCATGTAGGCGACGAGCTCCTTCGCGCGGTCACCGGAGTACTCGGCGCGCGCGAGCTTGAAGTAGCGATCGATCTGGGGCGGAACGTCGCGCTTCGATTGTGCGCGAGCGGGGCTCGCGAACGACACAGCGAGCAGAAGGGCGAGGAGGGGGCGCTTGAGCATGGCCAATTCTACCGCCACGCACGCCGTCGCGCGATTCGACCACGCGCGCGGACATTCGGTGACGCGCGGCCGCTCTGGCTCGCTACAGTCTTTTATGCCGAGTAGACAAGTCACTCGCCGAGGACGTACACTATGGGCATGCCTGCCACGATTCCGCGCTACACCGTGGACGACCTCGAGCATTTCCCGCGCGACGGCAATCGCTACGAGCTGCTCGATGGGATGCTGCTTGTGACGCCGCCGCCGGGGGTTGGCCATGAGGTGGTCATCTCGCGCCTGGCGAGCCTTCTGGGTAGTGTGGTGCAGGTGCCTGGCCACGCGTACGTGTTCACGCACGGCGCCGTCAGACTCCCGCCCGGAACGCAGCTCGAGCCCGATCTCCTCGTTGTTCCCAGCAAATTCGCCGCTGCGGCCGAGTGGCAGGACATTCACGACCATTGGCTCGTCGTCGAAGTGTTGAGCCGTTCGTCCCGAATCTACGATCGCGACTTCAAGCGCGACGAATACCTGCGGCTCGGCGCCCGCGAAGTGTGGCTGGTCGATCGGTACGACCGAGGCGTCGGCGTATCGCGTGCGCGCGGTGAGAGCGAAACGATGCGCGATGTGCTGACCTGGCGCGTCCCCACGCTCGAGCTCGAGGTGCGTATCGATCTCGCCGAGCTGTTCGCAGGCCTCGCGTAACGCTCACTGCGTGGGCGAGGCGGTGGGCAACTCCCGGATGCGGAACGAGAACAGGGAATCCTGCGCAAACTGGCGCGCACGGTCGTTGATGCGGAATCGCGCGCGCATCCGCGCGAGGTCGAGATCTGTGTCGATCAAGCCGAGCTTGTAGGCCACTTCGTCGGAATATTCGGGCAGGATGGTCTTGATCCCGCTCGAGATGCGGTGCGGGCGTTGGTTGGTCGGATGGACACTCGTCCATGCCGTCACCAGCGCGATCGAGACGATGAGCATGCCGGCGAGCGCACGACGCTTCGTGTCGCGCGACATGGTGTGCTACGCCACGCGCCCGCGCGGCAGTGCCAGCGCCCACGCGAGCGCGAGGTGCACCGGCACGATCAGCGCGACGACTGCCCCGTTCTCCTCGCCGCCAGGAACGAGCGCGAGGACCAGCGCGATCAGCCCCATCCCCGCCACCAGCGCCGCAATCATCCGCGTCGTGCGTTCGGCCTTGCCGCGCAGCAGCGACGCAGGAATCAATACGATCAGCAACAGGGCCATCGGCGACAAGAGCAGCACGTTCTCGTTGTACGCCCAGAACACATGCTTCGTGGCCAGCCATGCCAGCAGCAGAATCACGCCGATCAACCCACCGAGCAGCGACCACACACTCCCGAACAGCGCCAACCCCCACGCGGCTCCGCGACGCGACACCATCATGATTCGCAGGAACACCACGAGGGTAGCGAGCGCCAGCCCGAGCGCACCGTATCGCCACTTGAGCTCCGGCGCTGACGCCAACTCCTGAACGGCGACCGGCGTGGGCGGCAGCGGAACAGCCTCCTCATTGGCAACCAGCGGCACCAACTGGCCATTGGCGCCGACGATCCTCACGTCACGGACCGCATCGCGCAACCGCATCGGGATGAAGAACGACTGCCACCTGGTCAGCGGCGCATCGGCAGGACGGCCCAGCGCGATGTCGGTGCCCAGCTGGACCGGCTTGTCACCGTCCGTCAGACGAACGGTCTCGCGCCGGTAGCTCAGGTCCGTCATCGTCGCTCCAACCTGCTTCTCGATCGCGCCGCCGATCACCCGATCGAGCGCATCGCGCAATCGCGTGGAGCAATTGTCGCGATAATAGTCGTAGCGATAGAACTTGTTCTCGTCGCGCGCGTTCCAGCGCACGTAGTCGCGCAGCGCCAGCGCCTGCGCTGGCGTGAGGTTCAATCGCTGCAGGGTGATCGGACGTCCGGCGCGGCGCTCCGCATCGATCAGCGCCGGCCCGTCGACGGCGCCCATCCAGTACTTCGTGTCGCCGGTGAGAAAGCGCAGGAGAAAGCCGGGCTCACCAAAGCTGAACAGCCCCCAGTGATACGCGACGCTCTCCATCGTGCGCGCATCCTGGAACATCAGCGCGTTGTGGCCAAAGCGCTCGAACACCTCGTGCCCCAACCCAAACGTCACGAGCGTGACGGTGATCTCGCTGCCCGGGGCGGGCGCGGACGTCGCGTTGGGAGTCTGTTGCGCTTCAGCATGCCAGAAGGCCGCGATGCTCAACAGGACCGCGGTCATTACCCGTCGAAGCATCACAGCTTGATCTCGCGCCCTTCGTCCGCCGACTTGTAGACCGCCTCGACGACCTTGTGCACCTTGACCTGGTCCGTCGGCGCTTCGTATTCCGCCTCACCGGCGACCACGGCCACGAAGTGCGCGAGCTCGGCGCGATACGACTGGATGAACGCACTCTCGCGCGCCGCCGCACCGCGCGGCGACACGTCTGTGGGCCGTCCGTGCAGCTCCTTCACCACGCGGAGGGGTGCGAGCCGTGAGCTGCCGCGCGAGGACAGCGTCTCGAACCACCAGCGCTCTTCCTCGCCAACGTACGCGCCGGACACATCCACGGTGATCGTCACGCCAGACGCACACTTGAGGTGCACGACCATCGAGTCCTCCACGGCGTTCTTGCCCGCGCCACGCTCCATGTGCGCGACGACGCGCTCGGGCTCGGGAAAGTCGCTCAGCCACAGCGCGAGGTCGATCAGCGGCAACCCGTAGTCGAAAAACGCGCCGCCACCAGCCTCGACGCGCCGTTGGCGCCACCCCTGCTCCGTGCGCTTGTGGTGATACGCACCGGCACGAATGCCCGTGAGCTTGCCGAGCTCACCGCCGCGAAGAAAGCCGGCGAGCGCCTGCACGTCGCTCCGAAAGCGATGGTTGTTCGCGACGAACACCTTCCGACCCGCACGGGCCGCCGCATTGACGATGCGCTCCACGCCCTTGGACGTCAGCGCGAGCGGACGCTCCACCAGCACGTCGATGCCGTTGGCGATCGCGCTCAACACGTGCGGCTCGTGCAGGTGATTGGGCGTCGCGATGACGATCGCCTGGAGGCCATCCCCCTCGAGCAGATCCTCGATGTCGGTGTAGACGTCGGGAATGTCGAATCGGTCGGCGAGCGCGCGTGCCTTGGGACGGTCGTTGTCGCAGATGGCCACGAGCTTCGCGCCGCGCATCTTCGACAGCACCGGCAGATGCGTGAGCTGCGCGATCGCGCCGGCGCCGACAACCCCAATTCGCACCTGGTCCGTCATGACTTGCGTCTCCGGCAGTGGGCCTTACTCGATGGTTCCAACTGACGTGCCCGGGTAATAGGTCTGGAGGATCGTCCGGAAGTCCTGGCCGGCTCGCGCGCGGCCGATCGCACCCGCCTGGCACATGCCGACACCATGGCCATTGCCGCCGCCGGTCAGCGTCAGCGTCTCGATCCCATCGCGGCCACTGACGGCATCCACCGAAAAGTATGTGCTGTAGAGTATCTCGCCACTCGGCAAACGCAGCGCCGAGCGGATGTCGTTGCCTCGCAGGACGACACTGCCGCGATCCGTGTCCGCGGTCAGCGTTGCCACTCGTCCCGCTGGCGTGACGTCAGTGACCGTCATCGAACGCACGGTGGACAACGGACCTCCACGACCAGGCAGCGTGAGCAGGTACTTCGCGATGTTCTCGCGAAGTGCCTCGCGGCCGAACACACGCGTCCAGCGATACTTCGGCGCGCCCTCGCAGTAGTAGTGATTCGTGCCGGGAATCTGGTCACTTACGCGCTTGAGGTACGGCTCCGGCGACGCCCGCCACACATCCTGCGGCTCGGCCGTGCTTCCACCGCATGTGGAGAAGTACGGCGCGTTCACCACGTGTCCACCATACAGCAGGACGAGTCCGGACGTGACGTCCACGCTCGTGTTGCCGACGCTCGTCTCGGCACCGGCGCCGCCGTACACCTGGTCGCTCACCGTGGACCGCATGTCCCACAGCCGGCCCGCGCCGGCCATGTGCGTCACCGCATAGCTGCGCGCCGACACCGCCTGCGCTTCAACCGCCGACGCATCCGACATCGACGCCGTCCCGATCTCGAGCGGCACCACACCCTTGAGATAGTCGTCCATCGGGAGACGGTTGACGACGATCAGCCCGTCGCCCGACAGGCTGATCGTGAGCTCACCCCGCCAGCGCTTGCCGCTGAAGCCGATGGTGCCGTCCCGATCGAGCGGTCGCGCAATGACGGTGGCCTCGCGCGCGGACACGGGCCGCGAGTCCTCCCGCTGGGCGCGCACCGCCCTGCCATCGCGCTCGAGCAGCCAGCGCTCCCCAGGCTGCGTGAGCGCCACGGGGGTACGGCCGTCTTCGGCGAAGATCGTCCACGCGCCACTGGACGTCAGCCGCACCTGCCGCTGGTTGTCCGCGAGCGCGATGCGAACGATGCGCGCCGAAGCGCCGCGCCGAGCGATGCTCGTCGCAGGCGCGGGCGACCGGATGGGTACGGCCGCGGCCGAACAGGCCACCGCGATCAATCCGGCCAGCGCGAGCGACCACTGGGTCGTCGATGATGGATTCGCCGTTCGACGCCACCGCATCACGCGCTGCTCCTCGCGGCGCTCGTCACGACAGCCTCAACGGGCTTCCTCGAGCGCGTCGTCCAACCGCTCAAGCGTCAGCGCGATCTCGGCGTCACCGTGCGCGGCCGACATGAAGCCAGCCTCGAACGCCGAGGGTGCGAGATACACACCGCGTCGCAGGGCAGCATGGAAAAACCGACGGAATCGCTCGACATCCGCCGTCTTCGCATCGGTGAATGAGCGCACCGGTTCCGCCCGGAAGAAGAACCCGAACATCGAGCCCGCGCTGTCGGCGGTGAATGGAACGCCGCGACGCGCCGCGATGCCACGCAACCCTTCGACGAGTGCGCGCGTCCGGCCGGCGATCGCCTCATGCACGGTGGGCGTGAGCGCCTGCAACGTCGCGATGCCACCCGCCATCGCCAGTGGATTCCCCGACAGCGTGCCCGCCTGATACACCGGTCCGCTCGGCGCCACCATCTCCATGAGATCGGCCCGCCCTCCATATGCCGCAACCGGAAGTCCCCCGCCGATCACCTTGCCGAGCGTGGTGAGGTCGGGCGTGACGCCGCAGTACTCCGCTGCGCCGCCGAACGCGATGCGGAATCCCGTCATCACCTCATCGAACACCAGCAGCGCGCCGTATCGTGTAGCGAGACGGCGCAACGCCGGCAGGAATTGCGGATCAGGCGCGATGAAGCCCGCGTTGCCGATGATCGGTTCAACGAAGATCGCGGCGATCCTGTCGCCGTGCGATTGCAACGTCGCTTCGAGCGCCGGCAAGTCGTTGAATGGCGACGTCAACGTCATCGCCGCGAGCGCGTCCGGCACGCCAGGCGAGTTCGGCAGGCCGAGCGTCGCGACGCCCGAGCCCGCGCGCACGAGAAAGCTGTCGCCATGTCCGTGATAGCAGCCATCGAACTTGAGCAGCAGGTCTCGACCGGTGGCGGCGCGCGCGAGACGCAGTGCGCTCATCGCCGCCTCGGTGCCACTCGAGACGAACCGCATCATCTCCACGTGCGGCATCCGCTCCCGCACCAACTCGGCGAGCGTGATCTCGAGGCCAGTCGGAATGCCGAAGCTCGTTCCGCGCGCCATCGTCTCGCGCAATGCGTCGAGCACCACGGGCGCCGCGTGGCCCAGCACGAGTGGGCCCCATGAGAGCACGTAGTCGATGTACTCGTTGCCGTCCACATCCCAGATGCGTGCGCCCTCGCCGCGTTCGACGACGAACGGCTCGCCGCCAACACCGTTGAAGGCGCGCACCGGTGAATTGACGCCGCCCGGAAAGAGCGTGCGGGCGCGCGCCATCAACTCCTTCGAGCGCGCAGTGGATCGCACGACCGGCCCAGCCGACGCGCTCAACGCCCGAAGCTCCCGATCGACGTACTCATCACGGGCAGTGACCGCACGCGTCTTGGCGCCGCGCCGGGTGCGTCGATCACGCGGAGCAGCGTGGCGCGGAAATCGACGTCGTCCTCGATGCCCTCGATCACCACATCGATAATCGACCCGGGAGCGAGTGCTTCGGCGCCTTGCACGAAGGCGATGCCATCAACGTCGTCGGCCTGCCAGACAGTGCGCGCCTGCGCTTCTCCGTCCACGATGCGATCCACCATCGACCGCGCCGTGCGCCCGATGAACCGCTCGTACCGCTCCGCCGTGATCTGCCGCTGCAACTCCATCAGCCGCTCGAGCCGCTGGCGCTTGACCGACTCCGGCACGTCGTCGATCATCTCCGCCGCCTTGGTGCCCTCTTGCGGCGAATAGGTGAACGCGCCAACCCGCTCGAACTGGATCTCCTCCAGGAAATTCATGAGCTGCGCGAAGTCGTCGTCCGTCTCGCCCGGGAAACCGACGATGCACGTCGTCCGGATGGCGAGGTCGGGTACCACGTCACGCACGGTCTTCACCCGGTCGCGGATGGACGCCTGTCGCTCCGGACGCCGCATGCGCTTGAGCACCCTGTCCGACGCGTGCTGCATCGGCATGTCGAGATACGGCAGGATGCGCGGCTGGTGCGCCATTACCTCGAGTAGTCGGGGCGTGATGCCCGACGAGTAGAGGTAGAGCATGCGGAGCCAGGGGATGCTCGTCTCTTTCACGAGTGCCTCGAGCAGCTCGGGCAGCGTGAAGCCATCGCGCCGGTCGCGGCCGTAGTGCGCGAGGTCCTGCGCCACGAGGTTCACCTCGCGCGCCCCCTGCGCCTCGAGGAGCTGTGCGTCGCGGATCACCTCGTCCAGCGCGAACGAGCGGTGCTTGCCGCGCATCAGCGGAATGGCGCAGAAGGCGCACCCGTGGTCGCAGCCCTCACTCACCTTCAGGTAGCGAATGTGCGGCGTCTCGCCCGTGAACAGTCGCACGCCCGGATGAATCGACGGCACGTCGTCGATGAGGCCGCGCGCTTCGAGCTCGGGCAGCAGGCGGTCCATCTCCGACGAGCCGAGGAACAGGTCCACCTCGGGCAACGCCTCCTCGAGCTCGCCCTTGTGGCGCTGGACCATGCAGCCTACGGCCACGACTGCCTTGCACGAGCCGGATTCCTTGAGATCGCCCGCCTGGATGATGGCGTCGAGCGACTCCTTCTTCGCCGCGTCGATGAAGCCGCACGTATTGATGACGATCACCTCGGCCTTCGTGAGGTCATCCGTATACTCGGCCCCGCGATCGGCGAGCTGCGCCAGATAGCGCTCGCTATCGACCGTGTTCTTGTCGCAGCCAAGTGTGATGAAGCCGAGTTTCATGCGTCGATGCCGCGTCGTGGGTACACTTCAGGTTGGTGAAAGGTAGCTGGGCAGCACTGAACGCTGCACTCAGCCAGTCGAATGGAGCCAATGCGTACCCACTTCAGGATGCACGACGGAGTGCGAATCTGTCATCTCGACTTCAGCCACGTGCCGGATGAGGTTGAGGCATTGAAGGCCATCGCAGAGGCCAGGCGGATCATCGGCGCCGAGCCACCAAGGAGTGTGTACACCCTCACCGACGTTACGGGTTCGCGCGCGACGCCAAAGATTCGTACCGCCCTGCAGGCGCTCACGGAGCACAACAAGCCCTACGTCGTCTTCGGCGCGGTGGTGGGCATTACCTCGATCCAGCGGGCCGTGCTGCGCGGCATCATCCTGCTCACGGGCCGGCGGCTGATCGCCGCCGAGTCGATGGCCGCGGCCGTGGCCGCCCTGCGGCTGGAAGCGCGCAAGCAGGAAGCGGTCAAGCGATAAGGATGCGTCGTCTCGGAGCCGTCTCGCTGCTCGCCGTGGCGGCCTGTGACAGGCCGTCGCAGCACGTGTACAGCTCACCGCCCCCCCCGCAGTCCTCCGCGGTGGCGACGCCAGCCACACCGAGTGTGCCCGAGCTTCCAATCGGTGCGATGGCCCCGGGTGCGCGTCTCGTGTCGATTACCGATGCGGCCACTGGCACCCCCGTCTCGCTCGGCGCCATTGTCGATTCAATCGACGTGTTGACGCTCGTCGCGTTTGGACCGGGCGATTGGATGGCGCGCGAGGGCGGGCGCGTCGAACTCGCGCTCAAGGGGCCCTCGCGCGACACGCTGATGGTGAGCCATCTGGGTGCACCGGCGCCGAGCATCGCAGCGCACACGTTTCGCGTGCCTGCACTGCGGCCGGGTCGTTACAGCACCACCGTAAGGCTCAGGATGACAGACGGCCGCGTGATCGCCGAGTCGATCCCCCTGTGGCTCGAGGTCGTCGCGCGCTGAGCCTGTGGCTAGCGAATGGCTGAGTAGTCAGTCGGCGCGGCAAACATCGACGTGACCTTCACCACCTTCAATCCCTCGGCCTCGGTTGCGGTACGGACCTTCACCCACTCCGGATCCTTTCCGAAGTCCGCCCATGCCTGGCGGGCCGCCTCGCGGCTGGGATGCGCCAGCACGTAGACGAGCGTGTTCTCCGCCAGCGCTGTGTCGAGTGGCGTCCAATAGCCTACGCTCTGCATGCCGTGCTTGGCGAAGATGTTCACGGTGTGTTCGCGAAAGCGCTTGTTGAGCATGGGGAGCTGGCCCGGCGCAGTGGTGTAGGTGCGAATCTCGAAGACGCGGTCGGGGGCAGTGCGCGTGGCCGCGTTGACACCGAGCCCGCCGACGATGGTGCCGAGCACGAAGGCAGAAATGACCAATGACTTGTTCACGAGAATATCCGTGTGAGAGTTGTGCGCCAGGAGTTGCGCGCAGGCTGCTCGCCGAGGTTCGACAACGTTTGCGCAACCGCGCCTTCGAGGGTCACGCCGGCATTCGCGAGGACCTGCGCAGCAATGCCCCCCTTCTCGCGAAGAAGGCCAATGAGCAAGTGTTCGTTTCCAATGTAGGAGTGATGCCACTCGTGTGACTGCGACATCGCGAGCTCGAGCGCCTTTTTCCCACGCGACGTAAAGGGCAGCTCGGCACCCATCGGATATGGGCTCGTGCTCTTCTTCACGCCGCCGAGGACGACCTCGCGCACCTTCGCCGCGTCCACGGAGAGCGCCTTCAACACGTCGGCGGCGACGCCGTCGGTGTCTCGCAGCAGCGCGAGGAGCATGTGCTCGGTGCCCACGTATGGGTGGTCCAGGCCCCTGGCTTCCTCGCGGGCGCGCGCCAACGTGCGCCGGGCCTGCTCTGAAAAGTTCACGTCGGACATGGTGACCTCGCCTGATTGGAGACTAGCGGTAGTTGCCGAACTGCAGTTGCACACCGAAGTCCTTGCCCTTGAGGAGGGTGATCGCCTCCTGGAGGTCGTCGCGCGACGGCCCGCTGATGCGCACCTGCTCGCCCTGGATGGATGCCTGCACCTTCTTGAGCTTCGCGTCCTTGATGGCGGCAGCCACCTTCTTCGCCGTCTCGGTATCGAGCTCCATCTTGAGCTTGATGTCGCGCCGCACCGTGTCGCCAGCGGCCTGCTTCAGGTCACCGATGTCGAGGTTCTTCACCGGCACGCCACGCTTGATGAGCTTCGTCTGCACGACATCGAACAAGGCCGTCATCTGAAAGTCGTTGTCCGCAACGAGGGCAATGAGGTTCTCGGCGCGCTTGAAGTCGATAGACGCCTTGGAGCCCTTGAAGTCGTATCGCTGCGCGATCTCCTTCTGGGCCTGGTTGATCGCGTTGTCGACCTCCTGGAGGTCGACGCCTGTGGTCACGTCGAAGGATGCGGTTTGAGCCATGCGGACGAATCTCGCCGGGCCCGCGTCGGCGCGACAGTCCGCAAGGGTGGAGGCTTGCGCGCGTGAACTTTATATTATAAAGTACTTTTCATGCAACGAGCCCCTGACCACTTTGCCGCCCTCGGTCCCGGCCGGGCCGCAGCGCTCCGCGAGGACACCGCCGGCGCGCCACTCGTCAACCGACCCCTCGCCAGGCGCATTGCCGGACACGCGGTGCTCCTCGGCATCGCCGGAGACGTACTCCTCCGCGACCTCCCAGTCGGCGCCGCATTTCCGCTGTGGGTCGCCCTCGTCGTCCTCGGCCTGATCGCCGCCGCCTGGAGCGACGGACGCGCTATCTCCCGCGAAACGGCAGCGTGGTTGGCCACCGCCGTCCTCTTCTCCTGTGGGCTCGTCTGGCGCGATGCGTCCACCCTGCAAGCGCTCGACTTCATCGCCACCGTCGGCGCACTCGGCATGGCCGCCATCGCGCTCAGCGACGGGAGCGCCGCATTGCTCGCCGCACGCTTTCGCGATACGGTGTGGGCCGCTGCGTCGCTCGCGCTCACGGTCGTCCAGGGTTTCGTTCCGATCGCTTACGGGGAGTTGCTCAGCGCGCAACGCCGCGATGGTGCCGCCTCTCGAGCGGCCGCCGTCGTGCGCGCCGCGCTCATCGGCGGCACGCTGCTCGTTGTCTTCGGCACCCTGCTTCGCGATGCGGACCCGATCTTCTCCAGCCTCGTGTCGCTGCCGGCATTCGACGTCAAGACGATCTTCACTCATGTCTTCGTCACCGGTGTCTGTGCGTGGCTCGTGAGCGGATGGGTCCGCGCGGCCCTGTTGGTGGATGTCGGCAGGCATCGCGCGCCACGCGACCTGCCCTTCAGATTCAGCCTGCTCGACATCACCGCCGCGCTCGGCACGCTCAACGTGCTGTTCGCCGCGTTCGTCATCGCGCAGCTCGGCTGGTTCTTTGGCGGCGAAGCCTTCCTGCACGCGCGGACTGGATTGACCGCGGCCGCCTATGCGAGACAGGGCTTCTTCCAGATGCTCTGGGTCGCGCTGCTCGTGATTCCGCTCCTCGTTGCCACGCGCGCGGCTCTGCAACCTGGCCGCGACCTCGAACGCCGACACTCCGCGCTTGCACTGCCTCTGATCGTACTGCTCGGCGCGATACTCCTCTCGGCTGCGCTGCGCATGAAGCTCTACGTGCACTACTACGGACTTACCGCCGAGCGGCTTTATCCGCTGGTCTTCATGGCATGGCTGGGTGTGGTGCTCCTCTGGCTCGCCGTTACAGTGCTCCGTGGGAATGGGCGTCCGTTCATCGCCGGTGCAGCGATCTCGGGTCTCGTGGTGCTTGCATCGCTCAACATTGCTGCGCCCGATGCGTTCATTGCGAAGTTCAACGTCGCGCGCGCCGCCAACATGAAGATCGACCTCGAGAGCCTCGCCAACCTGAGCGGAGAAGCTGCCGAATTGGCGACCGCCGCAACGCTCCAGGCGGTGAACCCGGCCGACGTGACGTCAGCTCCGGAATTCCGCCGGCAGCGCTGCGCGGCCGCGTCGACACTGCTTCGGCGCTGGGGCCCGGCATCGCGCATCACGACGCGATCCGTCGAGATGGATAGCTGGCGCT
>JBBQDT010000005.1:0-62206 GCA_038319955.1 Gemmatimonadales bacterium | reverse complement strand
TTCATCGTGAGCGGCGTGGACTTTCGCAGCAGCAGTGCAAATCCGGACAAGATCCGCATCAAGGTGTGGAACTCGTCCACGAACGCGGTGCTGTACGACACGCAGCCTGGTCAGCCTGATCTCGCCGCACCCACGACGATCGTTCGCAACGGGACGTACACGATCAAGCACTAGGCTACTGCATCGACCATGGTACCCGCGCGATGTGGAGCGACTTCGGTCGCTTCACACGCGCGGGGTCCGTGCAGCCGACGATGCTCTCCGCGGCTTCACGCGCGCAGGGTGGACATGCCGCCGTCCACTCCCCACACCTGGCCCGTGATCCACCGCGACTGTTCCCCAAGGAGGAACAGTGCCGTCGCGGCGATGTCATCGGGCTGCCCGATCTCGCGGAGCGGGTGACGGTCCCGACTCCCCTGCACTCGCTCCTCGCTTGCGAGCAGGCGCGCGGTGAGCGGCGTGTTCGTCAGCGAGGGCGCCACGGCATTGACGCGGATCCGCGGCGCCCATTCCGCGGCGAGTGCGCGAGTGAGTCCTTCCACGGCGCCCTTCGCCATGGAGATCGAGGCGTGAAAGGGCATGCCCTGACGCACAGCGACGGTGCTGAAGAGCACGACGCCGGGCTGCCGTCCCGCCTTGAGCGCGTTCGCTGTCGCCTGGAGCACGCGCACCGCGCCGAGTGCGGAGACGCGGAAGTCGTTCATGAAATCCGTTTCCCGGAGGGCCGTGAAGGACTTGAGGCTCAGGCTTCCCGGACAGTACGCAACGCCATCGAGTGCGGCAGGCAGGTCCAGGGCATCGAGATCGGCATGGAGGACATCGGCCTGCCGTTCGCTCAGGCCGGGCATGGTGATGCCCGAGACGCGTCGCGAGAGCCCAACAACCGCGTGGCCCGCCTCGAGCGCCAACCGAGTGAGGGCGAGTCCGATTCCGCTCGAGTGGCCGACGACCAGGTACGTGCGCCTCATTCCGCCTGCGCTGGAACAGCCGTTCCCGGCTCGCGCGGTGCCAGGCGCTTCTTCTCCGCTCGTTCGTCGATGCCGGCGGCGAACACCAGCGCGATGATGACGGTCGCCGCCGGGATGGTGATCACGACGCCGACCACGAACAGGCCAAGGTTATTCATTCCGGTCACCACTGATCAGGAGGGCGACGGATCCAAACGAGAGGATGGACGGCACCCACAGTCCGACGAAGAGCCCCTGCTCGTGGCTCCCCGTGAACCACAGCGTGACGGACAGGACGAAGGAGACGAAGGCGGCGGCGAGAATGGTCAGCCCTGCACGGCGGCGGAGGTTGCGGCGTGGCATCATCGGAGAAGAGCGCGAGAAGTCGAGCGGGTGTCGTCGCGCGGCGGTCGCGCACAGCGAGTCAACGAATGGCGGGCAGGATTGTTCCGCCCGCGCTCTTTGCGGCAGCCAGCAGGATGTACAGGTTCAGGCAGAGGAGCAGCATGGCGGGAATCGCCGACACCAGCGGATCACGCGCGCGCCGCCGCACGACCATCGCCGCGAGCATCATTCCGGCGAGCCCGCCAGCAGAGAGGAGCAGCAAAGGGCGAAAGAGCAGACCGGCGAGCAGTCCTGCCCCCGCCGCGATCTGCAGAGCGCCGATGAGGGTCCGATACGGTGCCATATGGTCACGCTCGAACTCGGCCACCATCGCCCGCGAGCCGAACAGACTCGCGCCGTACAGGAGGAACGAGATGCTCGAGAGGGCGGCCGCAATCGTGATGCTGGGTTGCATTCTCTCCGTTAAATGCCGTAGATGCAGCATGCTGAACACTTCGCTCACCTAGAACGCGGCGGTCGCTCAGATGGGTCCCCTCCTTGTCATCCTCCAGATCGTGGCGGCGCTCGGCCTGCTGAACGTCTGGCTGCTACGCGCCAATCGAAGCACGGCATATCGAGGTGCCGACGCGAGGAACATGCGCGAGGAGTTCGCCGCGTACGGCCTGCCCGCATGGATGGTCGTCGTCGTCGGTGTCCTCAAGGTGGGCGCGGCACTCGCGCTGATCGCCGGAATCTGGTACCGCCTGCTGGTCGTTCCTGCGGCGCTGCTCATATGTGTCCTGATGCTCGGCGCGTTGGCGATGCACTTCAAGATTCACGACCCGCTACGAAAATCTGCGCCAGCCGCTGGCATGCTCGCCCTCGCAGTCCTCATCGTGCTGGGATCCGTGTACGGCTGAACGATCAAGGACGGCAGAATGCTCCCCACGGTGAGGATCATGTCGGCCGGCAGGCGCCGCTGAGTTTCAGCCATGACGGCTTGCCGAGGCCTCGTGACCACCAGCGCCACGGGGCGCGTGTCCCTCTTCGCCGCAGCGTCCCGACGATGCGGTAGTGCCTCGACGACCGCGCATGCGGCTCGCAGTGCGCGCGAATCGCCGCTGGCGTGGTCGGCCGCGATCGATGCCAGCCGGCGTTCTGCGCCCAGCGGCATCGGTTCCCGAAGCGCGTGTCGCAGGCGACTCGCACGAGCAAGCGCCGCTGCCCGTTCGTGGCGGGGAACCTCATGCGTCGCTCGGTCGAGCCAGCGCAACATCGCTCGCCGATTCGGTTCATGCGGTGCGTCGAGGCCGCACGCGGACGCGAGGTGCTCCGCTTCCAGCCACTGAATCAGTTCGACCATCGCATGGCGAATGTCGTTGTCGTCGGGAAGATGCGCAGAACCGCACAGCGCTCTTGCCGCGCGCATCGCGGTCGAGGGCGCGTCGCTGACATATCCCTCGATCGACGCGATGACGCGTCCGTCGCCGAGTGCCGCGAGCCATGCCTTCGTATCCGACGCGACGCACGCCACGATGCATCCCGATGTCGCGTGCCCGGCATCGCTGCACGATCGCCAACGCTCCAGCAGCGCGGTGAATGCGCCTTCTCCTGCTGCATTGGTATCGTCCAGCGGCGACGATGCCGACATCACCGCTGACGCCGACGCGTGTGAAAGCGCTGGCAGCACTTCGATCCCATGCCCCACCACATGCTCCGCAGCCGCGAGCTTGCGACGCAATCGAGCCTCGACATCGAGTAGCACGCTGGCCCGCGCGGGTGAGGCCAGCAGATACGATCGTACCTCTGGCGCACCACCCGGCCGCCGAAGTCGCCCGACGCGCTGCGCCAACCGCGCCGGGTTCCACGGGAGATCGAGATGCACGACGACGCTCGCGTCCTGGAGGTTCACTCCCTCGGACAGCAGATCTGTCGTGAGCAGCAGGGTTACCGCATCGTGTGCTGCGACGGGCCTGGCGTGTTGCGCCACCGGAGCGAACCGCGCGAGCAGTTCGTCGCGCGCGATGCGTCCACTCGCGATCCGCGCCTCACGCGCCGTGAGCATGCCGACGCCGGCATCGGTGCGCATGGCCGAGTAGAACGCGGTGATCGTGCTGGCAAACTCGCTGAAGGCGACGATGCGCGAACCGGAATGCGTCGTGCGAAGTGCCCGCAACGCATGCACGCGCGCGACGTCCGGATCGGCAGTGACACCGAGCACGCGCGCAAGCTCGGCAAGTGTGTCACGTTCGCGCTCTATCGCCACCCGCAGTTCCGCGAGTGCCGCATCTGTCGGCGTGCCCTCCATCAGCAGCGAGGCAAAGCCGAGCTGCACCACACCGTCGGCCGCATGCCACGCGCGCGCCTCGCGTCGCGTGGGCGCTCGGCCCGCTTCCACACCCTGTTCGACGGCAGCCGCCAATCGGCGTCGCGAACGCAGCGTCGCCTCCAGCGCCGCGCGGCTCGACGCCCACGCGCGCACGAGGCTGATCATTCGCAGCGCGCCGGCGTCGCCACCGTCGAGCGGCTTGGCCGGCGGGGTGAGTGCCAGGATCGCTCGCAGCACGTCACCATCATCCGCTGCTACCTCGAGCCACTCCGGCGTCGCGATCGCTGGCATTCCAATCGACGTGTCAGCGTCGTCGCCGCGAATGATGAACCGAGCGAGTTCGGTGGCCTTGAGCGCAAGTGCGCGCTCGCCCAGGTACAGCGCGATCTGCGCGGCGAGATCGCGCGGCCTGTTCTGGAGCGGCGTGGCCGACAACATCACGATCGGCGCAGACGCTGCCAGCTCGGCGAGCGCCGCATACCGGCGTGTTGTCGGCGTACGAAAGTGGTGCGATTCATCCACCACGATCCCGTCGAACAGCGCTGACGAGCAGCACCCTCGCTGCGCTCTGGGCGAATGCAGACGAGGCATCGCGCCTCGGCTCAGCGACTCGTGGGATACGATCGTGCAGCAAACGCTGGCGCGTTGACACGCGGTCGACCACGTACTCTTCAGTGCCGCCGGCACGACGACGAGAGGACGCTCCCATCGACTCGCCAACGCCAGCGCCACGTAGGTCTTCCCGCGGCCGACCGCTTCGGCGATCATGCACCCGCCAAACCGATCGAGCGCACGCTGCGCGCGTGCGACGATGCGCCGCTGATCGTCGCGCAGCGTCACCGCACCGAGCCGCGCCGGCGGGAGCGCGTCGAGAGCGGCGCTCGCGATGGCGGCCAGCGCCGCCCTCAACCGGTCGTCGGCGTATGACACCACGCGATCAATGGAGCGACGTCGGTCTCGCGCACGCGATAGGCGCGACAGGCCACCGCGAGCAGGTCGGCGGTGGACGGCAATGTGCCAAGCAGTGCACGCTCGGTGAGTGGCGCAAGGAGTTCCCGCGCGCGCACCCAGTCGTGCGGGAGTGGCAGCAGCGACACCGTCCACGCGAGATACCGATGCCAACCACCGCGCGCCGGTTCGGCGATCGCGTTCAGCCACGCCGCGGCGAGTGGTCCGTTCAGCAATGCCGTAAGCGCGAGCGCGTCGCGCACGTCGTCGCAACTCACGACGTAGCAGCTGTTGAGAGGAACCGTCCGATCGCCGACGGGAAGAATTGCCGCGCGCGGCGACCTCCCGAAGTCGCTCCACACGACCCGGGTTCTCGTGTGGTCGGCGCCCTCCGTGCGGAACAGCGTCCACCACGATGTACTGCCACGCAGATCGGAGCGACCGGTGAGTTGTCGTCGCCACGGTGCGAGCCACTTCGCTGCCCCGGTTGGCAGCACTGCCAATGGAACGCCCGGCTCAGCGTGCGTCCACACGATGGCGCTTCGCGAATCTGGAATTGTCCAGGCGGCCACGGCGTCACCACGCAGCAATGGCCGCAGGAGATGTCGCTCGATCGCGCCGCGCCTTCCACGGTGCTCCACGTCGATCATGTCCTCGGCGCCGCCCCCCGCATCGACCACGAACGCATCATTGCAACCGCACTTCACGCCCAGCGTCGCTCGTCCCATCTCGCTGTCGCCGAGCGGTGTACCGCGCGTCACGATGCGGTCAAATGCGGCGCGGACGTTGGGGGGCAGCAACAGCCATGGGCTGGCCGCGTCATGCCGCACCAGTCGAATGGACGACGGCGTGTCGCGCCACTCGACATCGAGCGAGCGACGCCTGACCCCCGCGATCATCTCGCCCGACGAGCGGTCGCGCGATGCGATCATCACGGATGGGTAGACTGCCGCATCGAACGACGACGGCGCATCGGACCAGTCCTCCACCACGCGGAGTCGTGCGCCGTCGGACAGCAACCGACGCACGCCGCCTCCCGACAGCGATCGCCAGAGCTTCGCGGGCAGCAACAACGCAACGCATCCCGCTGGCCGAGCCAGCTCGAGACTTCGCTCGACGAACAGCGCCGCCAGGTCGACCTGTGCCGCGAAGCCACGCGAGGCGTGTCCGCTGCGGGCTCCCGCATCCCACGCCGCATCACGATAGACGACGAATCGCGACCGCAGTGCCGAGCGTGCGTCGGAGGGAATGTTGTGGAGACGAACCCACGGCGGATTGCCGATGACGAGATCGAATCCGCCGCGACTGTGCGCCGCACCAAAGTGCGATGGAAAGGAGAAGGGAAGGGCGCCGTCGTTCACAATGCGCCGCCGCTCGCGACGCAGCGCGGCTGCGCGCAGCCGGTGCGTGCGCATCTCGGCACGCTCGTCAGCGCCAGGTCGCGTGCGCTCGCCGAAGAGATCGGCCGAACGGCGGGCGAGCAACCGCTCGCGTCGTCGATCGTCGAGCGCGACAAGCTGACGATCGATGACGGCCAGCGCGCGTCGGCGCTCCTCGCGCGCGAGCGCACGCCGGAGCGGCGCCTTCCGCGGGCCCGCCGCGCGCACGTAGCGCTCGCGCAGTCGTGCGAGCACCGCCGACGGACCGACCAGCGACGGCGGTTCCACGAATCCTTCACCGGCGAGCGTATCGCCGACACGCACGTTGCAGTCGAGGTTCGGCAGCGGCGGCACGGCCGACATGCGCGTCTCGTCGCTCTCGATCACCACCGACAGCCAGAGTCGCAGCTCGCACAGCCAGACGGCGGTGGGGTTCACGTCGACGCCATGGACGGCGCGTGCCAGAACATCGCGGCGGATCGCGGCCAGCGCGCGTGAGTCGCCCGCAGCGCGGTGCAGGTCCGCCACGCGTTCGAGCACGTGCACGAGAAACGCGCCAGAGCCGCACGCCGGGTCGAGCAGTGTGAAGTCACGCAGCTTCGCGCGCAGCAACTCCGCCGTCGCCGGCAGCAGCGATTCACCGCGGAGGGCGGCGCGTAGCTGGTCTTCGTCCAGCCGTTGGTCCGTCAGTGCGATGATCAACGCACGGTCCGACACGTGCGACACCAAGGCTTGTGGTGTGTAGAACGCGCCGCTCACACGCCGCTCACGAGCCGCCATCAGCGACTCGAACGCGCGGCCGAGCATCTCGGGGTCGACCGCCGACTCCGACCACTGCGCCCGGCCTTCGCGTGCCGTGAAGCGAAATGCGTCGAGCAGGTCGCCGAAAAGGGTACCGAAGGCGGCGTCCGAGAACCGTGCCCGAGAATGACGCCGCTCCAGCGCGCCCTTCATGAACAGGCCGCCGTTGAGAAAGGGAACGGAGCCGAACTTCCGCGCCGCCGCCGCGCGATGACGGAATGGCGTATTGAGCGTACCGAAGAACAGCGGCAGCAGCACGCGTCGATGAAAGCCGCCGCCGCTTGCCATGCACCCGTCGAAGTGTCGCGCGAGAAAAGCATGGTCTCCGTCAAGCCATCCCTTCGTCTCCAGAAAGGAGAGAAAGAGCAGGCGTGACACATACAGAAGTGCAAGCTCCGCGCGATCGCTGGCATTCACGCCGACGAGGGATTCCCCGAGGGCGCGTACACGTTGCTCGAGAATGCGATAGAAACGGCGCGACAGCGCGTCACGCCCAAGCAGCTCGCACCACCGCGTGAAGACCTGGAGGTCGTCGCCCTCAATCGTCGCAGCAAGCGCACACAATGTCTCGGCGTCGCTGGCCACGATGCGGTCGCGGCGAGCGACGAGCGCAACAACCCTCGGCCCCCGCGCGCCCGGCGACCAGCACGCAACGCCGACCTCCTCGCCGTTGGCCGCCGCACCGACGACCAGCCACATCACATGCGAAGTGCTCGACGCCAGTGACAAAGCGACGCGTGAGAGCAACGCTCGCAGCGACGGCTCCGAGGGCGCCTCGATCAACAGCGCCCGCAGTGCGCCACGCCCTCGCACGATCTCCGCACCTGTGACTTCTTCCGGAAGCCCGAGCCGCCGAGCGGAGCCGTCGTCCACCGGCAGCGCGACGGATTCGAAGCCGAGGTCGGACGCGATCGCCAATCGTCCTGCGGACGTGCTGGCTGCAGCGAGCCGCTCGGCGGCATGTCGTAAGGTGCGCACGCGCGCAGCCTATCGAGGCAGCGATGCTTCACCGTCACCACATCATTGCATCCGAAACCGAATCAGCCTGCTCGTCGACCCACACGTGCTGACTGGGGTTGGCGAACTATCCGACCGATGCATAGAGCATCGCGATTGCCAACGGAAGCATCAGTGCGCCCGCCAACGCGAGCTTCTTATTTCGATCTGCCGACACCATTGCCATGCTCCGCAGCCCGTATGCTGGAAAGCAGAGATGCAGCGTTCCCTTCAAGACCTGCGCCCATCCGATGACGGTGACCAGGCCGGCCCAACCACTCCACTGTGTGCCATGAAAGCCGACGATGACCGCCCCGAATGACAGACTCAACATTCCATTGAAGAACGCACCCGGTGCGCCCTTCGCCCGAAGTTGGTCGAAAAACTCTCCCCACTCGCGAGGCCGGAGCAGATGCGAGAGAGCGACCGCCAGAAATGCGATGCCGACCATGCGTTCGATGGCGTGCTCCATAATGCGACCTCGATTTAGGATGCACGTAACTATTATTTTGTCCTACCTATGTCAATGCCGAGCTGCTGGAAGCAGCTCGCCGATGTTCACGTCACGACGTAGTCACGCTCCTTCCACGTCACATTGCGACCGCGCACGATGGCCCGGAGCGAGATGTAGAGAAGCACCGCGCCCCCGAGCGGATGCAGCAGGGCGTACAGCGGCGAAAGCGGGATGAAGGCGTAGATGACGATCCACCAGATCAGGTTGGCCGACGTCACGAGCGCAGCCCACACCAGTACCGCGTTTCCGAAGATGCCCAGCAGCGCCAACGCGAGGAGAATGGGTGGCACCAGCGCCGATAGCGATGGCGCGAGGAGCATCAGCGGATACAGAAACCTCCCGAGCGCGCCGAGCGGCGCGGTATCGCGGCCGCTCGCGTAAATGTTCTTGCCCCACCCTTCGACCAACTCGCGAAGCGACGTGTACATCCGCGTCCGCAACTGGTCGATGCCGAGGATCATCACCGCGCGTCGACCCGTGGTGAAGTACAGCTGCGCCAACGCGAGGTCTTCCGCCGCCTTGTCGTGCACGGCGGCATGACCGCCGATCGCGTCATACGCGCCACGCGCCACGAAGATGCACTGCCCATTGGCGATCTTCTCGCTCGCTCGACGCGACTCGTTCACCACCTCGGTGCCGCCGTACCGCACGAGGAGGATCGCGAAGACCTGCGGCTGGACGAGCTTCTCCCAGAACGTGCCCAGCTCCTGCGTGCCGGCCACCGTGAGCAGGTCGGCATGTCGCGCGCGCATCGCGTTGACGGCGCGCGGAATGAGGTCGGGCGTCTGCCAGGTATCGGCGTCGAAGAAGGCGATGATGTCGCCAGTGCTCGACCCATAGCCGGATTTGCAGGCCCACTGCTTTCCGAACCACGACGGCGGCAGCGGAGGTGGTACCACGACCTTCAATCGTCCGTCGTCGCGCGCAAGGCGCTCGAGGATCTCGCCTGTGCCATCCGACGAATGATCGTCCACGGCGATGACCTCCAGCCGAGGATAGCTGGACGCCAGCACGGAGCGCACGCATCGCTCGATGTTGTGCGCCTCGTTGCGCGCCGGAATCACGACCGACACGAGTGGCGCGTCACCGGAAATGGCGTCAGCGTATTCGTCGAGCGACCGCGAGCGCCTGGCGCGCACCACCGCAACGATGGGAACGATGAACCACGGGAGCGCGAGCAGGGCAGGGAGCGGGAAGGTCACCGGTCAAAGATGCTCGACCCGATGTTCATCGCGCGACCTCCTCGGCGCTCGCGCATCGCCATTGCACGGCGCCGAGGCGCTCTCTACGTTGCCGCGATGCGGTTGCCACCACCACTCATGCCCGGCGCGCGTGTCGCGCTCGTATCACCATCGGGCCCGCTGCATTCCGGCGACGAGCTCGACGTCGCCATCGCGCAGGCGCGAAGCTTCGGGTGGGATCCCATGGTCGGCAGGCACGCACTCGCCAAATATGGTTACCTCGCCGGACGCGACGCGCATCGCATCGACGACCTGAATGCCGCGCTCGCGGACGCGAGCATTGACGGCATCTGGTGTCTCCGCGGCGGCTACGGCGCCATGCGCCTGCTCTCGGACGTCGACGTCGACGCACTGCGAAGCCGACCGCGCACGCTCATCGGATATTCCGACATCACCGCCCTCCACGCGGCGCTCAGCGGACCTGCCGAGGTCGTCACTTTCCACGGGCCCACGGCACGCACGCCGCTCTCGGCCTTCTCGCGCGACTCACTTGAACGCGCCGTGATTCAGCGCACCGATCCGTGCGGCGCTACCCCCGACGCGACGACCATGCGCGCCGGCCGCGCCCAAGGACGACTCGTCGGCGGCAATCTCGCATTGCTGGCAGCGCTGTGTGGCACACCATTCGCGCCCGACTACAGCAACGCCATCCTCGTCGTCGAGGACATCGGCGAGGCGACCTATCGCATCGACCGCATGCTGCGCCAGCTCGTGCTGAGCGGTGCCTTCGCGAAGCTGGCGGGCATCGTCTATGGCCGCTTCACCGATGGCACTGACCCTGCCGATGAGAGCTCATGCGCGCTCACCGACATCCTGCGCGAAGCCGCCGACATTGCGGGAGTGCCGACGATCTCCGGTGCGCCTGTCGGTCACATCGACGATCAGTGGACCATCCCCATCGGGGCGATGGCCGAGCTGGATGCCGACAACTGCACGCTGCACGTGGCACTTTCCTAGGTGTCCGCACGACAACGGGAGCATGAAATGAAGAGTGGTACCGATCTGATCAACGAATCGAAGGCGCGCATCAAGCAGGTCGCCGCGGGCGAGGCGCTGGCGCTGCACGAGCGCGGCGGCGTCACCTTCCTCGACGTGCGCGACCAACAGGAAGTCAACCTCGGCAAGATTCCCGGCGCGGTGCACATCTCGCGTGGCAACCTCGAGACGAAGATCGAGGCCGTGGTTCCCCGCGACACCGAAGTGGTCATCTACTGCGCCAGTGGCAATCGCTCGGCCTTCGCGGCGGACACCCTGCAGCAGATGGGCTACACGAACGTGTGCTCGCTTGCCGGCGGATTTCGCGGCTGGGCGGAAGCTGGGGGCGAGATCGACTGAGCCATGCCGCAGTTGGAGCTCGACGCACTCGCCGCGCATCCGCTCATCGCCCGCTTCGTGCGCACGCTCGCCGAACATCCCGGTCGGGAGCTGATGGGCGAGCCGCTGACGCGTTTGGCGGCGATCCTGCTTGTCCTGCGCGCGCAGGCGAATGGCGAGCCCGAACTGCTGATGATCAAGCGGTCGGAGTTCGCGGGCGATCCGTGGAGTGGCCACATCGCGTGTCCCGGCGGTCGCATGGAGCCAGGCGACCGCGATCTCTCCGTGACAGCGATTCGCGAGACCTGGGAAGAGACCGGCGTCGACATCGATCGCGACGGCCGCCTGCTCGGCCACCTCGACGACCTGAGTCCACGGTCGCCGCTGTTGCCGCCGATCATTATTCGGCCGTATGTCGCCCTCGTCCGGAACGACGTAACGATCGTGCCATCACACGAGGTGGCGAGTGCGTTCTGGGTACCCATCTCGGCATTGCGCGATGAGGCGGCGTGGGGGATCGGGTTCGTGCACGCGCGCGAGGGCGAGCGCACGGTGAGCACCTTCCGGCACGGCGAGCACACGGTGTGGGGTCTCACCGAGCGCGTCCTGCGGCAGTTCCTCACCTATCTGGGAACGCCGCCCATGGGCGAGTCACGGGACGATCTCGCGGATCGGACCCAACGGAAGGACCGTACTGCCTGACGCGGAAGAACAGATCACGCTCTCCCTCGCTCACACATCAGCGCCATCGGATTCCCATCCGGGTCGCGAAAGGCGCACAGCCAGAGGTCGTGATCAGGCATCTGCGCGATCAGGTGTGGCGCGTCGGCGAAGGCCACCCCCCGTGCCGACATCTCCGCATGCGCGGCGTCGATGTCCGGCACCGTGAAGTAGAGCACCGAGCTGGCCCCGGGCGTGAACCCCGACTCGGGTGTGCTCAGCATGAGTCGCACGCCGCCGACGTCGAGGAAGGCGAGGTTGGGACCGGCCGAGAAGAGAAAGGGCAGTCCCACCGCGTCGCGATAGAAGGCGGTCGCGCGCGCCACATCGGACACCGTGAGCGCGATCTGTCGGAGGCCGGTGACCTCGGATCCATTGCTCGTCGTCGCTGTCATCGGGTTCCTCGTCATGTCGGGTAGGGTTGCGGATAGTTAGCTTTGCTAACTAACATACGACACCATGGCATCCCGTCAAGTCTCGACACGCGCGCCGCGCGCCGGTTCCGCCGCCGCGGTCGCCGACCGGCTTCACTCCGCCGCCATCCACCTGCTGCGCCGCCTCCGCCGCGAGGACGACGCCTCCGGGCTGGGCGCCCCGCGCCTCTCGGCCCTCTCCGTCCTCGTGTTCGGCGGGCCCCAGACCATCGGTGCACTCGCCGCCGCTGAACAGGTGCGCGTGCCCACGATGTCCCGTCTCGTGGCCCAGCTCGAGGCGGACGATCTCCTCACGCGTGCTCCCGACCCGAGCGACGGCCGGGTAGTCCGCGTCGAGGCGACCTCGGCCGCACATGCCCTCCTCCACGCCGGCCGGAGGCGCCGAGTTGCCGCGCTGTCGGCAGATGTCGCCCGGCTGACCCCTGCGGAGCGGAAGACCATTCTCGACGCCATCCCACTGCTGGAGCGGCTCGCCGGGAGGTAGGCGAGGAAACTCTTGCGTTATGGTCGGCTCAGAATATCTTTAGTCCGTCCTAAATAATGGATGTCCGCGCGATTCTCTCCCGTACTTCATGACTGCGAAACGATCTGTACAAATCCAGGAGTCGGATCCTCTCCCTCCCGATACGGGCTGGCGGAGGGCGCGAGTCGCGCCGAGCCTGGCGGAAGTCTATCGAAGCGTTCCCATCGTTGGACGGTCCACATGGCGAAAGATGCTCGCCTTCGCCGGACCGGGATATCTGGTCGCCGTCGGCTACATGGACCCGGGAAATTGGGCCACTGATCTCGCCGGAGGATCGAGGTTCGGATACACGCTGCTCAGCGTCATCCTCATGTCGAACCTCATGGCGGTCGTGCTCCAGGGACTCGCCTGCAAGCTCGGCATCGTCACCGGCCGCGATCTCGCCCAAGCCTGCCGCGACCACTATAGCAGGCCCGTCGTCTGGGCGCTCTGGTTCCTTTGCGAGATCGCCATCGCTGCGTGCGACCTCGCGGAAGTCATCGGCTCGGCCATCGCGCTCAACCTCCTCTTCGGCATCGCGCTGCCCGTCGGCGTCGCCATTACCGCGCTCGATGTCCTGCTGTTGCTCTATCTCCAGAACAAGGGCGTCCGCGTCCTCGAGGCGCTCGTCATCACACTCGTCGCCACGGTGGGGGCGTGCTTCGCGTTCGAGCTGGTACTCGCGCGTCCCGACATGGCCGGTGTGGCGAAGGGGTTCATTCCCACCCTCGACATCATCTCCGACAGGGAGAAGCTCTATATCGCGATCGGCATCCTCGGCGCCACGGTGATGCCACATAATCTCTACCTGCACTCCTCCATCGTGCAGACGCGCCGCTACGAGCAGAACACCGCGGGCCGTCGCGAGGCCGTGCGCTTCGCATTCATCGACTCGACGATCGCGCTCTCGTTCGCGCTGTTCATCAACGCGGCGATCCTCATCGTGGCTGCGGCGAGCTTCCATACAAGCGGCAACTCCGCCGTCGCCGAGATCCAGGATGCGTACAAGCTGTTGACGCCGTTGTTGGGCGCTGGCGCCAGTACGGTGTTCGCTCTCGCCCTGCTGGCGTCGGGCCAGAACTCGACGCTCACCGGTACGCTCGCCGGCCAGATCGTCATGGAAGGCTTTCTCGACATCCGCATCAGGCCGTGGCTGCGCCGGCTGATCACCCGGCTCATCGCGATCGTGCCGGCGGTCATCGTCGCGATCATCGGGGGCGAGTCGGGCACGGCAAAGCTGCTCATCCTCAGCCAGGTGATTCTGAGCCTGCAGCTTTCGTTCGCAGTATTCCCGCTGGTAATGTTCACGTCGAACAAGCTGAAGATGGGCGAGTTCGTGAACCCGCTGTGGCTCAAGGTCCTCGCCTATCTCGTGGCGGTAGTGATCGCGACGCTCAACATATGGTTGCTCTTCCAGACCGTGCGAGGGTGGCTCGTCTAGTCGAGCTGCCCGCTGTCCCACCCGCCTCGGGTCAACTCTCGCCATGTACAAGCGCATTCTCGTTCCGCTCGAGCACTCGGAGTATGACGACGCCATCATCACGCACGTGCGGGAGCTCGCGCTCCACAACAAGGCGTCCGTCGTGTTCATTCACGTGGCCGACGGCTGGGCGGCCCGCAACCAGCAGCAGCTGGTGCTGAGCGAAAGCGCGGAGATGAAGTCGGATCGCGAGTACATCGAGTCCCAGACCGATCTCCTCGAGGAGTCGGGGCTTGCCGTCGAGTGCATACTCGCCGGCGGCGACCCTGCCACGGAGATCGCAGCTGCCGTCATCCGCGAGCAGTGCGACCTCGTCGCCATGAGCACACACGGGCACAAGGGCGTGCAGGATCTCATACGCGGCAGCGTCGCCAACGAGGTGCGCCACCGCGTCACGGTGCCGGTGCTGATGGTGCGCGGCGTACCGCGTCGTCTCCGTCAGGTGTGATGAGCGGCTCTCCTTCTGCCGCGCAGCCGCTCTCCGGACCGGTCGAGGACTACCTCAAGGCCATCTACGACCTCGAGCGCGTCGGCGAGCCGGCGACGACCAACGACATCGCGCTCCAGCTCCGCGTGTCGGCGGCGTCCGTGAGTGGCATGGTGCGCCGCCTCGCCGACCAGGGGCTGATCACACACGAGCCCTATCGCGGCGTACGCCTCACCCTCGACGGCCGTCACGCAGCTCTTCGCACGCTGCGCCGGCATCGCATTCTCGAGTGCTACCTCACGGCGGTGCTCGGCCTTCCGTGGGATCGGGTCCACGAGGAAGCGGAACGTCTCGAGCACGCCGCATCCGAGGAGCTGATCGAGCGAATGGCGGACGCGCTCGGCAATCCACTGCACGATCCGCACGGCGCGCCGATCCCCACGCGCGACGGTCGAGTGGAGGAGAGCACGCTCCGGAGCCTCGCGGAGATGGGGCAGGGCGACCGCGTCCGCGTCAGTCGCATGCAGGACGAAGACGCCGAGCGGCTGCGGTATCTCGCCGAGCTCGGCATCAGGCCGGGCGCGCTGGTGCGGGTGCTCGACAGGGCGCCATTCGAGGGGCCGATCACGCTTTGGGTGGACGACGCGGGCGGCGGCGCACAGCGCGCGATCGGTGTGGCGCTGGCGAACCAGGTGTTCGTGGAGCCGATCACCGATTAGGGGCTGCGTGGGAATGGACTTTGCCTTCTGCTGTGCCTGCACCGAAGGAGGAGCACATGGCTGCGGCACCGGTCCGGAGCGATTCCGATCCCGGGATCCCCGATCTCATTCGTCGTCTCACGCAGGATTCGAAGCGCCTCGTCGCGGACGAGGTGCGTCTCGCGAAGATCGACGCCACCGACAGCCTGCACCGTGCCACGCGCGGGGTCCTGTGGATGGCGCTCGCCTTCGGCGTCGGCGTCATCGTCTTCGTCGCGATGACGCTTTTTCTCGTGACGCTCATCGGCCGCCTCGCGAACGGCCACATGTGGCTCGGCGCGCTGGTGGTCGGGCTCGTGGAGATTGGCGTGGGTGTGCGGTTGGTGAAACGCGGCTTGTCGACGATTGCATCACCGTCGTATTCCCTCGAGGCGAGTCGCAATGCGCTCGCCGACACGGCCAATTGGGTGACAGCAGGCCGCAAGCGCTGAGCGCTCTTCGCGGGAACAAAGAGCAGGTCCCTCGCCTTTGGCTCGGGACGACCCGATGTCGTCCCGAGCGCAGCGAGGGACCTGCTCTTGAAGTTCGTCTCGGCACTACCCTACACACATGATCGCGCCCACTCTCCTGCTCCTGCTGTCCCTCGCGGTACCTCAGGACAGCGCCCGCAGGATCGCCATCGATGAACGACTCGCCGCCGACGCTGGATTGCACGTCGGCGATCGCGTGGCCCTGAGCGCCACACCGGGCGACAGTGGCGAGCACGCGATCGTCGGCGCCATCGTGCGTCGCGGCGCCGATCCCGCGGAGATCGCGCGCGGTGAGTACAAGATCCGGCTGCATCTCACACAACTGCAATCGCTTTTGGGATATGGCGATCGTGTCGACCGCTTTGCCGTTGCGACGCCATCGGACGGTGTCATCGGCGCGGCGCAGGAGCGCATCAACGCCGCGGCGTTCGGCTTTCACGCACATCGCTCGCGCGACATCGCTGTGCAGACCTCGGCGACCTTCGCCGTGGTGTCGCGCTTTCATCGGGCCATCGGTGTCATCACCATCGTCGCCAGCGCGATCTTCCTGCTCTGCATCATGCTGTTGAAAGTCGACGAGCGCCGCCGCGATGTCGCGGCACTCCGCCTGATGGGGATCTCGGGCCGCACCATCGTGCGAGGTGTCGTCCTCGAGGCCACGGCCATCGCCGTCTTCGGCAGTATCGTCGGGGTGGGCTTCGGCGCACTGACGTCGTGGATCGTGAATGCCCACTACCAGAGCGTGTACCGATCGCCCGTACGTTTCTCCATCGTCACCGGCGACGTCGTGCTCCTCGCGGTGTCGCTGTCGCTCGTGCTCGGGATCGTCGCGGGATGGCTCGCAGCCAGGCGCCTGGTGCAGACGCCACCGCTCATGCTGTTCGGCCGCTAGCGCGAATGCTCTTCACGCTCGCCGCTGCCTCGCTGCTGCGCCATCGTGCGCGCACCGTGCTCGCGATACTCGGCGTCGCCGTGAGCGCAGCGATGCTGCTCGACATGGTCATGCTGTCGAGTGGCATGCGCGAGTCGTTTCGCAGCCTGCTCGTGTCGCAGGGCTTCCAGTTGCGCATCTCCCCCAAGGGCACGCTCCCGTTCGACACGGAGGCCACCATCCGCGACGGTGATTCGATCGTCGCGATGCTGAAGGCGCTGCCCGCGGTGGTCGCGGTGAGTCCCGTGCTCGGCGGACAGCTGCACATACCGAGTGGGACAACCACAGTCGCCACCTCGGTGCTCGGCATCATCCCGGCAGTGGAGGGCGACTACGAGCTTGCCGGCGGGCGGCAGCCCGCCAGCGCAAACGAGATGGTCGCGAACGACGCGCTGCTTCGCGCCATCGGCCGCGCCGTGGGCGACACGGTGCAGGCGGGCACCGGATACGATGCACAGATGCGCTCCCTCTCCGGTGAACGCACGATGCACATCGTGGGACGCGCGCGATTCATCTACATGGCGAGCGAGCAGAAGGGCGCCGCGGTACGCATCGAGACGCTGCGTGCCATGCAGGGGCGAGAGAAGGACAAGCCGGTGTCGCTGATGATGGTGCGACTTGGCGACGACCAGGATATCGAGGCGATGCGTGCCAGTGTGGCGACGCAGTTTCCACGGGTGAACGTCATCTCCACCGCGGAGGCGCTCAAGCAGGTGGACGAACGCCTCAGCTACTTTCGGCAGCTTGCCGTCATCCTCGGTGCAGTGAGTCTCGTCGTCGGCTTCCTGCTGGTCACCACGCTGGTCACCGTCTCGGTGAACGAGCGGATCGGCGAGATCGCGGTGATGCGTGCCATCGGGGTCAAGCGCTCGCGCGTCGTCGGGCAGATCGTCGCCGAGGCGGCTGCGATGATGCTCGCGGCATCGCCGCTGGGGCTTCTGCTGGGCCTCGTCACGGCGCGATACCTCAACTCGATTCTCGCGCGATTCCCCGGCGTGCCGGAGCGCATCGACTTCTTCCTCTTTCAACCGCGGTCGGCCTGGACGGCACTCGGCCTGCTCGCGTTGAGCGGCGTCCTCGCGGCCGTGTATCCCTCGTGGCGGAGCGCGTCGCTTCCCATCGCGACCACCCTGCGTCAGGAGGCTGTGGGATGAGCGCGCTCGTGGAAGTGCGTGATCTCGTGCGCGATTACCCGATGGGCGACGAGCGCGTCGCCGCCCTTCGCGGCGTCACCTTCGATGTCGAGGCGGGCGATTACGCGGCCATCGTCGGTCCATCCGGCTGCGGGAAGAGTACGCTGCTCAATCTCATCGGCGTCATCGACCGTCCGACATCCGGCTCAGTGTCCATCGGTGGCGATCGCGTCGATCGACTTCCTGATTCCAAGGCGACTGAATTCCGCCTGCGGCGCATCGGGTTCGTCTTCCAGCGCTTCTACCTCATGCAGGCGCTCACGGCCCGCGAGAACATCGAGCTGCCGCTGGCCGAGGCGGGAATGAAGGGCACAGCGCGGCGGGAGCGGGCGCGTGCGCTGCTGGACTACGTGGGGATCGGCGCGCGGGAGAAGCACCGGCCGTCGCAGCTATCGGGAGGTGAGCAGCAGCGTGTCGCCATTGCACGCGCGCTGGCCAATGCGCCCAGCCTCCTTCTCGCCGACGAGCCCACCGGCGAGCTCGATGCGCGCACCGGCGCGGAGATGATCGCGCTCTTCGATCGCCTCAATGCCGACGGCACGACCATCCTCGTCGTCACCCACGACGAGGATCTCGCGAGCGCGGCGCGGCGTGTCATCCACATGCGCGACGGCGCCATCCTCCGCGACGAGCGCGCACGATGATCCGGTTGCTCGCGGTCCGCAACCTCACGCTGAATCCATGGCGCACGCTCTTCCTGCTCTTCGGGTTCAGCGTGGGCGTGGCCACGATGATCGTGCTGCTCTCCGTTGGTGAGGCGCTGCTCGACCAGGCGAAGGACGAGAAGCTCGTGGGCGGCGGACAGATCACGGTGCTGCCGGAAGGGGTGGACGTCGAAGTGATGAAGACGGGCGGGTTGGGCGGAATGTTCTTCTCCATCGATCACGCGCGGTTCATCTATCGACAGTTGCTGGCGTCGCCGCGAATGACGGACGCCATTGCGGCGGTGGCGCCGCAGATCGAGGGGAAGCTGCTGTACCTGCGCACGTCGAGCGGCCGCGAGATCTCCGTTCGCGCGGGCGGCGACATTCCATCGCTGACCGGCGCCGTCGGCGCGGCTCCGAACGTGATCGCTGGCAGGTGGGCCGACGATTCGCTCGACCGCCGGTGGCGTGCGCCGAGCGACGCGGAACTGCGTCACGAGATCGATCACTTCCACCTACCGCCGGCGCAGGCCATTGGCGACAAGAGCTGGGCCGAGTGGCACTACTTCAACGTCATTTCGCCGGACGCGAAGCGGTGGGCGTTCGTGTCGTTCATCGTCGCTGGTGAGGTCGGCGGCAACGCGGACAAGTGGGGCGGGCAGGTGCTCGTCACGCTGCACGAGCAGGGCAAGCCCGCGCGCCGCTTCACGGCGGTGGCGCCATCCAGTCAGGTGCGCTTCTCCACGGAGGACGCGAATCTCCGCATCGGCGAATCGCGCGTGACCGTGCTCGCGAACGGACACTACGCAGTGCACGCGTTAGCGCGCGACGATGTGGGCGGCGCGCCGTTGGTGCTCGACCTCGACGTGGCGCCGTCGGCCGGCGCGTACTTTCCCGGCGCATCGTTGACATCCGGCGTCGTCAGCGGATACGTCGTCCCCGCACTGCGCGCCGACGCGACAGGCTCGCTGTGCGTGGGCGGCGCGTGCCAATCGTATGAGGGCGTGCAGGCGTATCACGACCACAACTGGGGCGTGTGGCGCGGTGTGTCATGGGAGTGGGGAGCCGCGCGTGCCGGCGACTACACGCTCTTGTACGGACGCGTCGACCAGCCGGACAGCGTGGGTGTCACGCAGCCGCTCTTCGTCTATGTGGTCGACAAGTCGGGCTTTCTCGGCGTCTTTCGTCCGCGGGAGATTCGCTACGTGGACGGCCGCGCCACGCGAGTGGCCGGTGCGACGATTCGCACGCCATCGACAGCCGAGATGGTAGACATTCGCGGTGCGGACACGCTGCGGCTCACGCTCGCCATCGAAGATGCGTCGGCAACCGACACGCGAGGCTCTGGCGTCGAGCGAGGCGACGGCCTGGCCGCGCGTGATATCGCGCGACCGTACTTCGTGCAGATGAAAGGCAAGGCGACCATCGCAGGCCGCATACGAGGAACCCCGCTCACGGGGACCGGAGCGGGGTTCTTCGAAACGTACCGATAGCGCCGTGCGGCGCCGTACGTCAGCTGTTCATGCGACGGGAAGAGTCCGTCGAATCCTTGCCGGGCTTCGAGGCAGGATGGCCGTCGACACGATCCTTCATGTCGTCGACCACGTTCGCTGCCTTGTTGCCCACGTCCTTCGCGGCGTTGGCCGTGCCCGCTGCTGCGGCTCCCAAGCCAGAGCGACCACGCGAGTAGCCTTCGCCCGCGTAATTGCTCACGGTGTTCCAGTCGCCGTACTTCTTGGTGTGCTCGTCCGTCCAGCCGCGCTGGAGATCGGTCGACACATCCTTCCACGGCTTGTTCGCGTAATCCGGGTTCAGCGAGGCCACCTGGCCGAGCTGGTACGCCGGGCGAACGTCGTCATACGAGCGGTCGGCGAGCTTCGTCGAGGACGACTCGTAGTGGCCGCGGTAGTAGGTGTCGTCGTCGTGCGTCATGTTCGACGCTGCTTCCGTCACCGCACGACCGCCCCACCAACCGCCGAGCGCGCCGGCAATGCCGCCGATGATCGTGCCCACCGGACCGATCACCGAACCGATGGCTGCGCCTGCCAACACACCGCCAATACCGCCGACTGCCTCGCCCGCTTCGTCCACATGGCTCGGGTTGCTATCGTGCTTTCCAAGCGCGGAATCCTTCGCACGCTCGATTCGTCCGTCGGTCGTGTCGCGATTATCCATGCGAACCTCCAGTAGGTGATGTGGGTTATGTCCTAGCTAAAGGCAAAAGCAGTACCGTTCGCAACGCTGCCGAGCTTGACAGCACGACGTCACCGTCGCCGATTTTGCCGCATGACTTCGCGGCTTCGCCTCGGCACGCAGGGCTGGAACTACGACGCGTGGGTTGGACCCTTCTATCCGGACGGCACGCGTGCGGCGGAGTATCTCACCGTCTATGCTCGGGCCTTCGATACCGTCGAGGTCGACTCGACCTTCTACGCCATTCCCCCGGTCAAGACGGTGCGCGGGTGGTACGATCGCACGCCCCCCGGATTCACCTTCGCGCTCAAGCTCCCGCAGGAGATCACGCACGCACGCCGCTTGCGCGACAGCGCCGACATCGCCGAGGAATTCTTCGATCGCGCACGCGAGCTCGGCGTGAAGCTCGGACCTGTACTCATCCAGCTGGGTCCGGACTTCGGGCCCGTCGAGTTGCCAGCACTCGCCAACCTGTTGCCCACGCTTCCGCGCGACATCAAGTTCGCCGTCGAGTTTCGCCAGCGCGGCTGGATCAACGACGGCGTGCTCGCGCTGCTCGCCGAGCATGGTGTCGCGCTCACGATCACTGACGCGCGATGGATTCCGCGCAAGCAGATGCTCGGCTTGGCGAAGCGCCCCACGGCCGACTTCATCTACTTCCGGTGGATGGGCGGCAATCGCGAGATCGTGGATTACTCTCGCATCCAGATCGATCGCTCGCGCGAGCTCGAGCAGTGGTCCGAGGTGCTGGCCACCCTCGCGAAGGTGCGCGTGAAGGTGTATGGCTACGTGAACAACCACTTTGCGGGCCACTCGCCGCAGAGCGTCCGAGAACTGCAGCTCCTGCTCGGCCAGGCTCCGGTGGATCCGGAGTCGCTCGGCGAGCAGATGTCACTGTTTTGAGAGAACGACGGGAGGACGGGGTGACCGGATGACGGGACGGCGAAAGGAGCCATCGTCAGTGCCGCGTCCACCCGTCATCCCGTCATCCCGTCTTCCCGTCTTCCCGTCAGTATGTCCACGACACTGGATCGCCTCGCCGCCAGCTACAGCCCTGAAAAAACAACGCGAGTCGCGTCGGACACTCACGCGTTCGCGTGGCACGCCTACGCGTGCGTCGTCGCCGCATCGATGGTGGTCATTGGTTTGATCTGGGACATCTCGTGGCACATGTCCATCGGCCGCGACACGTTCTGGACGCCGGCGCATTTGCTCATCCAGGGCGGTGGCCTCATCGCCGGACTCGGTTCGGGAGGGCTCGCGCTCCACACCACATTCCGCGGCAGTGACGCCGAGAAGGCGAGTGCGGTGTCGTTCTGGGGATTCCGCGCACCGCTCGGCGCATGGATCTCCATCCTTGGTTGTGGCGCCATGCTCACCTCCGCGCCGTTCGATGACTGGTGGCACAACGCCTATGGGCTCGACGTGCGCATCATCAGCCCGCCGCACATCCTGCTCGGGCTCGGAATGATGGGCATCATCACCGCCGCCAGCATGCGGACGCTCGCGCTGCAGAACCGGAACGAGCCGGAGACGCGCGTCATCGCCGGACGACTCTACGCACTGTCGAGCGGCTTGTTCCTCAGCATCCTCGCCATCTTCCTGCTCGAGTGGTCGGACCGCAGCCTGATGCATTCGGGGGTGTTCTATCGGGCGATGTCGCTGACGTTGCCCGTCGTGCTCGTGGCCACGACGGTGGCGGGGCGCAGCCACTGGCCTGCCACGACCGCTGCGGCGATCTACATGAGCGTGCTGCTCGCGACGAATTGGGTGCTGATGCTGTTTCCCGCCGTGCCGAGGCTCGGTCCCATCTACCGCGACATCACGCACTATGTGCCGCTCGACTTCCCGCTGTTGCTCGTGGTGCCCGGGCTCGCCATCGACCTCACGTGGCGGCGTGTGCGCACGTGGCGGGCACTCCCGGCGGCTGCAGCGATGGGCGCCGCGTTTCTCGTGACGCTCTTCGCGTCCCACTGGCCATTCGCCGACGTGCTGATGTCACACGGGCGCAACTGGTTCTTTCATGGCGACAACTTCGTGTACTGGCAGAGCGTCGCATCCGAGCGGTTCGCCTTCCAGTTCCGCCGCGCCTCGCCGGCCGACTGGCCGCCCGTCGTCGACGGTCTCGTCGCGTTCGCCTTCGCAACCTGTGCCAGCCTCCTCGGTCTCGTGCGCGGACGCTGGATGACGCGAGTGCAGCGGTGATGCGATGGCGCGGTGGTGCGCGAATCGTCGCCGCGCTCTCGATGGCGATCCTGCTCACCGCGCACGTGGGAAGCCCCGATGTCTTCTTCGCGGGCAAGGCCGGCCCGTACATGATTGACGTGGCCATCCGTCCGCCGCAGGTAGTGCCCGGTATCGCCGAGGTGTTCGTCCGTGTGGCCGACACCACGGCGACGCGCGTCGTGGTGCGTCCCGTGTTCTGGCGTGCGGGCTCGAAGGGCGCGCCTGTCGGGGACGATGCGCCGCGCGTGCGAGGTACACCGGGTGGCTACAGCGGACGGCTGTGGCTCATGGCCTCGGGCTCATACAGCGTGCACGTCACCGTGAGCGGACCAGCCGGCAGTGGGACCGCAATCGTTCCGGTGGCATCGGTGGCCACCGGCCAGCTCGCACTCAGCCCATTTCTCACGGTGCTCCTTGGCGTACTCGGCACGCTGCTCGTCGCCGGCGCGATCACCGCGGTCTACTTGGCAGCTGGTGAGAGCCAGGTCGCGGCTGGTGCGGTCATCACTCCCGAAGTGCGGCGTCGCGGACGACGCGCCGCCATCATCGCCGTGCCCGTGATGGCGCTCGTGGTACTCGGCGGCGCGAACTGGTGGCGGTCCGAGGCGGCGCGCTACCGGCGCACCCTCTATCGGCCCGTGCCGACGAAGAGCAGCGTCCATCCCGTGAATGGCGTGCCGACACTTACGCAGACGATCGTGGATCCGAACTGGCGCGCGGGCAGCGTGACGCCACTCATGCCAGATCACGGCAAGATTGCGCACATGTTCGTCGTCGGTGTGGACTCGCCCTTCGTCTTCGCACATCTGCATCCGCAGCTCGTCGGCGTCACGACGCTCACGTCGCCGATGCCTCCGCTGCCGGCGGGCCGGTATCGGATCTTCTCGGACATCGTGCAGGAGAGCGGCTTTCAGCGCACGCTCGTCGACTCCGTGGTATTGAACGCGGCAATCGATTCGAGTGGTGTCCGCAGCCTCGGCGTCGACGATGCGTGGTCTGTCGACCAGGTCCTACCCGTGAGCCAGGCCTTGAAGGAAATTCGCGGACACGACGGACAGCTGTACATGTTCTGGAATGGACCCGAACGCGTCATGACGAATCAGCCTGGCGTATTGCGCATCGGACTCACCGACAGAAAGGGCGAGCCCTCGAGCATCGAGCCCTATCTCGGAATGAATGGACATGCGGTCGTCGTCCGCGAGGATGGCAAGGTGTTCATCCACCTGCATCCGAGCGGCACCTCATCGATGGCGTCGCAGGAAGCGTTCGCGTTGCGCGATCGCGGCGACACCACCCGCGACGGGCGCCTGCGTCTGGATACGATGGCGATGTCCCACACGGACCCGGTGAAATTGCGTGAGATTGAATTTCCCTACGCGTTTCCCTCGGCGGGTCGCTATCGCGTGTATGTGCAGGTCCGCGCCGGGGGCCGCGTGCACACCACCGGCTTCGACGTGCGAGTGGCCGCCGAGCGCTGACGACACGGCGCAGCGCCGATCACGCCGCCGCGCCCGCTGACGCTTCCGCGAGCATGGCTTAGTATCCGGATCATGTCTCGACGAATACTCGTCTTTTGTCTCTTTGCGCTCGCAGCGACCATCGTCTTCCTCCGCCTCGGCTTCTGGCAGGTGGACCGGCTGCATGAGCGGCGTGCGTGGAACGCGATGATCATACACGCGCGATTGAGCAACCCGATGCCCTTGCTTCAGTTGAGCAGCGACACCGCCGTCGCGCACTACCGGGCCGCCACCGTGGACGGACGCTTCGACTACGACCACGAGATCATCCTCTCCAGCCGCACGCGACGCGGATCGCCAGGCGTGGAGCTGCTCACCCCCGTTCAGGTGTCGGGGACGGATACGGCAGTGCTCGTCAATCGTGGTTGGGTGTATTCACCGGACGGCACGACGGTGGATCAGTCGAAGTGGCGCGAAGGCGACGTCGCTCACCTTGCCGGCTACGTCGAGCTGTTCAACACCGACACATCGATCACCAGAGCGTCGAATCCGCGCGTGATCCGCCGGATCGGGAGCGCGGACGTCGCAACGAAGGTGCCGTATCCGCTGGCGCCGTTCTACCTCGTGGCGGTCGGTGACACCGCCGATTTGTCCCATCCCGCGCGTCGTGATCTGCCGGTGCTCGACGACGGCCCACATCGCGGCTACGCCATGCAGTGGTTCTCCTTCGCGCTCATCTCGCTCGTGGGGGCCGGGGTCGTCGTCCGCCGTGAGCGTGCGAAGCGCGACGGCCCGGGCGATGCATCGGGTGGGCCCGCACTGTAGTTTCCCTCCAAGTCCAACACGAGCGTCTCATGGCCGAGCATCCCAGAGGTCTCGCTTCCGAACAGGAGGCACGCGACGTCGCCGAAGCCGCACGCGAGAGCGAATGGTCGGGACCCAGCTTCGTCCGCGAGCTGTTCCTCGGCCGCTTCAAGCTCGGGCTGATCCATCCTCATCCGGTCCCCCAGGAAGACGCCGAGGAAGCCGCGCGCGCGCGGTCGTTCTTCATCAAGCTGCGCGTCTTTCTCGAGCGGATCGATGCGGACATGATCGATCGCACGGGAGAGATTCCCGAGGAGTACGTGCAGGATTTGCGCGAGATGGGCGCGTTCGGCATCAAGATTCCCGTCGAATACGGAGGGCTGGGCCTCTCCTATACCAGCTACACGCGCGCCATGCAGATGGTGACGAGCAAGGACGGCTCGCTCACTGCGCTGCTGTCGGCGCACCAGTCGATCGGGTTGCCGCAGCCGCTCAAGCTGTTTGGGACGATGGAACAGAAGCGTCGCTACTTCCCTCGTCTCGCCAAAGGCGCCATCTCGGCATTCGCGCTCACCGAGACGGACGCGGGCTCCGATCCGGCGAACATGCACACGTCAGCGACGCCGAGTGCGGATGGCACCTATTGGACGCTCAACGGTGAGAAGCTGTGGTGCACCAACGGCACGCGCGCGGAGCTGCTCGTCGTCATGGCGCGCACGCCGGATACGATCGTCGACGGCAAGGCTCGCAAGAAGCAGATCACGGCGTTCATCGTCGAGGCGAATGCACCCGGCGTGAAGGTGCTGCATCGCTGCCGCTTCATGGGGCTCAAGGCCATCGAAAACGGCGTCATCGGCTTCACCAACGTGCGCGTCCCCAGCGAGAATATTCTCTGGGGCGAAGGAAAGGGCCTGAAGCTCGCACTGGTCACGCTCAACACCGGGCGACTCACCCTGCCCGCCAGCTGCGCCGGCGGCGGTAAGGCCATGCTCCAGATTGCGCGCACCTGGGCCAACGAGCGCGTGCAGTGGGGACAGGTGATCGGCAAGCACGAGGCGGTCGCGCAGAAGCTCGCGCTCATGGCGGCGAACACGTTCGCCATGGAGTCCGTGGCCGAGCTCGCGGTCGGTCTGGCGGAGCGCGGGCACTACGACATCCGCCTCGAAGCGGCCATCGCGAAGCTGTGGAACACGGAGACGGGCTGGCGCATCGTTGACGACACCCTCCAGATCCGCGGCGGCCGGGGATACGAGACGGCCGACTCGTTGCGCGCGCGCGGTGAGGAGCCCATTCCCGTTGAGCGCGCGATGCGCGACTTCCGCATCAACCTGATCTTCGAAGGCTCGTCGGAGATCATGCGGCTGTTCATCGCGCGTGAGGCGGTCGATCACCATTTCAAGACGGCGTTCGCCCTGGTCGACAAGAAGTCGTCAGTCAGCGCAAAACTCGGTGCGCTCGGTCGAGTGGCGAAGTTCTATCCGTTCTGGTACGCGGCGCGCTGGTTCGGCCGCGGCGCGGTGCCGGTCGTCGCGTATCGCGAATTCGGCGCATTGGCGAAGCATCTGCGCTGGGCGGAGCGCGCGACGCGGCATTTGGGACGCACGCTCTTTCACGCGATGGCGCGCTTCGGGCCGAAGCTCGAGCGTCGGCAAATGGTGCTCTTCCGCGCCGTTGACATCGGCGCCGACCTGTTCGCCATGACCGCCACCTGCGTGCGCGCGCAGATGCTCGCGAAGCAGGGCAACCGCGAGGCCGTCGAGCTCGCGGATCTCTTCTGTCGCGAAGCGCGCCAGCGCATCGCCACGAACTTCAAGCGCTTCTACGGCAAGAACGACAAGCGGATCTACAAGGTCGCCGGCCGCGTGCTCGCGGGCGACCACGCGTGGCTGGAGCAGGGCATCATCGGTATGCCGAAAGAATCGAACCCGCTCGCACAGGGGGCTGGCGCCGACAGCCGGACGCCAACTCCTCGCGCGATCCAGTCCACCGATTCGGGGGAAGTGCTTACAAGCCGGACTTGAGCGCCTGCGCCTTCAGCGTCTCACTGGCGTAGATGGCGATCTCCACGCGCCGATTCTGCTGACGGCCCGCATCGGTCTCGTTCGTTGCCAGCGGCTCTGCTTCACCTCGGCCCGTCGAGCGCAGTCGAGTGCGCGCAACGCCCTGGCTCACCAGGTAGTTCTCCGCTGACGCGGCACGCTTCGCCGAGAGCGTCTGGTTGTACTCGTCCGTGCCCTGCGCGTCCGTGTGACCCACGACCAGGACATTCGTGCCCGGATAGTTTTCGAGACTCTTTGCGAAGCTTGCGAGGTTCTCGCGGGCAGGGGCCTTCAGCACGTCAGAATCGAAATCGAACAGGAGACCCGAGTCGAACGTGACCTGCAGTCCCTCGCCGACGCGCTCCACGATGGCGCCAGGAATGTTCTGCTTGAGCTCCTTTGCCTGCTGATCCATCTGGTGGCCGATGACGGCGCCCGCCGCTCCACCGACTGCCGCGCCGATGATGGCGCCCTTTGCCGTGGAGCCATTCGCGTTGCCGACGGCCGCGCCAACAGCGCCACCAGCCGCTGCGCCGATGATGGCGCCCGACTCCTTCTTGTTCAGCGAGGCGCAAGCGCTAGCGGCCACGAGCAGGCCGAGCGCGGGGATGAGACGATGTGAGAAATGCATGTAGTGTTGCTCCGTTGCGGGTGAGTCGCAGCTCGGCCTCCAAAGACCGCGCCACTGCACTACACCGCACAGACCGTGCTGATGCCAGCGAGCTCGTGGGTATTGTTACGCCACGAACGCCGTGTAGCCCTCATCCGCGATGATCTCCGCGAGGTCGTCCGGCGTGGTGACGCCGGGATCGTAGCGCACGTCGGCCGATCCGATCGTCACACGCTCGACTTCCACTCCTGCGGTCTTGCGAAGGCGATCCGTCACCGCGCGCACGCAGTGCTCGCAGGTCATGCCTTCGATCGTGAGATGTAACGTCTGCATCGTCCTCCTCCGTGTCATCCCGCGCGCTGCGAGGGATGTAATTCCTGTCCGCTTACTCCACCGGTGCGACGAGTGTCGCGCGATGGCCGATCTGTATCACGATCACCGCTGTCGCGATAAGCAGGCCGCCGGACAACGTGCGCGGACCCACCGGCTGGCCGAGCACGATACCGGCCAGGAGCGCCGTCCAGAATGGTTCCACGGTGCTGATGATCGCCGTACGCACCGGACCGACCGCAGCGAGCCCGCGCAGGAATGCGATGAACGCCAGCACCGTGCAGACGACGGCCAGCACCACGATGGCCATCCATGACAACGGCGACAGCTCAAAGCGTGGCCCGCCCTGGAACAATGACGCCGCCACCAGCGCCATCGCCGCACCAGCCGCTGCAAACGTAGACGTCACAGCTGGAGAAAGCTCCTTGCCGAGGTGTCCGATCATCGGGATGTACAGCGCGTACAGCAGTGCCGCCGACAGTGCGAGCGCTACGCCCACTGGATGCAGCCCACCGGCGCCGGGCATGCCGACCATCATCGCCAGCCCGGCCAGCGAAAGCCCCAGCGCCAATGCGCGCAGCGCGGAAAGCCGCTCGGTGCCGCGCGCCGCCGAGATGACCGCGAGCCACGCTGGATACGTGTAAAACAGGAACGTCAGCGAGGCAGCCGGGATGTAGTTGAGCGCCGAGAGACTGATGAAGGCGATGGCCGCCTGTCCTCCCCCCGCAAAAACCAGCAACGGCAACCCTCGACGGCCTGCAGCGCGAATTGCCCCGATGCCGCCGCTCACCAGCACCAACAGCACCGCCGCGATCGCATAACGCCACACCAACGCGTCGATCAGCCGCGCGCCGCTCCCGATCGCCAGCGTCACCAGCACCGGGATGGATCCGAAACAACACGCGCTGAAGACGACGAGCAGCGTCGCTCGCGAGGTCGAGGGGTGCGCCACGCTCACAACAGCGTTCCGCCGAGCACGAGAAGCGCGACCGTGAAGTAGATGACCAGTCCCCCGACGTCCACCATGGTTGCCACGAGCGGCGCCGATGCGCTCGCCGGATCGAACCCGACGCGCCGCAGGATGAACGGCAGCATCGAACCCGCGAGGGAGCCAAACGTCACGATGCCGATCAGCGACAACCCCACCGTGGCGGCGATCAGCTTCCAGTGCGGGTCGTAGTTGAACAGACCCAGCTTCTGCCACAGCGAGATGCGCAATACGCCGATCAGGCCGAGAAACGCGCCCAGGGCAAGACCGGTCGGCAGTTCCCGCAGCGCGACCCGCCACCAGTCGCGGATCGACACCTCACGCAGCGCCATCGCGCGCGTGATGAGCGACGTCGCCTGCGAGCCCGAGTTTCCGCCCGCGCTCATGACGAGCGGCACGAACAGGATGAGCGGCGCCACCTTCTTGAGCTCACCGTCGTAGTACTGCATCGCCGACGCCGTGAACATCTCGCTCACGAGCAGGACACTCAGCCATCCGCCGCGCTTCTTCAGCATCTGCGTGAATCCCATCTGCATGTAGGGCTCGTCGAGCGCCTCCATACCGCCGAACTTCTGGACGTCCTCCGTCTGCTCTTCCTGCATCGCGTCGATCACGTCATCCACGGTGATCACCCCCATCACGTGGCCGGACTCGCTCACCACGGGTACCACCACGAGATCGTAGTTCGAGATCACCCGCGCCACTTCCTCGCGATCCGCGCCCGGGCTCACGCTCTGCACTTCGGTCCACGCCACGTCGCTCAACCGCGCCCCCTCGGCCGCCGCGAGCAACTCGCGCAGCGACAGCACGCCCGCGAGCCGGCCCGCCTCGTCCGTGGTGTAGATCGCGTAGATCGCCTCGCGCTTTCCGCTGCGTGCGATGACGCGCACGCGGCGCAACGCCTCCTCGACCGTCGTGCTGGCCGCCTCCGAGACGAACTCGGTGGTCATCAGGCCGCCGGCCGTATCGGGCTCGAACTGCCTGAGCGCCTGCGTCTCGCGGCGCTCCTGCTCCGGCATCTCCTCGACGATCTCTTCGGCGCGCTCTTCGTCCAGTTCCTCGAGCACGTCGGCACGCTCGTCCGGCGTCATCGCGCTCACGAGCGCTGCCGCCGTCTCCGGACTCATCGCCTCGAGCACTTCGGCGCGAAGCTCTTCGTCGAGATACTCCAGCACCGCCGCCGCGCGATCCTGCGGCAGCGCCGCCAGGAACACCGGGATCTGCTCGAGCGGCATCGCCTCGGCGACGTCCGCGAGATCGGCCGGATGCAGCTCCTCGGTCTCCGCAGGGATCTGCGACGGAGACTCCTCGAGCAGCGCGATGATATCTGGGGCGAGGAGCGCGCCGATGGGACGCTCCTCGGGATTGCGACGGGATGGCGTCATGGCACGGCCTCGACTGCGGCGAAACGGGCGTGAGCCCGTCAAAGTAGGGCAGCGGCTACACGATCGGCAACCGCCGCCGTTCCTCCGTTGCAGACGTCACCGCGTACCCACTCTCGGCGATGGCCTCGCGCAGTGCATCCGGCGTCGCGCGCCCGTCATGCTCGATCACCGCGGCACCGATGGAGACGTCGGCCGACGTGATGCCGTCCACCGGCGTGAGCGCCGTGAACACCGCACGCACGCAATGTTGGCAGCTCATGCCATCGATTCGGAGATGCGTTATCATAGTCCCAATATCGCCTCGCCCCTCTCACTTGCCATCATGCCCTCCGTCGCGTTTCTCGGTCTCGGCGCCATCGGTCGCCCGATGGCCGCATGCCTCGCCAAGTCGTCCAGCACCACACTCACCGTGTGGAATCGCACCGCCGACAAGGCCGCCGCCTTTGCCTCCGAGCATGGAGTGCGCCAAGCCCTGACGCCGGCCGATGCCGCGCGCGATGCCGACATCGTCATCACCTGCCTGCCCATCTCGGCCGATGTCGAATCGCTCCTCGACGGGGCGGACGGGCTTCTCTCAGCTCCGACGAAACCGTACACCGTCATCGATTGCACCTCCGGCGACCCCGCTACCTCGCGCCGAATCGCCGAGCGCCTCGCAGAGAGGGGGATCGGGTATCTCGACGCACCGGTGAGCGGCGGAGTGAAGGGCGCCGAGTCGGGCACGCTCACGGTGATGGTCGGTGGAGATGCGGCGCTGCTCGATCGCATGCGTCCCACCCTCGAGGCCTTCGCCAAGAAGATCGTCCACTGTGGTGACGTCGGGGCGGGCGACGCCGTGAAGGCCGTGAACCAGGCCATGCTCGCCATCCACATCTGGAGCCTCGGCGAAGGACTGGTCGCGCTGTCGAAGCTCGGCGTGAAGCCCGACGTCGCGCTCGAGGTCATCAACGCGTCGAGCGGTCGCTCCAATGCGTCGATGAACCTCTTTCCCGAGCGCGTCATCGGCCGGGCCTTTCCGCGAACCTTTCGCGTCGCACTGCTCGACAAGGACATCGACATCGCCGCGGTCATGGCGCGCGAGCTCAAGGTACCCTCGCCACTCACGCAGTTGACCGCCGATCTCATGCGCGTCGCCCACAACGCCCTCGGCGAGGAGGCCGATCATGTCGAGGCAGTGAAGATGCTGGAGCAGTGGGCCGGCCAGGAGATCGCATGACGCGGACGCTCGACTCCATTCGCGCCGATTTCCCGGCGCTCGAACGTCGCGAGAATGGGCACGACGTGGCGTACTTCGATGGACCCGGTGGTACGCAGGCGCCGCGCGCCGTCGCCGGAGCGATGACCGACTACCTGTTGCACCACAACGCGAACACGCATTGGGTGTATCCCACCAGTGCGGAAACCGACGCGATGCTCGAGGCATCGCGCGTCGCGTTCGCCGACTTGTTCAATGCGACTCCCGCGGACGTCTCGTTCGGCAACAACATGACCACCATCGCGTTCCACCTGTCGCGTGGACTCGCGCGCAGCTGGAAGGAGGGCGACGAGATCGTCGTCACCGAGCTCGATCACCACGCGAACGTCGCACCATGGCATGCCATCGCGCGCGACCGCGGGCTCGTCGTCCGCACCGTGCCGCTGAACACCACGACATTTCGTCACGACGAGGACGCACTCGCCAAGGCCATCACCAAGCGCACCAGGCTCGTCGCCATCGGCGCCGCCTCGAACGCGCTCGGCACCATCACCGATGTGCAACGCGTCTGCGCAATGGCGCACGATGTCGGCGCGCTTTGCTTTGTCGATGCCGTGCACTATGCGCCGCACGCGCTGCTCGACGTCCAGTCCATCGGATGTGATTTCCTCGCGTGCTCGTCGTACAAGTTCTACGGTCCGCACGCCGGTGTGCTCTACGGACGGCGCGACATCGTGGACACGCTCGACATCCCCAAGCTCGACCCCGCGCCGGAAGCTGCGCCGGAGCGTCTCGAAACCGGCACGCAGAACCACGAAGGGATCATCGGCGCGGGCGCGGCGGTGGACTACATCGCCAGCATCGGTGGCGACGGTCATTCGCGGCGGGAGCGTCTCGCCCGCGCATTCGCCTCGTTGCACGAGCGCGGCAACGCATTGCTGGGACAGTTGTGGGACGGCCTCGTCGCCATCGACGGCGTGACGCTGTATGGCCCACCGCCCGGCACACCCCGCACGCCGACGGTGTCGTTCACGGTGCGCGGCTACAGCACCGAGGCGGTTGCACGACATCTCGTCGGTCGTGGTGTCTATGCCTCGAACGGCGATTTCTACGCGAGGTCGGTGGCGGACCGCCTCGGCCGCGGCGAAGACGGGTTCGTGCGAGCAGGCGCGGCGTGTTACACGAACCCGGATGAAATCGAGCGATTGGTCGCCGGCGTGCGCGAGCTGTCTCGCTCCTAGGTCAGGCGGTCACGGACACGCACTACTTCTTCCGTGACACCAGTGTCTTCTCGAGCGCCGGAAGAAACTCCTCGTACTTCGAGCCTGGGCTCCACAACACCCAACCGTCATACCCGGAGTCGTACGTGGCCTTTTTCTGCGCGTTCAGCTGCTCGGGCCCGTAATGCGGTGAGCCCAGTGTGAACGCCTGGAGGTATGGACGGACGTGCTCCGACGTCTTCACGCCGAGCTTCGCGTCGCGCTCCTTGGCCTTGGTGAGCGCGATCTTGATGATCGCGTACGGGTCCGCGTTCGGCGAGGGAATGTTGAAGGAACCGCGCGGATAGTGCGACGGGTACACCATCGGCAACAACACGTCCGTCACCGGCGCGAGCTTCTCCCACCACTGTCCCACTTCCAGCGGCCCGCCCACCGTCGTCACCAACCCGAAGATGTCTGCCGTCGTGCGCGCGCCCACCGTGTCCAGGCGGCCATTGGCTTCCTTCAGGAACGCTGCGAGCACGTCCGGCTTTGCCACGCCCTTGTTATCCGGAAAGACCTGCGTCGGCAACGATGGGTATGGCTCGGGGAAGCGAATGTAATCGAACTGGATTTCGCCGAAGCCCATCTTCGCGAGCTCCTCCGCCAAGCCGATGTTGTAGTCCCATAGCTCGTGGTGATACGGGTTCACCCAGGCCAGACCCTTCTTGTCGCGCCATACCGAGCCGTCCTGCCGGCGGATCGTCCATTCGGGATGTACGCGCGCCGTCACCGAGTCCTTGAAAACCACCAATCGCGCGATCGGCAGGATCTTGTGCGCGCGCAACGTGTCGAGCAGCGCGGGCAGATTCCGGATCGTCCCCGAGGTGCCGGCGTTCCTCTTGAATTCCGGATTTGCCGGCGCGTAGTTCAATCCGAATTCATCCTTCATGTCGATGACGAGGGCGTTGATCTCCGTCTCGTCAGCAATCTGGATGAGCTGCTTCATTCGCTTCGTGCTCTGCCCTGCGAAGCGATTCACGTATAGCGCGCGCACGACCGGAAATTCCTTGTCCACGTCGATCGGCGCGATGGTCCGATTCGCCCCGGCCGCGACTTTCCCGGTATCAGCACCGGCGGCCGCCGGTGCAGAGCCAGATGCCGCCACCGGCGTTGCCGCCTGGCCCGCCGGCACTACTGCAGAGGCCGAGGCCGACGCCTGCGCGCTCGGCGGGTTCGGTGGGTTCGGGGCGCGATCCGATGTGCTGCAGGCGATGAACGCGAGGACGAGAGCGGGAGAATAGCGTACGGACACGGGGGGTCGGGGTGTGAGGTTCCGGGGAAATCTACTGCGCTATATTCCCAGCACATGCACCAGTCGTTCCTGTCGCGCGTACTCCTCATCGCGTTGCCCCTTTTCGTGGCATGCCGCAAGGGCGCCCGCGACACCACCAGCGCCCCTCTGCCTCCCGCCGCCGAGTTTGTCCTGGCCGCGGGCGACTCGGCATTCTGGATCACGAGCGACTCGGCCGGCATCCGATCGCGCGGCGCACCGCTGGAGCTGGCGCGCTACGGCGGCCGCTTCTTCGAGTTGTACGTCGTGGACGACGATCATTCCTTCCAGGGCGCCGATCTCATTGGGCAGAGCGTCTACCGGCGCGACCTGCGCACCGGGGACTCGGTCATCGTCTTCACCGACAGCCTCCTCCCGCAACTCGCCCGCGAGTACGCCAACAGGCACCCGGATGATCATCCCCTTGATGCCGACGAAGAGCCCGACGAGGATGCCGAACTCCGCGCCACCGCCACGCTCGATCTCGGCGCTGCGCATGGTCCATTCGTTTCGTACTCCCTGCACACGGACGTGGAGCGCGCGGGCGAGCCCCTCTGGCACAGCAGCCGACGCGGCGTGCTGGACCTCCGCACCGGACGCGCAGCCACCCTCGCCGACGTGGCAGGAAGGCAGGCGGTGGACGTGGAGCGCAGCGCCCGCGCCATGGGCGCTCTCCGGCACCATGGCTTCGATTCCCGCAGCTTCGCCATCACGACCATCGATGGAACGCCGGCTGTTGCGTATGCCCTTCCGGGCTCTGGCGCCGGCGACGAGGGACATCTCGTACCCCTGACCCCCATCCGCATCTCCGAGCCCATTTGGTGGCATGACGTCGCCGCGTCGCTCCCGACGATCTTCGCCGACGGGTCGCGCGAAGTCTGGCGGCATAACGGCTATGCCGTGGTCGTCCGCTACGACTCCCTCGGCGATGCCACGCTTGCACTGCGCGACAGTACATCCCGCGAATGGAAGGTCGGTCACGTGTCCGGGCCAGCCACCCGCATCTTCTGGCTCGACCGCCCAGCGCTCGATGGCGACACGCGTCATGCCCTCGCTCGAGCCTTCAGCGAAGCGGCCGGCTATGGCGCGGAGAGTCGCGTGGCCGTCGCCAGCGGCAAGCGCCGGTTCTTCCTCGCGGCACGCTCGCGATGACCCATCAGACCAGGGTGCGCACGCCGGCGGCGTCGGAAGCCATCGTCGCCGACCTCATGATGCCGCACCAGGCCAACAGCCTTCGCGTTCCATCCGTCTTCGGCGGCATCATCATGAGCATGGTGGATCGCTGTGCTGCGCTCAGCGCCATGCGTCACGCCAGCGGGCAAGTCACCACCCTCACGATCGACCGCATCCTGTTCAAGGAGCCCATCCGCGTCGGCGAGCTGGTGGAGGTGCGCGCACGCGTGGTCCGGGTGGGACGTACCTCGATGTCCGTCCTCGCGAACGTCTATGCCGAGAACATCGAGTCGAGCCAGCGCCGTCACACCAACGAATGTTGGCTCACGTTCGTTCATCTGGATGAGGCAGGAAATCCCGCCGCCGTGCCCCCGCTCGTGCTCGAGACCGACGACGATCGCCTGATGAACGAGACGGCCATCCGGCGGCGCGAGCAGCAGTTCACCTCCCCATCGCATTAGATTTCCCGCATGCAGCTCTTCACAGTGGACCACGCCAACCGCACGCTGCCCTACGTGCGGAAAATTGTCGAGGACATCGTTCGCGAGCACCGGCGCTGGCAGGAGGCGGTCGTCGAGCTCGATCTCCTCACGTCCGTGGCCCATCCGGACCTTCCGGATCCACGCGCCGCCGCCCTCGAAAAAAAGGTCCAGCGCATCGCGCGCGAGATCGACGCCTTTCAGGCCGAGCTGGAGTCGCTCGGCATCCAGTTGAAGGATCGCCGGATTGGACTCATCGATTTTCCCAGTGAGCTGGATGGACGCCCCATGCTGCTTTGCTGGCAGCTCGGCGAGCCGTCCGTGCAGTTCTGGCATGAGATCGACTCCGGCTTCGCCGGCCGCCAACCCCTCTCGCCCACCCTGGTCGCATGAAGAACAGCAAGTCCATCACGGCTGCCGACGGAACGATCTGGAAGGTCGACATCCAGTCGCCCAGTTCCAGCAACGCCATGATCATGTTCCGGCATCCTGATGGCCGCACCTCGCGCCTTGATCGCTACAACTGGGTCCTCACCCACGGCCCCGAATCTCGCAGCGTCACCGCTCGGCTCGAGCCGGAGAAGGTGCTGGAGTCGCTCGACCAGGCCACCATCGCGCGCCTGTTCGCCCGCTCGATGTCCGTGAGCCGGCCCGACCCGCTGGCGACTCGCTGATCAGCATTGTCGTCCTGAATTGGGCGAGGCACGTGCGCTCGCTACACCGTTGGAACCGCGGGGCGCTCGCCGTCACGATAGGCCACTTCCAGCTCCAGGCCGTCCTTCCCCACGATCGTCCGCTCAAAGCACTGTCGCGCCTCCTTTCCCAGGTCGGTGGCGTCGCGCGAGTACCGAGCGGAGAAGTGGGTCAGAAGCAGTGTTCGCACCCCCGCATCTCTGGCCACCATCGCCGCCTCGCGAGCCGTCGAGTGACCAGTCTCGACCGCCCGAGCCGCCTCTTCATCGCCGAACGTCGCCTCGTGGACGAGGACGTCCGCGCCACGCGCCGCGTCGATCGTCGTCGCGCATGGCCGCGTGTCGCCAGTGATCACCACCTTTCGTCCGGAACGTGGGGCGCCCACCAGCTCCGACGGCTGAATGACCCGGCCGTCGGCGAGCGTGACGGGCCGACCGCGATGGATCTCGCCCCAGAGCGGACCCTCGGGAATGCCCAGCTCGCGAGCATGGTCCGGGTTGAATCGCCCCTTCCGCTCGTCCTCCACCACCGCGTAGCCGAGTGCGCGCGCGCCACGGTGATCCACCGCGTACGGCACGATGGCGTAGTCCTTCCGCTCCACGCGCTGCTCGGCTTCCAGCTCAGTCACCTGGATCGGAAAAGACAGCCGGTCCATTCCGAACTCCTCGGCGCGCTTGAGCATTCGCACCGCCCCGCGTGGTCCCCAAAAGCGTAGCGGCTCGCTGCGTCCTTGCAGTGACATGGTCCGCATCAGCCCGATCACACCGATGACGTGATCAGCGTGAAAGTGCGTGAAAAAGATGTCCTCCAGACTGAACGAAACGCCGTAGCGCATCATCTGCCGCTGCGTGCCCTCGCCGCAGTCGAAGAGCAGGGTCTCGCCTTCGCGCACGATCGCGACTGCGGCGACGTTGCGCTCGACTGTGGGGCGTGAGGCGGAGGTACCGAGGAGGCGGACGGATAGCGACATGGCCGCGAAATATAGTCGCAGCGGCCCGAGCCTTGCCCTGAGTTCAATTTGAGACGCGTGGCGCGCGAATGGTCGGCGTTTTCATGCATCGGTATACTCGGGTCCGCAAGTTGCAAAAGAAGACGATAACGTGGCCCGCCAGGGCCTCAATTCTTCCAGGAGGAGCTGTAATGGCGATCAAACCGAACGACGAAGAGCGCAGCTTTGGCGCAGATCGGGAGCGACAGCGCGAAGTTTCGAATGAGACTGCACGCTCCGCACGCCCTTCGAACGGCGAGAACGCATCGCGCGATGAAAGCGCGCCGGAATCCGAAACGGCTCCGCGTGGGCGCAGCAACCGCGGATTCGCATCCATGGATCGCAACAAGCAACGCGAGATCGCCAGCAAGGGCGGCCGCGCGGCGCACCAGAAGGGCACGGCACATGAGTTCGATTCGGGCGAGGCACGCGCGGCCGGGCGGAAGGGTGGCGTAACGGTCAGCCGGAATCGGGAGCACATGGCCGCCATCGGCCGCCGTGGCGGCGAGGCGCGCGGGGCAAACCGTGCCGCAAGACTGCAGGGGCAGACGTCGAGCGAGTCCGCTAGCGGATCCGCGTCGAGCGCCGGCCAGAACAGTAGCAATCGCTTTCAGGGCGATCGCGAAGTCGGTTTGGGCAGCAACTCGGCACAGCAGCAGCGTGCGAGCGCCCAGCCGCAGCGCCCAAGCGGGAACTCGCTGGGGGGCGAGCCGCGGGGCGTGTCGAGCGACGAGCGCAACGTCGAGCGACCGTAGCATCGGTCAGTCAGTGCATCGATTGATCGGCTGAAATCGAACAGGCGGCACATCGGACTTCGGTCCGGTGTGCCGCTCTCGATTGTGCGCCAGATCCACTCGCCATGCGATGGTCGACGACGCATTTTCCCGTGATGCTCTCTCTCATCCTGGTCGCGGCGCAACTCGCCGCCACCGCTGCGATTCCGCGCGACTCCGTCGCCCCGGTCGGCGCCCGCAACCCCGCCTACGCCCCCGACGGACGACTCGCCCTCAGCATTCGCGGCGACATCTGGGTGCGCAGCCCGGGCAGCAGCGAGAACCGCTGGACGCAGGTCACCTCCGGGCCCGCTTGGGATCGGCAACCGGTCTGGTCGCCCGACGGATCTGCGATCATCTACGCCTCCAACATCACCGGCGCCGGAGATCTTTACCGCGTTACCGTTGGACCGACAGGCGCAATGGCGGCTCCCGAACACATCACGAGCTCGCCGGAACCCGAAGGAGAGCCGTCCATCGCTTCGGATGGCTCAATCGTATTTTCCAAGGGCCGCATCGGGCTCACCAGGATCTGGGTTCGCACGGCCGCAGGGGCCGAACGTCGCTTCACGCGCGGCGAGAATGGCGCGGAACGGTGGCCCGCGTGGTCTCCCGACGGCAATCGAGTTGCCTATAGCGCCACACGCGAAGATCGCACGCGACTCAGGCTGCGATGGGTCGCCGGCGACTCCGATCGCGTCGTCGTCGAAGATCGCGACGCCGAACACCCTGCATGGTCCCCGCGCGGCGATCGCATCGCGTTCGCCACGCGCAACGGACGCGCGGGAGTCTGGATCACCACGCCCGACGCTCGCTACGTGAACCTCGTCAGTGCACAGCGTGCAGAACCGGCATGGTCCCCCGATGGTCGCACGCTCGCGCTTGCGGAACTCCCCGGTCCGGACGTCGGTTACAACGGCGACCCCGACCGGCTCGGCGATCGTGACCTTCGTGACGACTTCGGCACCACCGGCCGGCTCTGGTTCGTCGAAGCGCCCGCCGCACCGGATGCTGGCGAAGTGCTCTCTACACTCCCGCAGTCCGATCGTCGTCGCCGCAATGCCGATGCGTTCGCCGCGTTCTGGTCGCGCATGGACACCCTCTACTTTCACGGCTCGCCCTCACGCCACGCGCGGTGGGACGCGCTGCGGGGCGCGTATGCGGCGCGCGTGCTCGACGCCGGAAGCGACGCTGCACTCGAGCAACTGCTGCACGAGATGTTGCGCGAGCGACCGACCCTGCGCGATCCCGCCACAGGCACCGCCGCGGTGTCGAGCGCTCACCCGGTCGCTACGGCGGCTGGGCTGGAGATGCTGCGCAAGGGGGGCAATGTCGTTGATGCGGCGGTCGCGGTGTCGTTCGCGCTCGGCGTCGTCGAGCCCGACGCGAGTGGATTGGGCGGCTATGGGCAGATGCTCGTCCAGCTTCGCGCCATGGATCGTCCCGCGCTCATCGAGTTCATGACCCGTGCGCCCGAGGAAGCGTCGCTCGCGAACGGCACGTTGCTGCGACGCGGCAGCACTCCACCCGATGGACCGATTCTCGTCAACGTGCCCGGCACGCTGGCAGGGATGGAGCTCGCGTGGAAGAAGTACGGCAGCCGGAAGGTCACATGGGCGGAGCTGGTAGGGCCGGCCATTCGCGCAGCAGATCAGGGTTACGTCGTCAGCGAAGGTCTCGCGACCACGCTCGCCACCGAGCGCGAACACTTCCTCAAGTATCCAACCAGCAGGGCGCTGTTTTTCCCCAAGGGCGAGCCACTCCACGCGGGTGACACGCTTCGCAATCCCGACCTCGCGCGAACACTCCGCACAATCGCCGACAGTGGCGCGTCATCGTTCTACTCGGGTTCCATCGCCCGACGGCTCGTCGCTGATTTGCGCGGCCAAGGCAATGCGATGCGTCTCACCGACATGTCGCGGTACTACGCCGCCGAGCGCGATCCAGTCTCGGGGACATATCGCGGCTACACGGTGTTCTCGAGCGCGCCGCCCGTCTCGGGCGGGGCAACGCTCGTGGCACAGCTCAACCTGCTCGAGCAGAAGGGCACGATGCGTCCGTACACCGAGGATGCAGCGAGCCTGCACGCGATGATCGAGGCGTGGAAGCTCGTGCCGTCCACGCGCGGCCGTATCGCCGACCCAGGCCTCTGGCCAATCAAGCTGGATGCATTCCTGAGCAAGGACACCGCGAAGACACGGTGGCGCTGCTTCAATCCGCAGCGGTCACTGACACCGGCCGACATTCGTGGCGACAGCCTTCCCTGCGCGAAGCAGGGCACACGCGTGTCCTCATCATCCTCGGGCGACGACATGGAGTCACAGTGCTCCGACCACGATGCCTTTGCGAACGAACAGTTTTGTCATCGCACCGGCACCACAGCCTTCACCGCCGCCGACGCGGACGGCAACGTCGTGAGCGTCACCCAGACGCTCGGCACCTGGGGCGGGAACTTCTACGTCTCGCCCGGACTCGGGTTTCTCTACAACGACAAGCTCACGTCCTTCGGCAGCGACCCCGACGAGTACGGGGCGCGACTTCCCAATGCGCGGCATGGCAGCACGCTTGCGCCCACTATCGTGTTTCGGGGGCACGGGTCCGCGCGGCGTCCCGTACTTGCCGCCGCTGCCGCGGGCAACGCGTGGATCACCTCGGCAGTCTACTCGGCCGTGACCGGCGTGATCGACCAGCACCTCGACGCGCAGCAGGCCATCGAGTTGCCGCGATTTCTCATCGGCCAGCAACGTGCCGATGCGCGGACCGACTACATGATCCAGATCGAGGATGGCTTTGCGCCATCGGCACTGCGTGAGCTGAACGCGATGGGCCACCAGTTCCAGCGCATCTCGCTGCCCGGCGAGCTCCGCATGGGTTACGCGGCCGTCATCACCATCGGAGAAAAGGAAGTGATGGCAGGTGCCGATCCGCGCCGTGCGGGCGAAGCAGGAGCGGTGGGTTGCAGGAACGACAAGGGTGACGGCTGCCGCAAATAGAACGGCGGGTAGCCTATTATTGCTGGACGATCGACGACCAGCGCGCGGCGTCGATGTTGCCGCCCGAAACGATGATGACGATCGGTCCCGTCAGCTCCCCCGACCTTCCGCCGAGCACCGCCGCGAGTCCGCATGCGCCCGACCCTTCCACGCGCGCGCCGTGCTCCTTCGACATCCACGCGATCGCCGCAGCGATCTCGGACTCGCTGACGACACGCATCTCGTCGATCGAACGCTGGCCGATGGCGAATCCCTCGTCGTCGATCTGGCCAGCCAGCCCGTCCGCGAGTGTCGGCGTCACCTCGACATCCACGCGCCGTCCCGCCGAGAGCGACGCGGCCATCGCATTCGTGTTCGCACCCTGCGCGCCGACGATGCGCACGTCTGGCCCCACGGCGCGCATCAACGCCGCCACGCCGCCGACGAGTCCCCCGCCGCCCACCGGTACGACCAGCGCCTTGACCGACGGCAGCTCCTCGAGAATCTCCAGTGCTACAGTACCCTGGCCGGCCAGCACCGCCTCGCCCGCGCACGGATTCACGAACGTCATCCCATGCTGGCGTGCGTACTCGACCGCCGCATGATGCGCCGCGTCGTAGTGCGGCTGTGACTCGTCAACCCGTGCCCCCAGCGCGACGATCCCGTCGCGTTTTACACGCGGCGCGCTCGAGGGCATGAAGACATGGACGTGCAAGCCGAGCAGGCGCGCCGCGTGCGCGATGCCCAGGCCATGGTTCCCCGCCGACGAGGCGACGACTCCGCGTTCGCGCGCGTCGGACGGAAGTGTGGCGAGCGCGTTGTATGCACCGCGAAGCTTGAATGAGCCCGTAACCTGCTCGTTCTCGCACTTGAGGAAGACGTCTCGCCCGGCGATTTCACTCAACGAATCGGAGTGCCGCAAAGGCGTGTGCGTGACGATGCCGCGCAGGCGATACGCAGCGGCAATGATGTCGGCAGGTGCGGGGATCATTCCCCGAATCTACAACGCGAGCTGCGCTTCGCAGCGACCCCAGCGCTCGAGATAGCCGCTCATCTCGTACTTGGCGTGCGCACGCTTCAGCGACATCGGCCGAATCGTGCCCCACACCGCTCGCTCGGCGAACGGTCGATCAAACTTGCCGAAGCACCACTGGATGCCCGCGTAGCTGTTCGGGTCGCGTCCGTCCAGCGCATACTTGTTGTTGAGATGGATGAGCCAGGCCAGGGCATCCTCGTATGTCGGTGCCCACGTGAGCACCGACTTGCCCCACAGCATCCGTACGACGTTGTGCATGTGCCCCGTCTCCACGAGCTCGCGCTGCCCCGCGTTCCAGATCTCATCATGCGTCGCCGCGCCCTCGAGTTCATCGAGGGTGTACGTCACCTCGCGCTCGTCGCCCGCGTGAGACCGCATCGACCGGTGGACCCAGTCGGGGAGCGCGGCGAGCGTGCCGTGGTTCGGATTGCGGAGACAGAAGTTGAGGGACAGCTCGCGCCAGGTCAGCAGCTCGTTGAGAAAGGAGTCGCTCTGCGCCGAGTCGCCATTGGCGCGCGCCGCTTCCACCACCTCGAGTGGAGAGATCATCCCGTAGTGCAGATGTGCCGACAGCCGGCTCGACCCGAAGTCGTCCGAGGGATTGCGGCGCCGCTCGGCGTAGTCGAGCAATCCATCGGACACGAACGATGCCAGTCGGGCGCGTGCGGCCTTGAGCCCACCTCGTGCGCTCACGGCTCCAACCGTCGCATCGACTTCGCAGCGCGCAACCTCACGTTCGATGTTGCAGTTCGCAATGTCGAGCCAGTCGATGTTGAGCGATGCGAGCAACGAGGCCGGTGTCGCGCGCTTCGGCGCGCGATCGACCACGCCTTCGAGTGAAAGCTCGAGCAGGCCCGCAATCTTCGGACGGATGGTTCGCGCGGCGTACTCTTCCCGGTGAAACGAGGCCGCCGGCACCACGCCCGCCGAATCCACGGCGAGCACTCGACAGTTGACGCGCTGGGCCACGCGCGCCGACCGCTCCGCTACTCCAGCTGTGGGGAAGAGATCGGTGATGACCGCGCACGCCCTGCTCGCCAGCCGGTCGACGACGCGCGCATCATCACTCACCCGTCGCCTGAGCGCAAAGCGATATGTGAGCCCCAGTGACTCGGCCCGGCTTGCGAGTTCTTGCGCGCCCTGCATGAGAAACGTGTGAAAGCGCGCGGACGCGTGCGTGCTGTGCGAATCCAGGCTGTGGTGGATGATCAGCGGCTTTCCGATCCGGTCCGCCTCGAGCGATGCGAGACGGAGAGCCCAGTTGTCCTCGAAACGCTGGGTGCTCTGCATCCAGTAGAGGATGAATTCGCCCTCGGGCTGGAGTCGCTTCTCGTTGAGCGGAATGGTGCGGAGTGAGAGTTGATCGCGGACATAGGGCGATCCGAGAGGATGCGTCATGTGACGGGAACGTCTGGTCATTGCGGCTTGTTCCCGCTGCGTTCCGCACCCGCTCGCGGCGCGCTGCCGGCAGGCGCATCGGTTGACAGCGACCGAGGCCTGACTATATTCCGTCACGTAAGAGCGGCCCCGCACGGTTGCGGGGCCGCTCCTGTATTTTCCCATGTCCGCGGCAGTCAGCTGCCGTAAGACCCGCGACATTGCGGGGCTGTAGCTCAGCTGGGAGAGCGCGCCGTTCGCAACGGCGAGGTCAGGGGTTCGATCCCCCTCAGCTCCATGAAGATGTGTTCGGTTGGCACGATATTCGCCAACCTGTTGTATTGCCCGCCGCCGTTCGGTAGGACGGAGAGTTCCAATGATGGCGCGCGTGGCAAGTTTCAAACGCTCGGCCTTGTGCCTGAGCAGACAGACGTCGCGATCCCCGGGATCGCGACGTTTTGAATTTCTGCCTGCCGCTACGGCGCCAGCGCGGTGCGTGCGTCGTCGCGCATCGCGAGAAAGAGTTCACGCAGCCATTGATTTTCTTCTTTCTCCACGTGTGTCCCGAAGTCGTCGATCGCAGTGCTGCTCAGCGAGTTGATGAACTTGAGGATGGCGCTCTCCTGCACCGCCAGGCGGGACTGACGCACGAGCACCGTCGGCTGATCGCCCTCGCCAGCGCGAAGGCCCATCCGGAACAGCGCACCCTCTCCGCTGAAGGGATAGCGCAGGGGTGAACGAATCAAGCGAGCAGTGATGAAGGGCAGGTTCCAACTCGGCTCCTTGCGCATCGTCACCGTCCAGTCGCGCTCGCGGTCCGTATGCGCGGAATTGACGAACTCCATCGACAGCTCGTGGAAGCCGACGGTGAACATCTTCACCTTGACCGTGAAGTCGGCCGTCACCACGAGCGTGTCGGGAATCGGTTTCGGCGGGCCGGCAAGCGGCACGAGGTGGCCTCCCTGCGATCGAACGCGGATCGTGAGGAAGCGATCGCGATACTGCGCATCCAGATATCCTACCCCCGTACGGTCGGCGATGTAGACATGAAACCTCGAAGGATCGACGTAGCGGCGCACGTACTCGCCGAAGGCGGGAAAGCGCAGTTTGAGCTGATCCGAGTGCACGGCGATGCCAAGTGTCACCGCTGTCGTGCCGTCCGCGAGCTGCCCGGGGTGCAAGGAGTCCAGCGAGAACGCGCTGCTTAGTGCCGCCACGGTGCGCGGTGCAGAAGCGGCGATGTCGGCGCGGGCCTCGCGTTCAGTCAGTCCCTCTCCCGCGGTGAGAAGCCGCGAGATGACCAGCGCGATATCGTTCGGCCGAGCGCTGCCGAGTGCGAAGTCCACGGTGGTGTCCCAGCGATACTGGTCGTCGGCGAGGCGGCTGAGCGTCATGATGTGTCGGCCGTCGGCAGGCTTCACAGGAGCGCCAACCCCTCGTCGGGATGCCATCACGTACCTGTCGTCCGTGACGGATCCGAACGTTTCGAGGATTCGCACGGGTCCCGATAGGCCGGTCCACGCAGCGGTGTCATCGAAAACGCGAGACGGCGAGAGAGCGCCCTTCGTGATCGCCACGCGCGCGTATTCGTATTTCGCGTTGCGCGTGATGTCGACGTGACGATCGGCCAGCGCGGCGAAGAATTGCTCGGCACTGGATCGTGCGCGAAGTCCCGCCCCGAAGCCCGAGAGGCTTTCTCGACACGCGACGCCGAAGAGTGACAGGGAGAGGAGAGCCCACCCGAATACGCGGGTGGTCGTGCGCCGGCGCGCGAGGTGCGAGAAGATGGTCAGGAGAGCTCCAGCAATGTGGGCGAAAGGGGTTGAAGCAGCTTCCTACTCCGGCTATTTTACAAGAGTTCCGCCTGTGGTGCATTTCGATAGGCGGTTTTTGCTGCCCCTTGGTGTAACTGGCAACACGTCCGCCTCTGGAGCGGAAGAGTCCAGGTTCGACCCCTGGAGGGGCAATAGAAGCCCGGCCCCGCCACGCGCGGCGGCCGGGCTTTCGCATTTCCCGGCGTTCACCTCGCCTCGGCAGATCGTGCCGGGTCGACGTGAGTGACGCGCCGCCACTCGCGCGGGTTGAGCGAAGACAATCCACTCCGCCGCATGCCGACTGCATCATTGTCACACCGACTGGTTCAACTGAGCGCGGCCGTGACGTTGGCCGTCGCGGCGGCGTGCTCGTCCTCTACGGGCGCGAGCCCGCTGCCGTCGGACGGCAAGCTACCACTCGGTAGCTGGGGCGGCGACGACAGCGGCATGATCGTCGGGGACACGGCGATGCATCTTCATGTGGGCTGTACTTACGGCGACGTCTCTGGCCGCATCGCGCTGGATGCGACGGGAGCATTCGACGTGGCCGGAAGCTACTTGTTGCGTGCCTATCCCCTGGCCGTAGGTCCAACGCTTCCCGCGCGTTTCACCGGACGGCTGGACGGCACGACGGCCACCGTGACGGTCACGGTAAACGACACCGTGCAGCACACGACTGTCGTGAAGGGTCCCGTGGTCGTGAAATACGGCGAGGCGCCGAGGCTGGGTCCTTGTCCCATTTGCCGGCGGCCCGTTCTCACACATCAGCACCCGTAGGCGCCGCACTCCGGCGCGCGAGGGCGGTCGTCCGCGCTAGCTTTGCCCGATGATCATGGGACATGTCGGCGTCGCGTTCGCCGCGAAGTGGCGGTGGCAGCGGATTCCACTCGGTGCGCTGCTGCTGGCGACCTTTGCACCGGATATCCTGCGCGAGTTGCTCGCGGTGTTTCTCCTGCCCCTCAAGGAGACGAACCTGTACTCGCATGCACTTCCATGGAGTGCGTTGCTCGCTCTGGGCGTTGGCGCGCTTGGATGGTTCCTGCTACGCGAGCGCGAGGCGTTCGTCATCGTGTCGGGAGTGGCCCTTTCGCACATCGCACTGGATGTGCTCTCCGGAAGTAAGCCGCTGTGGGTTGCAGGTCCGGACGGCTTGGACCTCTGGCGCAACGCGCCCGTGGAATTGCTGATCGAGTGTGCATTGCTTTTCGCGGGCTGGTCGCTGCTGCGTCGCGCTCCAGGCCGGGGATGGGCGAAGCACTGGACGGTGCCGTTACTGCTCTCACTGGTGCTCGTCGTCACGCTGCTCGGCTCCATCAGTCAGCGCCCATATGCCACGCGATGCCTGGCGTCTCCCATGACGGCCTGCACAGATGGCTCATGGCTCACCGGGCGATGGGATACCACACCATTCTGGTAGGCTACCGTTGCCATTGACATCCACCCAACGCCAAACAATCTTAGTTCTAAGATGAATCGAACCACTGCCACCACGCCTGAGTCGAGCCGGACGCCACACTCGAAGGCCGCCGATTTCTCGACCAGCGACGCAGGGAATGCGGCGCTCAAGCTGTGGGTCGTGCTGGCGCGGGCGTACGGCGCGCTGAGCCGGCAGGCCGAGCGAGACATCGCCCGGCACGGCCTCACGGGCACGGAGTTCGGCATCCTCGAGGTATTGCTTCACAAGGGTCCACTCCTGCTCGGCGAGATCCAGCGGAAGCTGCTCGTCACGAGTGGGGGGATCACCTATCTCGTCGACAAGCTCGAGGCGAAGGGATTGGTAGAGCGGCAGGAGTGTCCAGAGGACCGTCGGGCTCGATATGCGGCCCTCACTCCGGCGGGTGCTTCGCTCATCCGGCGCATTTTTCCGATGCACGCCAAGGTCATGGCGGGTGCGCTTTCCGGCCTCGACCGCGAGGAGCAGCAACAGGCCGTGGGGCTGTTGAGAAAGCTCGGGCTCGCCGCCGACGCCGACCCTTCGCAGGAGTAGCTCCATGCGCGGGAACCAAACATCGCCGTGGATTATATCTTAGTTCTAAGTTAAGTATCAGTAAACCAACACTTTCCCGAGGTACGCACCATGTCCGCAACCGCCGCACCAACCGCCAATTCCTGGAAGCTGGACCCCGCTCACTCGACGGTCGAGTTTTCCGCCAAGCACATGATGTTCACGACGGTCCGCGGTCGATTGGCGGACGTCGAGGGAATCATCAGCGTGCCAGGCGCCACCCTCGACGACGCTGCCGTCGAAGCCACCATGAAGGCCGCCAGCATCGATACGCGCACCGAACAGCGCGACCAGCACCTGCGCTCTGCCGACTTCCTCGATGTCGAGAACTATCCGGAGGTCACGTTCAAGAGCACGAAGTTCGAGGGAACGAAGGAGAAGTTCACCATGACTGGCGATCTCACCATTCGCGGCACCACGCGCCCGGTGACGCTCGACGTCACGTACGAAGGAGCGGGCACGGACCCGTGGGGCCACGAGCGCATGGGCTTCAGCGCCTCCGGCAAAATCGATCGACGCCACTTCGGGCTCGTCTGGAATCAGGCGCTCGAGACGGGTGGTGTACTCGTCAGCAACGACATCAAGATCCAGATCGAAGCACAGATCATCCGCGCGTAATCACATGGACCTCATCGGCATTCACCATCTCACGGCGGTCTCGGGAAAAATCCGCGACAACCATCTCTTCTACACCGGACCGCTCGGCATGCGCCTCGTGAAGCGGAGCGTCAATCAGGACGACGTGAGCGCGTATCACCTCTTCTATGCCGACGCCAGGGGAACGCCCGGTACCGACCTCACTTTCTTCGACTGGCCGGTGCCCGCTGAGGCACGCGGTACGAATTCCATCGCCCGCACGAGCCTGCGCATTGCGGGCGCGGACTCGCTCGAGTGGTGGAAGACGCACCTGCACGAGCATGGCGTGCGCGCCGGTGAGGTCGTCGAACGCGACGGACGGCTGACCCTCGACTTCGAGGATCCCGAGGGGCAGCGGCTGTCGCTGGTGGATGACGACGGCGCGGGCGAAGCGCATCCGTGGGACAGGAGCCCGGTTCCCGCGGCGCACCAGGTGCGCGGGCTCGGGCCAATCATGCTGAGCGTGCCCGCGCTCGAGGGCACCGACGCCCTCCTTCGCGAGGTGATGAACATGCGTCCGGTGCGCGAGTATGCTCATCCGGACAACGCCGCGCATGGCGTGCACGTGTACGAGATGGGCGCTGGGGGAGCGGGCGCGGAGTTGCACGTCGCCGTTCAGCCGGGGCTCGCGCCCGCGCGCCAGGGGGCCGGTGGCGTACACCACGTGGCGTTCCGCACGCCTGACGCGGACTATGACGCATGGGCCGAGCGCCTGCGGACGGTAGGGATTGCAAACAGCGGCAAGGTCGACCGATTCTGGTTTCGCAGTCTGTATTTCCGCGAACCCAACGGGATTCTATTCGAGATCGCATCGGAGGGTCCGGGCTTCGGGGTGGACGAGAGCGAAGCGACGCTTGGCGAAAAGGTGGTGCTGCCGCCGTTCCTCGAATCACATCGCGCGGAGATAATCTCGAAGTTGAAGCCGATCGACTGAAGAGGATCAGAGGGAAGAGGATCAGAGGGAAGAGGATCAGAGGGAAGGGGATCAGTGGGAAGGGGTGACAGCGGTATCCCTCGCGTGCGGGGCATTGCCCTCGCGTAGCTTTGGGGCATGTCACGCTTCCGAAGCGCGCTGCACACGTTTCGCACCGCGACCACCGTATCCGCAGTGCGTCCCGCGTACGCTGCGGGGATTCGCGCGTCGCTCGCTACCGTCGTCCCGCTGGCGGTGGGCCAGTACCTGGGTCACGCTGGTGCGGCGACATGGATGAGCTTCGGCGGCTTCAACGGCGCGCTCTCCGACAAGGGCGGATCGTACAAGGCTCGTGCGCAAACGATGTCGGCGCTGCTCCTTGCCGGATCGATCGCGGCGACGCTCGGCACGGCGGCGCAGGGTCGTCTGCTGCCGCAACTGGTCGTCACGTTCGTCGTCGCGTTCATCTGCTGCCTGCTGCGTGTGTGGGGCAATCCCGGAATCAGCGTTGGGAGTGCGTCGCTGACCGTGTACGTCGTCGCGCTGGCCATTCCGTCGCAGCAGTTGTCGGAGCTGTGGGTGCGGGCGGGATACGTCGTCGTCGGCGGGCTCTGGGCGATGGCCATTGCCCTCGTGGTATGGCCGCTGCGACCATACCGGCCCGCGCGAGTGGCAATCGCCAACTGCTACAACGCACTCGCCAACTACGCGGAACACGTCCTCGCGTCGATCCAGGCGCAGCAAACCGCCGAGTGGCCGGTGGTCATGTCGTCCACGCCGATCGCGAGTGTACGGACAGCACTCGAGGAAGCGGGTGCGGTCCTCGTTCAGCTTCGGCGCGGTCGTCCGGGGAAGGTGGACCGGGGTGAGCGGCTGCTGATCCTCGCCGAGTCGGCCGACCAGATCTTCGCGCACGTCGTGGCACTGGGCGAAACGCTGCGCGGCACCGTTCGGGACGACGTCCTGCATGACAAGATTGTCGAGTCGATGCACGCGCTCGTCGCCACGGCGCGCGCGATCGCGGGCGGCGTGATGATCGAGAGCAGGGCAGCGGGCATCGCCGTCGAATGGAGCGGCGATTCGTTGCGCGAGATTTTGCGCGGCAAGGCTCCAGGCAGCGTGGATCCCCATTATGAACAGGCGGCGGTGATACTCGATCGCGCCGCGCAATTCGCGAGTTCCGCTTCGGTCACACTGGAGGTGGTGAACGGAGGGGAGCCCGACGCGAGGGAGGTGGCTGCTGTTGCTCCGCGGCGAGCACCTGCCGCGGAGGAGGTGCAGGAGGAACCTGCCGTCTGGGACATGATTCGCGCGCTGTTCTCTCCTGGCTCGCTGATCGCCAGGTTCGCGCTTCGCGTCGCGGTGGTGACGACGATCGCCGTCGCTCTCGCGGACGTGCTCGAGTTGAAGAAGGGCTACTGGCTTTCCATCACCACGATCGTCATCCTCCAGCCGTATACCGGAGTGACGCTCACGCGCGCAGTGCAGCGCGTCCTCGGTACCGTGCTCGGAGCGCTGCTTGCCGCCGCACTCGGCGCCTACTTCCACGAGCCACGCGCGATCCTGGTCATCGCGACCATCTTCGTGGCGTGTTGCGTCGCGCTGCTACCGGTGAACTACGGCGCATTCTCCGTCTTCCTGACGCCAACGTTCGTGCTGCTTGCCGAAGCCAGTGCCGGCGACTGGAGTCTCGCGGGGACGCGGGTGCTCAATACGTTGCTCGGAGGCGCTTTGGCATTGGCGGGCGCACGTTTCCTGTGGCCGAGTCCGGAGCGCGCGCGGTTTCCGGCGTATGGGGCGGCGGCGATGCGGGCGAACGCGGCGTATCTGGCTGAGGTGATCGAACGGTTCGACGATCGCGGCGAGTCCGCGAGTGAGGCGATGCGCGTCGCGCGTCGCATCGTCGGACTCGCGACAGTGAATGCCGAAGAATCACTGCAAAGGGCAATCACCGAGGCGCATGGAGATGAGCGGCCGTTGGCGCCAGCGCTCACCTGTCTGGCCTACACGCGTCGCTTCACCGCATCGGTGGCGGCACTGGCCATCGGCCGCCATGTGGCGGACGGTACGACGCGAGCATCGCTTCTTTCCGTAAAGGAGACATTGGTTCCGGTGCTCGAACAGCTTGCGTCGGCGCTCGAAGGGGGCACGATGCCATCCGACGTTCCGGAGATCGAGCCGACGCCTGCCCTGGCCTCGATGCCGGTCATCGTGGAGTCGCGGGTGAACCGACTTGCGCGTCAGGTGCGGACGCTGCACGACGCGGTGGCGCGCATGGCTGCACGCGATGGCTGATCGAGGTCGCCTGGATGCGAGCCTTTCAATTCGAGCGGGTGACATCGCGTCGCCGCGCGTCACGATCGCCTAGTCGCGGTACGGCGACTCGTGGTAGGGCGATTCGTCATCGGTGAAGAGATCGTCGAACGACTCCTTCACGCGCGGTGGCGCGTCGCCATCGGGCGCGAGCGCCCGGATGAGGTCCACCAGCATGGGGCTCAAGTGGGCGCCATACCGGCGCAGCATGGAGGCGCGTTCGCGCTTGCGGAGCAGGAAGGCAAGGATGGGCATGTCCGCCTTCGTGCTATTGCAGTCGGCGCATGCGAGGACGAGGTTGTCGCGTCGATCGTATGCGCTCTGTCCCCGACGGGGGGCAACGTGGTCCAGCGTGATCGTCGTCGCGGGGACACGCCGGCCGCAGTAAGCGCAGACGGCGCCGTGCTGCTGGATGAGCCACCGCTTGGTTTCGGCGTAGGCGGTGCGGCTGGTGGATGTGGACGTCAGTTGGGTGGCGGCGGTGCCGCGTCCCCTGCGTCGGGTCGAACGTTTTCGTGGAGTCGTCACAACGGCGTGAAAATCGCGGCCAGTTGGTCGGGGCCGCTTTTGGGAACATGGAAGCGTCGGTCAATGGACGACCGATGCAGCTCCAGCGCCACGCCACGATGGTGTGGGCAGCACGAAAGCTACACCGATTGCGCCTGCATCGTTGCGGTCGGTCCGTTCCCGTTCCGCCGGCCAGCGGTGGCGAAATCGTGTCGCCCCGGGTTAGAGTGAAGGGGGAGATCACGGGCTCAACCAGGTCCCAAGGTGCGACGACGCATGCTCCTGCGAACTCGATGGGCTCTATTCTGCACCGTCCTTGGTGCTGCTGCGTGCCGCAGTGGGCAGCCAGGGCCCTCGTTCGCGGGCGCGGCCCTGCTGGCGCCGTCCTCAGAGGCAGAGGCGGCCCATGACGAATTGCTGCGGGCGGACCTCGCACGCGCCGATTCGGTTACTCGACTGGGTTTCGCAGACGGGCTGACGAGCAATTTCGCCAGCGACGTGTTGTATTTGCGTGGCGGCCTGCCGATTCTGCGCGGCAAGCTCGCGGCGCGCGCGGTGGCGTCCGCTGAATCGCTTGGAATGAATGCGAGCGTCCGCTGGCAACCGGTGCGGGCAGAGGCGAGCAGTGATTTCCTGAGCGGCTTCACTTATGGCTATGCCATCTTCGGCGTGGCGCAGACGGGCGCGCCGGCGCTTCGCGTCGACCGGTACATCGCCTATTGGCGCAAGGAGGCAGCTGGTTGGCGCATTGCCGGCTATGCGGAGACGTACGGCTCGCCGCCGCCAGCCATGGCGTTGCCAAGCGCGGCGGCAGATGCGGTGGTCGCCGATGCTCAGATGCCCCGCCAGCGGGGAGAGTTGGAGACGATCCGCAGCGCCGATACGGATTTCTCGCGTGACGCCACGAAACTCGGAACCGGTGAGGCCTTTGGGCGATTTGCCGCGCAAGACGCACAGATTTTCTCGGGGCCTGGTGAGTTCATCACTGGACCGACCGCAATCACCGAGTCATTCGGCCCGCCAGGACGGAAGAGCTCCCTCGTCTGGCATCCTGTGGACGGCGAGATGGCGAAGAGCGGCGATCTCGGATTCACCGTCGGCAATGCCGTGTTCAATGGCGAGCGCGATGACGGCGCGTTGATCGTGCGATACTCGAAATACCTGACCGTGTGGAAGCGGCAGCGCGACGGCACTTGGCGCTATGTTGTGGATGGCGGAAGCGCGCGCCCCGGGAAGCCAAGCGGCAACTGACCTCGCGCGAGGGAGAACAAAGAGTGAACACGATCGCCCGCCTTTTCGCCGTGTGCACATTCGCGGCAATCGCTGTCGTTCCCACGACGACCGCAGTGGCGCAGCGGGCGGGAGCCCTGGAGGTGGGCGGTTTTCTCCAGCTCGACCGGCTCGATGAAGACCTGATGACGAAGCGACTGGGCGGCGGCGCAGGTGGCCGAGTCGGCGTGTTCCTCTGGGAGCGATGGCAGATTGAAGGGGAAGCATCGTATTCACAAGCCGATGCCGAGCCCGCGGGTCCGGCAAAGCCGCATGTCAACTACTACGTAGGGCGGTTGAACTACAACATCCCGTGGGGATCCATGGCGGGGAACGCCATCATCCTCAGCGCCGGTGCGGGCAGCGGTCGCGTCAACCAGCATTCGGATTTCGTCATCGCTCCCGCGATCGGTCTCCGGGCCATGTTGGCAAGCGCGCTCGCGATTCGGTTCGACGTCGCGAGCATGATCGCGCCCGGTGCGAAACGAAAGGTGATCCCGCCGGTAGGCGGCGCAATCACGACCACCAGCTCGTATGTGAACTTCGAGGCGCGCGCAGGACTGAGCTTGCTGGTTGGCGCGGAGCGGAGGACGGAGACGGTGACGCCAATTCGCGCCGCGGTTGTCGTGGACAATCGCGAGGCGGATCGTGCTCGCGCGAGACAGGACTCCATCGATCGCGCGAATCGGTTGCGTCAGGACTCGATCGATGCGGCGAATCGCGCACGTGCGGCTCGCGACTCGGCGGCGCGTGCGGTGCCCGATGCGCGCTCATTGATCAACGCGCCGATCTACTTCGACTACGACCAATCGGAGATTCGTGAGGATGCGAAGGATGCACTGGACAGCAAGCTTCCCCTGCTGCGCGCCAATCCAGGCATACGCATTCGTATCGAGGGCAACACGGATGCGCGCGGCTCGAACGAGTACAACATCGCCCTCGGACTGCGAAGAGCGAATGCTGCGCGCCGGTATCTGGCGTCGCAGGGGATCGACAATGCGCGATTCGACGTGGTGAGCTACGGTGAGGAGCGGAGCGTCGATCAAGGCACTACCGAAGGTGCGTATGCGAAGAACCGTCGCGACGACTTCGTGATCACCATCGGCGGCGACCGCATCCGGTTGCCGCAGTAGCGATCCGCGGCGTCGAGAGTGCGACGCGTAACGGTACTGTGCGTGCTCGCGAATGCGGCGATCCTCGCTGGCTGCGGGAACGACACTGCGCCCGCGGACAATACCGCGACGTATCTCGCGGTGTTGGTGGGCGCTCGCGAGGTGCCGGCGGCGCCAACGACGGCCGCTGGTACAGCGACGTTCAGTCGGTTGGGCGCGAACGTCACGTACACGGTGGACGTCTCAGGGTTCGCGACGCCGCTCACGGTAGGGCACGTCCACATCGGGAGCGCGGGGGTGATCGGTCCGGTGATCGTGCCGTTGACGATTCTGGCACAATCGGGCACCGTCGCGGCGGGATCCATCGATCTTTCTCGACCCATCACGCAGGGCAACATCACCATCTCCGGCGACTCGCTGCGAACGCTGCTCGACAACGGCGCGGCCTACGTGAATCTGCATACTGCGGCCTTTCCCGGTGGCGAGATCAGAGGGCAGATCGTCAGACGGTAGTGGGGCAGGGAACAGACTCCTCGCGCCGCGGTACAGAGACAGCGCCGACGTCGGCATCTGGATCAAGTCCTTTTGAGTAGCTGGAGGCAGTTCAAATGCGTGGACTCGCTGGAATGACGATGGTCGCCCTCAGCTTTGCTGCCACGCTACAGGGCCAGGAACCTGACAAACGCCGCGCCGCGTCTCCACCGCCGTCGCCGGCACCGGCGCCCGCGCGCCCTCGCGTGGGCTACGCCGGAACAGCGGCGCCGGCTCCGGCCCCGGTGCAGGTCATCCAGCCGACGTACTACTACACCCAGGACGGGTCGCTCATCTCGGGCGGACAATATCTCGTGTTGTCCGACGGATCGGTGCTCGTGAACTTCGGCAACGGGTACGAGCGCGTGCTGCGCGCCTGCGGACAACAGCGTGTCAACGACGCGGAGGCTGCGCGGAACGCGACGGGCCGCGATGCACTGGGCCGGATCCTGCCGCCGCCCGGTATCGCGGCGCTTCAGGCCGGCGCGCGTGGCCAGATGGCAGGCAGTGCCCCCGCGCGCAACGCCCAGGCGTGCTACCGACATGACGGCCGCGGACGCGCTGCAGTCGTGAGTGGCTACTGACGCGGCGCTGAGCGCGGCTCAGGCAAGAAAGGGGGTCACGATCGCCAAGACCTGCGCCATGGTGAGCGGCTCGTCGAACGCCTGACTGGCGCCCGCATCGCCCCCGAAGTTGGTGGCGAACGTGGACATGTTCACGCTGCCTTGTGTCGTACTCTGCTCCCCGTCGTACACGGGCTGCGTGAAGGCCAGCAGGTCGTCGCGGTCGTTGAGCGTGATCCATCCCTTCTTGCCGCGCAGCCGTCGGACCTCGCACGCATGGCGGGCCTCCACGGAATGAATCGATAGCGCCTGCGTCAACACCGACTTGTCGTTGATGAGACGGCCCGCCTGTCCCTTGTAGGCGCGAACGCCCATGTCCTCGAATGCCTGCGCGAGCATCGTGAAAGTCGCGTACTGCGTGGCGAGAAACGCGAAGCCGGGAACACTCCCTTTCGCCGTAAAGTCGAATGTCGGCTTGGTGCGTGGCGTGGCGCCCTTGCCCTGAATCAGGGCCTGAAGCGCACGCACGTGCGCCGCCTCGTGCGTGTTGATCGTGCTGAAGACCGTGGTATCCGACGCTGGAATCATCCCGGTGGCGGCGAGCCCGCGCGTGTAGAAATCCGACTCGAGGTACTCGAGCAGCAGCGCGAACTGCAGGACGTCGAGCACATCGGCGGGCGCCTGACCATACACGTCCTTCGCCAGCGCGCCGAGCGCGATGGGAATGGAGCCGAGGGCAAGCATTGCGAGCAGCTTCGAGTTCGCCGGCTCGCCCCGCACAATCTCGGACGCGCGCCCTTCGACCGCGTCGATGATCTCAGGATCGATTGAGTCCAGTGGTACATCGCCAAGGGTCATCGTGCGCTCAGCCATTGTTATTCGGCCCAGGGACGAAGACCGATGGTGCATTTGCGAACTCGATCCTGTTCTCGATGAACGGCTGCGCGATGAACGCGACCTTGCTGGGACTGAACGCGTCGTCGAACGAAGTCGGCGCGAAGTCGCTGCCAAGTGGTGAGAGCAGATCGCGGATGGCAGCGGAGTGACGCGCCTCGACGGAGACGATCTTGCCGGCGATGAGCAGGTTGTTGACGTCGGAGATGTATTGCGCGGCGCCGTTGTACGCGGCGACACCGAGGTCCTCGAATCCCTTTGCTGCGGCAAGCACCGCCGCGCGGTTGACGAAATTCAAGGTGCCGTAGAGCGGCGCGACGGTGAAGCTCCCGTTGCTGCCGAGAACGGATTTCAGGAACTCGCGATGCAGGACTTCATGATTGCGGATGTCCCCGAGCACAGCCTGCTCGGCCTTGGTAATGTCCGAACCGTCAAAGCTGGCCACGACGCGCGAGTAGAAGTCCGCCTCGAGTTGCTCGAGCATGTAGGCGAACTGCAGCACGGCCACATCGCCGAGAGCGAAGTCGATGGTGAGGGTGTCGCCAGTGCCGGGACCGCTGATACCGGCCGCGTTGCTGCCGTCCTCGCACGCGGCGAAGAGTGCCGGCAGGAGCACCAGCGCGCTTCCGGCACCCATAAGGCGCAGAAAGTCGCGCCTCGACGTGAAGGCGTTCAGCTCGCTGAAGCTGGCGATGATGACATCTCCCATCCGATCGTCCTCCCTCTCTCTTCGGTACGATTGACGCCGTGTGCGCGACCGCAAAGCTTTGACGGATGAAGATAGCAGCAGTCCTGCTCACGGTGTTCGCGTTCGCATGTGCGTCGCCACCGCCGGCACCCGCACCAGCGCCGGCATCCGCACCCCCTCCGCGTCAGCCGGCGACGTCGACGCCGAGTGGCCCTCCATCACCCGCGCCGGCTCCCACGCCAGCTGCGAGCCGAACCGCCGACAGCATTCGTGTGGCGCGTGCCAGCCGAGACAGTGCGGTGGTGTCGAAGCCGCCGGCGAGGAGAGTCACAGCGAGCCGACTTCGCAGCGTGTTGCCCAGCGCGCGAAACGACACCTTGGCCACAAGCGAGTTGGCCGGTCCCGTTCGCGTCTGCGCGGGTGGCGACGTCACGCTCGGCACCAATCTCGACCGAGAGTGGTCGCGCGTGGCGTCGCAGAGGCTGCGTACGATCTACCAGCGAAGCGATGCACCCGACAGTCTCATCGCACCACTGCGTCCGCTCGTCGACGGCGCCGATGTGGTGCTCCTCAACGTGGAGTCGGCGATCGGGAGTGGGACGTCGCCTGGCAAGTGTGGAAAGCTGTCGACGAACTGCTATGCGTTTCGGGCGCCGGTCGCCGCGGCATTTGCCATCCGGGATGTGGCGCGTCGGCAGAAGGTCGTCGGCAACGTGGCGAACAATCACTCGCGCGACGCCGGCCCTGAAGGTCGCGACACGACCATGGCGTTGCTGGCGCGCGCCGGCGTCCTCGTGACGGGCGCCGACACGCTCGCGACGCCGGTGCCCACTCCCGCAGGCGACACGATCGGCGTGCTGGGGTTCTACACGTCAGCCGAGTCGCCGGACGCGCGGGATACGGCGGCAGTGTACCGCCACGTCGCGCGTGCGGCGGCGCGCTACCCGGTGGTGATCGCAACGATGCATCTCGGCGCCGAGGGGATTGGTGCACAGCGGACGAGAAATGCGACAGAGATTTTCCTGAAGATCGATCGTGGCAACCCGATCGCGTTCGCGGATGCGGCGGTGCGTGGCGGCGCCGCGCTCGTGGTGGGCCACGGCCCCCACGTGATGCGAGCGCTCGAGTGGCGCGAGCGCGGCGCACTGATCGCCTATTCGCTGGGCAACCTGCTGACGTATGGTCCCTTTACGCTCAAGGAGCCGTTGAATCGCGGCGGGGTGCTGTGCGCGACGATCGACCGCAATGGGCGTGTGAGCGAGGCGTCACTGGCGTCGACGATGCAGTTGGCGCCGGGCGTGATGTTGGTGGATCCGATGCATCGCGCTGCAGCGTTAGTCGATTCATTGGGGCTGCTGGATTTCCGGTTTACGGGCGCTCGCGCGGGGGGTTCAGGCGTGTTGAAGGCGCGTCCTTGAAAATCAAACGGTCGCGACACTAGTGGAACGTAAGTAAAATGTGGAAAGCATGCATCTTGCTCTGGGCGGATGCATGTTTTCTGCGATCATGGAACTCGAACTCGCGCCGGAGGACCGGCGGATTCTCGCCAGCATGTTGCGGTCGACGACATTGGGAGCGGGCTTGGTGCGGCGCGCCCGCGTCGTCCTCGCGCTGGCCGATGGCGAGACGTACGCGGCGATTTGCGCGGCGCACGGGGTCACCGATAAGTACATCGCCCAGTGGAAGCGGCGCGTGCTGGAGGGCGGCATCCTGGCGCTCGGCGATTTGCCGCGCAGTGGACGCCCGAATCGCTTGGATCCGCGCATCGAAGCAAAGATTCTCGCCAAGACCCACGAACCCCCGCCCGCGCCGCTGACACACTGGACCACGCGCCGGATGGCGGCGCTGATTGGGGTGAGCCACGTGACGGTGGCCAAAGTGTGGCAGCGCGCCGGGCTCAAACCGCACCGGCTCGAACGTTACCTCGCCAGTGACGATCCCGACTTCGAGACGAAGGCGGCGGACGTGATCGGCTTGTATCTCGCGCCGCCGACGAATGCCGTCGTGTTCTCCGTGGACGAGAAAACCGCCATCCAAGCCCTCGACCGACTCGACCCCGTGCTCCCCCTCTCGCCCGGACGCGCCGAGCGCCATGGGTTCGAATACAAACGCAACGGCACCCTGTCCCTGTATGCCGCGCTGAACGTCGCCACCGGCGAAGTAGAAGGGATGACGGCGGCCCGGCACACCAGCGCGCAGTTCCTGCGCTTCCTGGACCGGGTCATCGCGACGCAGTCGCCCCGCCGCGAGATCCACTTGATCGCCGACAACCTCTCCGCCCATAAAACGCAGGCGGTCGCAGACTGGCTCGCCGCCCACCCCCGCGTCACGCTGCACTACACGCCGACGTACAGCTCGTGGCTGAATCAAGTGGAACTCTGGTTTGCGAAGATCGAACGCGACTTGATCGCCCGCGGGATCTTTACGTCGACCGCCGATCTCCGGCGCAAGCTCATGCAGTACATCCGGCTGCACAACAAGACCTGCCAGCCCATTCGCTGGGCCTACAATAATCCCAAGCACCGCATTCGTGCTGGCTGAAATACGCTTACAGTCCACTAGTGGGTGTCGCGACCGTTTGAATTTCCTGCACTTCCCTTACTTCGAAGGCGCTGGGGCAACCAACGTTCAGCTATCGCCGTTGCGGGTCGAGTCAGCGGCGCTGCCCGCGACCACTCGGCGAACCCCACGCCACGCGCGGACGAGAGGCGACGCCTTGCGTCCGATGTCACTCACAATGACGCGGCCGGCCACGCTGCTCGCATGCACGTACTTTCCGCCGCCGATGTAGATGCCGATGTGGCTGACCTGGCCCCGCTTGCCCTTGCCGAACGTAAGGAGGTCGCCGGGCCGGAGACGCGTGGTGTCGCGCACCACAGCGAGTCCCGACGTGGCCTGCTGGCGAGCGGTGCGCGGCAGGCTGACCTTGAGCGACGCCATCACATAGCGCACGAGGCCGCTGCAGTCGAAACCGCCTTCAGGTGAATTGCCACCGCGAACGTACTTGGTGCCAACCTGGGCGCGTGCGATGGATACCAGTGAATCACGAACGTTGTGCACCGACGCACTCCACGCTGCGAATGGCTTCGCGGCATCGATTGCCTCCGGCTTCGCCTCTATTTGTACCTGTGCTCCCGCAGATCCTGCGCACGCCAGCACGAGTGCGCATCCCGAAAGGGATCGCAAAGCGAGATGACGCAACGTTGTCGTGGCGGAAAAAGACATGAGATCCAGTTTTGAACGACGACTGATGCCGGTAGGGCTTGCATCAGTGGAGCTCGCCGCGACGACGTGGCCACGACCGAGGTTCGAAGATGCTATTGGCCTATCGTGCCGAGGTCAACCTCGAGGTGATTCCGACCTCGTGATGGCGCTCACAGCCTTAGCAGCAACGCTATATGACGCAACAGGTTGCGGATTGTAACTTCGCGACCCGGAAATCGCCCTTTCGTCGCTTACGGCTATCGAATTCCCAGCATCTTGTGGGTCTGGAGACTGAGCCGCCACTGGGGGTGCGCCAGACAATACGCGAGCGCCGCCGCGGTGTTCGTCCGCGTGATCTCCTCCGTGGCGCCGTCCATCGGCTGGAGCATGAAAGCGCCGAAGTCGAGCGCGGCGAAGCGCTCGGGCTGCGCATCCGGCTGCACCTGCGGATACACGAGCTTCAGCTCATGGCCCGTCGTCAGCACGAGCGGAGCGTCGGCCTTGGGGCTGACGCAGATATGATCGATCCCATCCGGCGCCTGCTGGGTGCCGTTGGTCTCGACGGCAACTTCGAAACCCCGGGCATGCAGTGCGTCGATCGCCGACGAGTCGAGCTGGAGCAACGGCTCGCCGCCGGTGCACACGACGAGCGGCGTGCCTCCGACGGCCCGACCCTCCTCGACCGAGGGCCAGCGTGACAGCACTGCGTCGGCCAGCGCATCGGCCGACTGGAACTTGCCGCCGTCCGGACCGACGCCGACGAAATCGGTGTCGCAGAACTGGCAGACTGCCTTGTGGCGGTCCTGCTCTCGCCCGGTCCACAGGTTGCAGCCACTGAACCGGCAGAAGACCGCCGGCCGGCCGGCATTCTGTCCCTCGCCCTGGAGCGTGTAGAAAATCTCCTTCACGACGTAGGGCATATCACTCCGGTCCAGCGGCGAGCACAGGTCTCGTCGTGTAGGTGGCAGGATCGGCCGTGCCGGCTTCGGAGAAACCCTTCAGGCGAAGCTGACAGGCGTCGCAGTGCCCACACGCCACACCTTCGGGCGAAGGGTCGTAGCAACTCAGCGTCATCGAGTAGTCGACGCCGAGCGAAAGGCCGAGCTCGACGATCTCGCGCTTCGTGAGGTGCAGGAGCGGTGTCTGGATGCGCATTGGACTCGTGCCCTCGACGCCGCCTCGCGTGGCCAGGTTGGCCATCGCCTGAAAGGCGGCGACATACTCTGGCCGACAATCGGGGTAGCCTGAGTAATCGAGCGCGTTCACGCCGATGAAGATATCGGTGGCCCCGAGCACCTCGGCCCACGCGAGACAGAAGGAGAGGAAGATCGTGTTGCGCGCCGGCACGTAGGTGATCGGGATGCCGTGCGAGATGGCGTCGCTGCTGCGGTCCTTCGGCACGTCGATGTCGGCGGTGAGGGCAGAGCCGCCGAAAGTGCGGAGGTCGATGTCCACGACAACATGATCCGACACACCATACACCCGAGCGACGCGACGCGCGGCCTCAATTTCCGACGAATGGCGCTGGCCATAGCGGAAGGTCATGGCGTGCACGTCGAACCCCTGCTGGACGGCAAGGGCGAGCATCGTCGTGGAATCGAGGCCGCCCGAGAGCAGGAGGACGGCGGGTCTGGCGTTCGCGGACATATGCGGAAGCTAAGGGGAACTCGGCGCCCCCGGCGACCGCTCAGCGGTGCGGAACCGCGTCGAGTGCCTGACGGAGGTCGTCGACCAGATCAGCGGGATGCTCCAATCCGATCGAGATGCGCAGCAGGTTGACGGGTGCCATGGTCGTCGGCTTTTCCACCGACGCGCGATGCTCGATCAACGACTCGGTGCCGCCGAGACTCGTCGCGCGTGTGAAGAGCGTGAGCTTCCGCGTCAGCTCGAGCGCAGCGTCCTCTCCTCCGCGAAGCTGAATGGACATCATGCCCCCGAAGTCGTTCATCTGGCGGCGGGCCAACTCGTGGCCCGCGTGCGACTCGAGCCCCGGGTAGTGCACCGCCTCGATTGCGGGATGTGCCTCGAGAAACTGCGCGACGACCATGGCGTTCTCACAGTGCGCGCGCATGCGCCACGGGAGCGTCCGAATGCCGCGCAGCAGCAGCCAGCAGTCGAAGGGCGACGGAGTGGCGCCCCCGATTTTCTGCATGAG